>JBDTOD010000222.1:0-5175 GCA_039933415.1 bacterium
CCGCGCAAAGGCCGACTACTGGGATGTGTGGTCTGCGCTATTCGGTGACAACTTCTTCCGCGTGCAGGCGGACTGGATGGCGCAGCGCGGGGTCGAGCACACGACGCACTTGAATCACGAAGACAAGGCCATCCAGCTCGCGCGCTCGGAAGGCGACTACTTCCGCGACATGCGGCATGTGCAGATCCCCGGCATCGACGTGATCTGGAATCAGATCTGGCCCGACAGCGCACCGGCGGATTTTCCGAAGCTGGCCTCGTCCGCGGCACATCTGTTCGGCCGGCCGCGCGCGCTGAGCGAGAGCTTCGCCGCATTCCGCCCCGCGCCCAGCATCGTTCAGGCGAAGTGGGTGATCGATCATCAGATCGTCCGTGGCATCAATCTGTTCGAGTTCATGTTCTTCCTGTCATCGGCGCGCGGCACCATCGCCACGAACGGCTATCTCGGCGATCCAGGATTCCCCGCGCTCAACAGCTACACGCACCGGCTCTCGTACGTGCTGTCGCGCGGCCGTCCAATGGCTGACGTCGCACTCTTCTATCCCACATCGAGCCTGTGGCTCGGCGATGCGGCGGCTGATTCGTCGAACCTGAAGATCGCCCGCACTCTGCTGGAGCGTCAGCGCGACTTCGATTGGGTGGATGAGACGTCGCTGACGTCGGTGCTCGCACAGAAGGGCGCAACGCTCGTGAACCAGAGCGGACAGGGCTATCGGACGGTGCTCGTTCCTTCCGTCAGCGTCCTGTCGAAGGGGGCACTGGAAAAGCTTCGCGCGTTCGCGCGAGCCGGTGGCAAGGTCGTGTTCCTCGGCCGCACGCCGCGTACCACGAGCGGACGAACGTTCCTGCACGCCGAGGGCGCGCCTGATCTGTCGTGGGCGGTGGTGGACTCCGTCAACGGCTGGAGTGATCGCTTGGCGGCCGCCCTGCCGGAACCCGATGTCTCGCTGACGATGCCGAGCGCTGGCTTGCGATATCTGCATCGACGCCTGAACGATGGCGACGTGTATTTCCTGTTCAACGAAGGCTCAACGCCGATCTCCACTGCGGTGTCCCTTCGAGGCGCAGGCACCGTTCAACTGTGGAATGCGAGCGACGGTACGGCCGATCGCCTGTCCAGTGAGATGTTTGGCAGGGACCATGTTCGCCTGACGCTCGCGCTCGCACCCGGCGAAACGCGATTGCTGCTCATCTCGCGATGACGAACTGGTAGTGCCCCGATCCTGCCTCGACCGCCACCCTGTCTCCGGAGACGTGCACGGCCGTGACCCCGCGCGCGCGGCGAACCGCGACGCCGCCCTCCGTGATCGCCTCCACGGTACCGGTTGGCAGGTAGATGGTGGCGATCGTATTGACCGGCACCGATACGCGCATCGTCACCATCCCGCGGCGCTTCGTCCAGCTGGTCTCGATCAACCCATGCGTCGTGTGATAGGCGGCGCTCACGGAATCGAGCCCGTCGACGAACTGGGGCCGTATCGCGAAGCGCCCGAAGCCCGGGCCTGCACTGTCGGGGTTGATGCCCGCAAGACCTTCCCAGAACCACCGCTCGATGTGGCCGAACATGGCCTGGTTTTGCGACGAGCGCGAATAGGCGTCCCACGCTTCGGTGAGTGTCGTCGCACCGTGATCCACCTGATACAGGTAGCCGCCGGCACGTCGCTGCCTGAGCACACGCATCAGGACGTCGGCACGTCCGTTGTCGGAGAGCGCGGAGATCACGAAGGGGAACCCGGTTTCTCCTGAGGTCACGCGATAGTCCGTTGCCTCGAAGGCGGCAACGAGCGCGTTCAACACCTCACCACGAACGGACGACGGCACCACGCCGAGACCGAGCGGCAACCCGTTCGCCGTCTGGCTGTTTCGATCGTAGTAGCCCGCCGGATTCCAGAATCGCTCGTGATACGCTCGAGCGGACGACTGCGCGAGTGAGTCGAAGCGAGCGGCGTCGGCGGAATAGCCGAGCAGCGTTGCGGCTCGCCGCATGATCGTGGCGTCCATGAACAACGTTCCTGTTGCGGTCACGCCGGATGACGTGAGCTGCGAATAGCCGGGCGGCTTGGGGCCGGCGTCGTACCAGTCGCCAAGCCCGTAGGCGAGCAAGCCGTTCGCGCTCTTCCCCAGCAGGTAATCCAGGTAGCGCGACATTCCTGCGTAGTGCCGCGCGACGAGCGACGCGTCGCCGTACATCTCGTACACGTGCCACGGATTGGCGATGTACGCGCTCCCCCACTCCGGCGAATCGCGAAAGGCGTCCGTGAACACGGTGTACTCGGGCACGATGTTGGGCACGAGCCCGGACGGAGTCTGCGCCAGCCGCATCTTCTCTGCCGCCTGCTCGTAGAAGGCATGGAGGTCGAGATTGTACATCATCCCCCTTGCCAGGAGGTGACTCACCTCGAGCCAGCCCAGCTTCTCGCGATGCGGGCAATCGGTGAGGATGCTCAGGAGGTTGCTGCGGATGGCCCCCAGAATGTTCGCGTGAATGGCGTTGATGTCGCGATCCGACGTCGTGAAGGTGCCAACGCGTTCCGCCGACGTGCTGATGAACTCTCCGCTGAGGCGGCGCACGCGCGGCCGGTCAGGGAATCGCGCCGCGTGCTCCGCCGGGACGGCCCCGGTCACCTGCACGTAGCGCAAACCGG
Source organism: bacterium (assembly GCA_039933415.1). Taxonomy (GTDB): domain Bacteria; phylum Gemmatimonadota; class Gemmatimonadetes; order Gemmatimonadales; family Gemmatimonadaceae; genus AG11. The sequence goes on from JBDTOD010000222.1 coordinate 2,645, forward strand.
AATAGGTGAAGCGAGGATGCCATCGCTCCGTGGCGCCGCCGCGGAGCGTATAGTCGTTCCATACGGGCCCACCGTTCATGCTGGACAACGTCACCATACCCTTGTCGTCCAGCAGCTCACCTCCGATGAGCCGCACCGTCGCGCCTCGCAGTCCGGCGACCTCGATCTCGGGCCAGCCGGAAAAGTTCTTGCCGAGGTCGTAGACGAACACCCCGGGCGCAGGCTCGGTGATACGCACCGTCGGCATGTGCTCAACGATCGTGACCGGAGGCTCTGCCTGCGCAACAAGGGCGGGGCCCGCGTCCGGGACGATGGCGGCGTGTGTCCATCCGGCGTCGTCAAAGTCCGCGCGATCCCAGCCGTCCTGCTCGAGGCGCGCGTCGTAGTCCTCGCCGCCGTAGATGTTGGTGAACGTGATCGGTCCGCTCGCCGTCTTCCACGTGGTGTCGGACACCACGTCGAACTGCGTTCCATCGGCATAGACGATGGACAATCGCGCGATCAGCTTGGGCGCTCCGAACGACCCGGTGAACTTCGTGTAGCGCCCCTCCGTCTTCGGCACGTGATACATGCCGTTCCCGAGGAGCACTCCCAGCGTGTTTTCGCCGCGCGACAGTCGTGGCGTCACGTCGAAGGTTCGATAGAGACAGGTCTTCGAGAAGTCAGTCCAGCCCGGATCGAGCACGCCGTCGCTCACGTTGGCGCCGTTCACGCGCAGCTCGTACTGTCCGAGGCCGCAGATCGACACGAGTGCGCGGGCGACTCGTCGGGTGACGCGAAACTCGCGGCGAAACAGCGGAAGCGGCGCCTCCGTTCCTCGGCCGGTGATCCACTGAGCTCCCCATGCGGCGGGAGCAGTGAACCCCTGCGTCCACTCCGCGAGCTCACTCCAGGCGGACAGCCGGCCATCGCGGTCGCTCACGCGCACCTTCCAGAACGCGCGCGCGAGCGACGCGAGGGGCGGCCCGCCGTACGTGATGTGCGACGCGTCCGAGCGCACGACACCGCTCGACCACAGATCAGCGCGGCCGCTCGTCTGCGCCTCGCGGCTCGACGCGACGATGACCTCGAAGGCAGTCTGTCGTTGGCCGCGAACGCTGCGGTCCGTCGCCACCAGCTCCCAGCTCAAGCGCGGCGCGGCCACTTCCACCTGAAGGGGATTGAAGCGCAAATCGGTTCGCGGTCGCGCCACGGCGATCTGCGCCAGCGCGAACGCGGGTGCATCGGTGCCTGGTGCGATGGCCTGCGGCAGGAGCAGCACGAATGCCATCGCCAGCGTGATCATGGTCTCGCTATCCGCCTCGCTAGCGAATCTGACGCGAATCGAGCAATTGCATCGACGAGAAAGGCCCCAGGTCGGGCTCCTTCCATTGGCTGAGAGCCCAGACGACCCGCTTGTCCGGCGTGATCTCGAGCACCTGCACCGTGCCCGGCCAATCCTTTGGATCACGGCTGTTGGCCGGACACCAGTTCGTCACGATCGTATTGCCGTTGGCGAGACGACTCACTTCCTGAAGTTGGAAGAGCTGAATGTCCGGGACGTTCTTCTGTGAGAACTCCCACACGACGTTGCCGGTCTTGTCCACCTCGACGATCGACGTCGGCGCGGACGTCATGAGCGTGTGTCCGTTGTCGAGTCGAACGGCCGACCACGGCTTGTAGGTGGTAAAGGACCAGATCTGCTTTCCATCCCGGTCATACTCGCTCACGCGGTTGTCATCGAGGTGGGCGGCGAGAAAGGTGCTGTCGGGCGTCACTCGCACGCGCCGGAACTGGAGGTGTGGTGCGTCAGGCTTCGGCGTCGGGAGCGAGACCTCCTTCTCGACAGCGCTCGTCGCGGTGTTGATGATCAGGACACGCGCGGGGTTCCCGTTGATCACCATGGCGACGCGTTCCGCGCCGAGGGCCTGCACGGAATGGATCTCGGTTCCCTTTGGGGCCGGGTAGTCCCAGATGATTCGCTTCGCCGGCGTGACGATACTCGCGCCCGTCTTGCGCGAGAACAGGATGTTGCCGTTGGTGAGCATGGTGGCGTCGCCGAGCTCCTGCGTTGCTCCGCTGGAGTCCTTCGTGGGAATGCCATAGGACCAGTCCAGCTTTCCCTTGCGCACGACGTGGATCGTCTGCTCGGCGTTCCGATGATCCCACTCGCCCGTCATCAGGAATGAATGTTGTGCGAGCCCATTCCCCGCGAGTCGGGTGCCTGACGCGCTGCGCACCGGAGGCATTTTCGCCGGCATTGCCGCTGGCAACGTCGCACTTGCCCCGCGATTTCCCAGGTTCGGTTCGTCCAGGAGCTGGATGACGGTCGCCGGCCCGAGATTCGCCGGTTCGTCCCACGATCGCAGCGCCCAGACGACGCGCTTGTCGGGCGTCACTTCGAGCACCTGCACCGACGTTGTCCAGTCCTTCGGATCCTTGATGCCGTTGGGGCACCAGTTGCTGATCACGGTGTTGCCGTTCGCGAGCCGGTTGGCTTCCTGAAGGCTGAACAGCGTGATGTCCGGCGCGTCCTTCTGCGTGAACTCCCA
>JBDTOD010000223.1:0-5122 GCA_039933415.1 bacterium
CCTTCCATTGGGCGCCCCCCATCATCCCCGTCTCCCAGTACGCGGGCGTGCTCCAATCCGAGGCGCGGCCGCGGTCGTCCCATGAGCGCACCTGCCAGTGGTACCTCGTGCGCGGCTCGAGCGCCGGCCCCCCATAGGCACGGTTGACCGACTCTCCCGAGGCGACCTTCCCCGAGCTCCAGAGCGACCGTCCGCCCAGATCGGCCGCGCTTCGCGCGACGCGGATCTCGTACGCGGACTGCATCGTTCCTCGGCGGTCGGCGTGGAGCATCCAGCTCAGGCGCGGGGCGGGCTCGTCGATGCCGATCGGATTGCTCGCGTATTCGGTGCGCAGCCGCTCCAGGTGGAACGCCTGAGCGCGGGCGGTCGCCGGAGGGAGCCCGAGCACCGCCAGGGTCGAGGTGAGGAGGAGGCCATGGCGGCGGCAGAAACGTCGATTGCTCATCGAATTGGGACCATCGCGGGGAAGCGCGTCGGGGGAAGAGGACTGCGTCAAGCTGAGAACATCCACCGCGCCATGGGCGGGGTCAAGGCGACGCGAACGCCCGATCGTTTCAAGGGGTCAGCATCGTTGAAAATCGCTCATGGCCATGAGCGGATTTCAACGATGCTGACCCCCTGATTCGTGTTCCGGACACTTTCGCGCAACCGGAACCGACTCAGCTACCAGGGCACCTGCGCCGACTGGTAGTAGTTCACCCCCAGGTACTGCCACCGCCGCGACTGGCCGGCCAGCCGCACCCGGAAATCGTCCCACTTCCGGTTCTGCTGGGACGACCAGCCGACTTCGGCGATGGACGGCAATCGCGGGACGGTCAGCCAGAACGCCGCGCCGATGTTCCGGACCGTTTCCGTCCATAGCGGCGCCTCGACGCCAACGATGTTCTCCTCGCCGACGCCGGCGAGGTACGTCGCCGGATCCCAGTCGTACGAATCGCGCACGTCGATGATTGCCGCCCAGGTGAGACCGAGCGCGTTGTCCGCCGTGTACTTCATGTCGAGGTAGGTCTTCTTCGCCGGCGACATGAGGACCTTCGCGCCGTACTGCAGCGCGAGCCGGGCCGTGTCGCTCGCCCAATGCTGGGCGATGGACGTGGGAAGCAGCCGAGCCTTGGCGACCTCCTCCCAGCCGATCATGCGCTTGCCGTGCTTCGTGACGATCTGCTGCGCCTGCTCGACGAACTTCACGTACTGCTCGCGCTTGAGCGTGTGCACTTCGTCGCCGCCTACGTGGAAGTACGGGCCCGGCGTGATCGCGGCGATCTCCCGCACGATGTCATCGACGATCGCGTAGCTCTCGGCGCTGTCCACGCAGAAGGTGCTCCACCCCACGTCGGTGCCCGTGTACGGCAACGACGGACGAACGCTGCAGCTCACCGCCGGGTAGGCGGAGAGCACGGCATTGGTGTGGCCGGGCATGTCGACTTCCGGCACCACGGTGATGAACCGCTCCTGCGCGTACCGCACGAGCTCCGAGTAATCCGCTTGCGTATAGAAACCTCCCTCTCCCCCGCCCACCTGCGTGACGCTGCCGATCTCGGTGAGCCGAGGACGCGAGTTGATCACGATGCGGAAGCCCTGGTCGTCGCTCAGATGCAGGTGCAGCACGTTCATCTTGTACAGCGCCAGCACGTCGATGTACTGCTTCACCTCCTTCACAGTGAAGAAGTGCCTCCCGACGTCGAGCATCGAGCCACGCCAGGCGAACCGCGGAGCGTCCTGGATGGTCACGGCGGGGATCGTCCAGGGCGTGCGACTCATCTTCATGTGCGACTCCACCTCAGACGGCAGGAGCTGACGCAGCGTCTGGATACCGCGAAAGAGGCCCGCCGGCTGCGACGCCGTGAGCGTCGCTCCGCTCGCCGTCACGGTCAGGTCGTAGCGCTCGTCCGTGACCGGTGCTCCGGTGGCACGGAGCACGAGCCTGATCGCCGGCTGTCCGCCGGCCTCGGCCGCCGACACGATCGCCAGCGGGTAGCCCGTGGAGGGACGCAGCAGCGCGGCGAGGGAGCGCGCGACGCCCGCCGCGGACTCACCTCCCTCGACGACGATCGGCGTGGTGGCGTTGATCATGAAGGGTGTGCCCCCATCGATTCGCATCGACGAGGGGATGGGCAGCACGGTCGGCGCGCGCATCGTGGTCGGACCGGGCGTCGTGCTCGTCGCGGGTGCCACGCTGCGACAGGCCAGCGCGATCACCGGGGCAATGGCGACCGAGAGCCGGCCGACCCGAGCCAACGTCCATCGCGGTGAGATCACGGTTTCCCTCCAGAGAGTTGACGAATCGCGCCGCACAGCCGCCAGCGCGCGCGACAGTATCGCGTCGTGTCACGCGTCCCGCAATCGAATGATCGTGCGTCGTCGCTCGTGCCGGCAACGTGCGAAGCGGACGCGTGGCGAGTCCGCGGTTTGGTCGATGCGATTGATTACTCGGGGGCCGTCGAGATATTTGGCCCATGCACTCTGCAACCACCGTCGCCGAGACGCGGATGACTCGTTCGAGCCGGCGCGCACGAGCCGCCGTCATCGCCGTCGCGCTGGCCGTCTCGACCACCACGTGCCGGCGCGAGCAAGTGTCGGTGGAGCAGCTCTATACCACCCGCACCCTCGGTCAGGGCTACCTCCAGCGAAACCAGCTGGCCGAGGCCGAGACCGAGTTCAAGAAGCTCACCGAGCTCGCGCCCGACGATCCGCTCGGCTTCGCCAGCCTCGGGCTCACCTATTTGCAGGCTGGCCGATTCGCCGAGGCGGAGACACAGCTCGACCGCGCGCGCAAGCTCGATCCGGCCAGCGCCGAGATCGCTCTCGCACTCGCGCGCCTGTACGCGCTCACGAACCGAACGGCCGAGGCACGGACCACCCTCGAGCGACTTCAGCGTGATTCCACCGGCAACGCGCATGTCCTGTTCGCGCTGGCGGAGCTCGATGCAATGGCGGCCGATGAGGCGTCGTCGGCGAAGTATCGCGATCGGCTGAGAGCCGTGCTCGCCGTGGCGCCGGCCAACCTCGCGGTGCGGATGCGCTTCGTGGACGCCTTCCTGCGACACGCCGACGCCGACAGCGCCGTGCATCAATTGGAAGAAGTGCGACGCATCCCGCCCGAGCTGCCGGCCGAAGCGCGTGCGTACGTCGACAGCACGATCCAGCTCCTGCGAGTGGGCAAGCTCGCCGAGGCGCGAACGTCGTTCGGCCGTCTGTCGCGCGTGGTCGAGGTCACCGCACCGTATCAGGCGTCGCTCGAGGACGTGAAGTGGACCGACGGTCCGATCCCGGGCCGGGCCGTGCTCAACTTCGCGCCAAAGGATTTTGCGAACCGGGGCGTACGGGCCAAGGCGACGGTGGATCTCGCCAGGTTCGTCGACGGCACGCTGGAAGCGGGGCTGCCGCAAGAGAGCGCGGGCGCCAGCGCGGCAGGCGAGACGACGAGCGCACTCGCGGTCGGAGACGTCGATGGCGACGGACGCGACGACATCTTCCTCTCGACGCGCTCGACGGCGCGGCTCTATCGCGTGGTGCGCGGATCGATGCAGGACGTGACCGCGCGCTCGCGCATCGTGCTGCCGCAGGGTGCTTCGTTCGCGACGTTCGCCGACGTCGACAACGACGGATGGCTCGACCTCTTCGCGCTCGGAGGTGACGGTCGCGCGCATCTCTTCCACAATCGCGGCGACGGCACCTTCGACGACGTGTCGGCCAAGGCGGCGATCGGCGACGTCAAAGGCGCGCGGAAGGCGCTGTTCGTGGACCTCGACCATGACGGCGATCTCGATCTCCTCATCGTCGGCGACGCGGGTCGTGCGGCGTATCGGAACAATCTCGACGGAACATTCACCGACGCCACGGCGAGCTTCGGGCTTGCCGGCGGCGGCGAGCTGCGCGACGCCGTATTTGGCGACTTCGATGGTGACGGGCGCATCGACCTCTTTCTCGCGAACGCGAAGGGAAGCGACGAGCTCCTCCGCAACGGCGGTGCGCAGCGCTTCAGCGATGCGACGGCGGCGAGTGGTCTCACCGGCAGCGCGGGCTCGGGCGCCGCGGTCGTCGGGGACTACGACAACGACGGCTTCCTCGATCTCTTCGTCGCGAGCGCCAGCGGCGGCGAGCCGGCGCTCTGGCACAACGACGGGCATGGCGTGTTTCGCCGAGACGGCCGGTCGAGCGGCGCACTCCAGGCGCTGCGCTCACGTTCGGTCCTCGCCGCGACGTTCGTCGACTTCGACAATGACGGATTCATCGATCTCATCGTCGGTTCGGCGGGCGGCGGCAAGAGTTCGGGCGCCGTGTCGGTGTTCCGCAACGACGGCACGGGGAAGTTCCTCGACCGGACGAGCATCGTGCCCGAGAGTGCGCGCACTGCTGGTGCGACAGCGATCGCGGTGGCCGACGTCGACGACGACGGCGACGAGGATCTCCTGCTCACCGACGCGACCGGCGCGCCCCGACTGCTGCGCAACGAGCTCGGGAACAGCAACCTCGCCGTGAACGTCGAGCTCAAGGGACTGCGCAACGGAAGCGGCAAGAACAACGCGTTCGGCATCGGCGCGCGGGTCGAGCTCCGCGTGGGCGAGATCTACCAGACTCGCGTCGCGACCGGTCGGCGCACGCACTTTGGGCTCGGCTCGCACCTCAAGGCCGACGTCGTGAAGGTCGAATGGCCGAACGGATTGCCGCAGACGATCTACTTTCCCGGCACCGATCAGGACGTCGTGGAGAACGAGACGTTGAAGGGCTCGTGCGCGTTCGCCTATACGTGGGACGGGAAGCGCTTTCGCTTCGTGACGGACGCGATGTGGCGCAGCGCGCTGGGAATGCCGCTCGGTCTCATGGGCGGCTCGAGCGCGTTCGCACCGGCGGGCGCATCGCAGGAGTATCTGCGCATCCCCGGCGACGCCCTCCAGCCGCGCGATGGCAAGTACGTGCTCCAGCTCACGGAAGAGTTGTGGGAGACGGCGTACGCCGATGAGGTGAAGCTGATCGCCGTGGATCATCCCGACTCCGTGGACGTGTTCGTGGACGAGCGTTTCGTGCCGCCTGGGCCCGTGCGCCTCGAGCTCTTTCACGTCGGGCGGAAGATCGTTCCGCTTTCCGCGGTCGACGAGCGGGGCGCCGACGTCCTGCCCGC
>JBDTOD010000224.1:0-5115 GCA_039933415.1 bacterium
TCGACGGCGAGCGCGGCGCGGCCACCATGCACGTCTCGCTCGCCGCGCGTCCCGAGGACGTGAGCGTGACCGTGAGTTGCACGCGTGGCACCCTGCGCGCGGACTTTTCCACGATGACGCTCGTCGTGCAGCGCGCGCGAAAACTTCCCAAGGCGCTGTCGCACGGCGTGAAGAACTTCGAGACTGCGGCGCAGCTCGCGACGCAGACCGTCGCCGCCACCGTGCGCGTCGCCACCAAGCGCACCGATACCACCAAGGGAATCCATTCCCTCATCGCCGCATTCTACGCCGCGCTCGACGCGGGCCAAACGGCGCCGGTGAGTGGCGCGGAGGGACGAGCGGCCGTTGGCATCCTGCGCGCGCTGTGGCCAGAGCCGTCGCCGCTGGTTTCGCAACCCGCGCGCTGGGTGCTGTCCTCGGGCGACGACGCGGCGACATCCGAGCGCGGCGAGTCGGCGCTCGTCACCGGCGCCACCGGTTTCATTGGCCGGCACCTCGTGCGCTTCCTGGCGGAGCGCGGCGTTCGCGTACGCGCGCTCGCCCGCGACCCGGTGCGCGGGCGCGAGCTTGCCGGCCCGAACGTAGAGGTGGTGATCGGCGACTTCGCCGATGCCGCCGTCATCGACGGCCTCGCGGAGGGCGTGCAGACTATTTATCACCTCGCCTCCGTCATGAAGGGCACGTCGGACGAGTTCGAGCGTGTGGATCTCGACGGCGGCCGTCGATTGCTCGACGAGGCGAAGCGCGCGGGAGTGCGTCGCTTCGTCTTCACCAGCACCATGGGCGCGTTCAAACTCGGCGGCCTGCGTGACGGAACTGTCGTGACCGAGGAGATGACCGACGACCCGGAGCGCGTGGGCCATTATTCTCGCGCCAAGCTTTTGCTCGAGCAGATGCTTCTCGACGCCAATCGCGCTGGTGAAATCGAAGCGGTGGTGCTGCGCCCCGGGCTCGTGTTCGGCGATGGCATCAGCCCGTATCTCGAGCACCTGCCACACATCGGTTCGCTCAAAGGCGACCGCTATACCGTGTTCGGCGATGGCGAGGTGCCGCTCCAGCTCACCTACGTCGGAAACGTGGTAGATGCGCTCTGGCACGCCGCCACCGCTCCGGACGCGCCGGGACACGTTCTCACGATCATCGACGACGACATTCCCACCCAGCGCGAGTTCGTACGCCGGCTCGCCGAGCTCACCGGCCGGCCTCTCGAGATCAAGACGATCCCCCGGCCCGTCGCGTGGATGATCGGCTTCGGCGTGGAGCGCGCCGCCGCCGTGCTGCGGATCAAGCCGCCCACCACGCGCACGCTGCTGCTCGGCAAGACCGCGAAGCTCGCCTTCGACTGCTCGCGCGCGAAGCGGGTGCTCGGCTGGTCTCCGGCGGTGGGGTGGGAGGAGGGATTGCGACGTGCCGTCGCGTGGGACGCCGCGCGCCGCGGAGCGGCTGCCGCACCCGGCGACGCCGTCCCGTCGCGTACGAAAGTCGGGGCCGAGCCCGCCCTCAGATAATGTTCGGAGGAGTGATGCGGCCGGTGGTCGCCGCGGTGAATGCGCTGCGCGCGTATGGCGACGCGATGGAGACACCGCTCGACATGGTCCGCTACGCCCGCCTTCGACTCGAGAAGGCATGGTCCTCTCCCGCCGCCTCGCGCGGTCCACCGGTGCCGCTGCGGGTACGTGCGCTCAACGGGCTCCCGGTTTTGTGCCGCCCGTCGCAGGATGTGTGGACGTTCAAGTACACCTTCGTGTCGCAGTTCCATCTCCCGCCCGTGGCGCTGCGTGAGGGCGCGCTCATCCTGGACCTGGGGAGCAATGTCGGATACACGGTCGCCCATCTCGCCCAGGTGCATCCCACGGCGCGGGTGATCGGCGTGGAGATGGACGCGGCGAACTTCGCTCTCGCGCAACTCAACACCGCGGCGTACGGCGAGCGCGTGCGGCTCGTGCACGCCGCGGTGTGGACGCACGACGGCGAGATCGCCTATGGCGGCGACGGCGACGATGCGTTCGCCGTGAGCGGTGACACGGGGCCGCGCCGCGCACCGGCCGTGCGGGTCGACACCATTCTCGCCGCGCACGGCGTTACTCAGGTGGATTACGTGAAGATGGACGTCGAGGGCGCGGAGGCAGCGATCCTCGCTGAACCGGCTGACTGGCTCGACTGCGTGCGCACAATGAAGATCGAGCTGCATCCCCCGGCCACGATGGAGTCGATTCGTGGCGTGCTCGAGGCGCGCGGCTTCACCTGTTCGATCTACGCGCAGCATCCCCGCTGTCTTATCGCCCTGCGCCCGTAGCGACGTGGAAACGCGGGCCTGCGGCCGCCACCTCGCGATAGATTCGCTCGAGCGCCCGCAGCGAGTGCGATAGGTCGAACCGCTCCAGCGCCCGTCGGCGTCCAGCCGAGCCCATCGCGGCGGCAAGCCCTGGCGTCTCGAGGATCCGCAGCACCGCGTCGGCCATAGCCAGCGAATCTCCCCGCGGCACGACGAGCCCCGTCTCGCCATCGCGCACGATCTCCGCCACGCCGCCCACGCCGGTCGCGACGACGGGCCGCTCGGCGCGCATCGACTCGAACAGCGGTAGCGGCGCCGCCTCACTCTCCGACGCGAGCACTAGCACGTCGGCCGCAGCGAGCAACGTATCCACGTCGGCACGCGATCCCAACAGCTGGATGGTGCCCTCGAGCCCTGCCTCTGCGACCTGTCGCGCGAGCTCTTCGCGCAGGTCGCCGTCGCCCGCGATGAGCAGCCGCGCGTCGGGCAACCGCGCACGCACCCGCAGCATCATCGGCACGAGCTGGCGCTGTCCCTTCACCGCCTCGAGCCGTCCCACGTTCAGTAGCACCGGCGCCGTCGCGGAGATGCCGAGTGCCTCGCGCGCCCGCTCGCGCAGCAGCGGATCGGGCGCCGGCGCGCCCGCGATGTCGAGCCCCGGATACACGACCTCTACCCGCTCGACGGGAAAGCCGGGCAGCGACGCAAAGCTCCGCTTCACCGCGTCGGAGACCGCGACGATGCGACGCGCGAGCGCGCGGTTGAGCACCACCGGCGACATCTCCTCGGCCCGACGCGCGAGCGACGTGCCCTCGTCCTCGGGATGGTCGGCCATCCGGCCAAGCCAGTGCAGCGTGGAGACGACCGGCACGCCGCGCAGGCGCGCGGCGGAGCCCGCGAGCGCGAGATCGAGCGTGCGATTGGCGTGCACGACGTCGATCGACAGCTCGTTCATCAGCCTTGCAAGCCGGAGGATCGTCGATGGGATCGAGCCTGCCCCGCGGTGGTCGATGACGTGCGGCTCGACGCCCGCAGCGCGACACTCGTCCATAAGCTGAAGATCGGGAATCAGCACACACACGTGGTGCCGGAACTGCTCGCGGTCCAACCGTGCTACGTTGCGCAGCACAACCTTCGTGACGCCGTCAACGCGCAAGCTGCGCAGCGTGTGCAGGACGTTGAGCGGACGAGCGCCCGTCACGGCGGCGATGGAGGGGCCGCTCTGCGCTCGGCGAGGAGGAGCGCAGGCGAGCGCAGCCGATCGCCGATTCCGACTGCGCGCAGCGATCCCTCGAGCGCCGCCGAGAGCGCCGGGCTGCGCATCGCGCGGTGCAGCACCATCGGCACGGCGAACTGTCCCACCGTCGCGACTCGCGCGAAGCCGTGCGCTCCGAGCTCCGCCACGAGTGCCCCCTCCGCGTACGCGAAGAACGGACGAGTGGTGCCCTCCGCGCGACGCTTGAAGGCAAACGCGGCGTCGCGCACCGACTGGAGCGCGAGCAGGTCACTCTTGCGCGCGAACTCGACAATGACGAATCGCGACGCGATTCTCGTCATTTCGGCGAGCAGATCGCGCCAGTGCGTCACGTGCCCGAGCAACCGCAGGGCGACTACAGCGTCGACGCTCGCGTCGGCGAATGGCAGCGCCCTCCAGCTCGCCACGCACCGCGTGAGCCGATCGGGGTGCGCGCGTCGTGCGGCTTCGATCCGCCCGAAGCAGGTATCGGAGCTTCCGTGCATCACGACGTCATGGCCCCGCTTCAGCAGCAGGGGGGTGATTTGCCCGTGACCGCCTCCAACCTCGAGCACGCGCCGCGACGCGGGCCCCATCCGGTCCAGTAGCGACCCCACCGCGCGCGACTGCTGCTCGAGCAGCCAGCGCCCGGTCGGCCCGGCGAACCGGTGCGTCACGTAGCGATCGGAGGAGGTCTCCACGTCCGGGCGCTCGGTGTCGTGCGGACGTCTTGTCCCCAGCTCGGAGGTATCGCTGCCGTTCCCGTTCATGCGCGCGCGCGCGCCATGGAGAGACCGATGGACCGCATAGGCGTGCCGCGGATGTCGCGGCCCACGTCGAGCAGGTCGAATCGCCATGCGACGGGGGCGTCGGACGGCGTGCTGGTTGATGGAATGACGATCCTCGGTGGTCCGGCGTATTCCGAACGATACGCACTAGCGCATACGCCCGCCGACGTACCAGCACGGCGCTGCCGGAAGTGCGATACTTGAGCGGTCCGTGGCGCGATCGGATTGAGCAGCTGGTCGTTCATGCCGACAACGAAGCCGCCCGTCCCGCACTGTCTCGCCCTGCCCGCCTCGTCCTTGCCGCCCATGATCCCGGACCGCATCATCGTCACCGGCGGCGCCGGCTTCGTCGGCTCCGCACTCGTACGCAAGCTGATCGCCGAGTCCGACGCCACTGTCGTAACCGTCGATAAGCTGACATATGCGGGAAATCTGGAATCGCTGTCTCCCGTGGTCGCGAACCCTCGCCACCACTTCGAGCAGGTGGACATCTGCGACGCGGCGGCGCTCGGGACGCTGTTCACCCGCTACGAGCCCAGCGCCGTAATGCACCTGGCCGCGGAGTCGCACGTCGACCGCTCGATCGACGGCCCCGCCGCGTTCATCCAGACGAATGTGGTGGGCACCTTCACGTTGCTCGAACAGGCGCGGCGCTATTGGGACGAGCTGTCCAAGACCCGACGCGCGGAGTTCCGCTTCCTCCACGTCTCGACCGACGAGGTGTTCGGCTCGCTGGGAGCATCCGGCCACTTCGACGAGACCACGCCGTACGCGCCGAACTCCCCCTACTCGGCGAGCAAGGCGGGCTCCGATCACCT
>JBDTOD010000225.1:0-5090 GCA_039933415.1 bacterium
ACCGACTTCGCGAGCATTCCACGCTTTCTCTGGACCGAGCTTTCGCCGGTGGGCGAGCACGAGCGCGCTGCCATCGTGCACGACTATCTGTATTGGTTTCAGCCGTGCGAGCGGGAAGAGGCGGACAATCTCCTGATGATCGCGATGACGGAAGACGGTGTCCCCGACCTGCAGCGGGGCGCGGTCTACGCCGGCGTGAGGGTGGGAGGCAGCGACGTCTGGAATGCGAACCGCGTGGCGCGAGACCGCGGCGACCTCAAGGTGGTTCCGACGCAGGTGACGCCGACCGCTCTGGAGTCCTGGAGCGGCTTTCGCGCGCGTCTCGGCAAGGCCGACATCCGCGGAACGCCTGGTCGAATGCCTCGGCAGACGTACTGCGACTACGGCAAGTCGCAGCAGGTGCCCTGAGCGCCGCCGGCTCTCGACGGACCGATCGAGTCGACGTACACGATCGCGTCGTAGGCGCGCCCAACGCTTGTCGCGACGTATCCGTCCTCGGCACGCTTCAATCGAGTCGCCTGTAGCCAGCGTGCGACCGGACCCTGGTGCGGCGCACGCGTGAGGTCGAGCAGGTAGCGCGGGATGTCCACGCGAGCGAGCGCATCGTCCGCACTGGCTGAGTCGAGGACGAACGCGGAGTCGGCGGTGTGACGACGGAATGCCGTACCGATCGGCACGTACGCACGACCGAACGACCGGGCGAGCCGCTCGCCCATGCTGGTCACGCTCGGCGCCCCGCCGCGCGACGCGAAGATCGGCCCACCGATTGGCACTCGCCCCACGTGCAGGTCGTGCGCCCAGACGACGACCACGCCACGAGCGTGTTCGCGAGCCACGATCCACCCGACGTTCTCGGCCATCGCGCTGTCGCGCGGATTGCTCGCGTCGTTCCAGCCGATTCGCACGGCGACCTCTGTCTGTCGCGCGACCTCCGCCAGCCGCAGCGCCCACGCGTACCGATCGCTCGGCGCCCGCGACGCATACGCGCGCTCGTTCGCACGGAAGCGTTGCACGAGCGCGTCGAGCTGCACGCGCAGCGTGTCGCGCGCGGCGCCGGCTGCGGCGTACTTGTCGACGATCCCGTAACCCTCGCTCGCCAACATCGTGGCGATCGGCATGAGCCGCGCGCGGGATTCCGCAGCGAACGCTGGATCTACATCGTCGAGGTAGGACCACACGGGCGCGAGGGCGGGGAGGAGGCTGCCCCCGCCATTCGCGGGAAGGTCCATCCCGTAGAAGTGAACTCGCCGTGCGACGGGCACGCGCGCATTGTGCTCGCGAAGTTGGCGCAGCGCGGCGATGGTCTCGCTCTGCTGTCCCCATCCATAGGAGAGTGATCGTGCGAAATCGGGCGTGGAGTCCGTCTGACGAGTGACCCATGCGTCGATCACCCGTCCCTCCGCGAGGCCCGACTCGAGCACGACGGCGGACACGCGTCCGTGCAGAATGAGCTGCTCGGTCATCCGCGACTTGAGGAGCATCAGTTCGTGGGTGCCGTGAACGCTCTCGCCGATCCCAACGACGCGGGTGTCGCGCGTGAAGCTACCGACGCGCGCCGGGTCGAGGCGCGAGTCACGCTCGTCGAATGAGCCGATCGGGATGGCCGTCTTTCGCGCCCACGCGACGAACGCGGCTCGGTCGGAAGCGTCGTGTGACGCCTGGGCCGGCGCGTTCCGGCAGAACAGCGCTGACGATACGACGAACATGAGCGTTCGAATCGCGGTGGAACGGGACACGTCGACCTCGTCGTTGAGGGAGTCGAGGTGGCACTACGTGGTACGATGCCCGGAGTGTCACTGTCGACGCGCTGCCGCATCCCGCACCCCGCACCCCGCATCCCGCATCCAGCAACTACAACGTCCGCCTGAACAACAACACCGATCCCGTCACCATCACCCCCGCAAACCCCGCCAGGAACAACAGATCCGGCATCAACACGGAAACAGCCGCACCCTTCAGTAGGAGCACGCGCAGCGCATGCACCGAATACGTGAAAGGGTCGAGCCGCGCGATCACCTTCAACCATCCTGGCAACCCCTGCGTGGGATACACGGCGCCAGACGGGAAATACAGCAGCGTATTCAACATCCCGAAAATGGCGCGCGGCATGATCGGATTGCTCATCCGCGCCACGATGCACGACGTCATCGCCATGAACGCCACCGACGTCAGCACCACCAATACCAACAATGCCAACAGCCGTGCCGGCTCCAATATCGACGTCGCCCCGGCAGACAGTGCACCGACCAGCGCCAGCAGCACCCCGCCAACCGTCGCCTTGATCGTCCCTGACAGGATCTGCGCGATCACGAGCTCCCCCTTCGTGATCGGCGTGACGAGATACCCCTCGTGCACCCCGCGCTGCTTGTCATCCAGATACAGAATGGCCCCGCCGATCATCGCCGACATGAACAACCCGAGCGAGATGACGCCAGGCAGCATGTACCGCATGTAGGGCACGTATGGATACAGCTCCACCGCATCCAGCGCGACGACACTCGCCACGCGCGACGGAGCAACCCTCTCGCGCGACGCACGCTGTACCGCGCCTGCCGTATACGACCGCAGCGTTCCCGATAGCACGTTGTCGGTGTTGTCGAGCAGCAGCCCGACATGCGGATTCTCGCCGGCATACACCCGCCGCGAGAACTGCGCAGGAATCACGAGCGCCCCCTGCACGACGCCACGCCGCACGTCGTCGGCCGCCTGCTGCTCGGTGCCATAGACGACAGGCCGCACCATGTCGCCATTGGTCTCGAGCGCATACAACGCCTCGCGCACGCGTCGCGCCGCCGGCCCACCGTCTTCATCCACGACGGCGAGATTCAGGTGAGTGGCCCGCCCGCCGAACGCGTTCCCGAGCACGAACAGCTGCATCAGCGGCATGAGCAGCACCATGAACAGGATCATCGGCGTGCGCATGAACTTGCGCAGCTCTCGCTCGACGATCGCCGACACGCGTTGTCGGTTCATCCGAGCGCGTGCCCGGTGTAGTGCGCGAACACGTCGTCCAGCGTCGTCGACGTCACGCTCAAGCTCTGGAGCGCCACACCCCTCGCCTGCGCGTGCGAGACGAGCGCAGTCGCCGAGCTGCCCGCGTCGTCCACGACGAGACGCCACGTGTTGCCGCCGAGCGCGTGCGCCGACTCGACGCCGTCGAGCGCGCGAAGTTCGCGCTCCCACTCGTCGGGCGCTCCATCCATTCTCGCCTCGATCGCCGTTGCGCCAGGCACGGCGTCCTTGAGCGCGCGCGGCGTGTCGAGCGCGACGAGCTTTCCCTTGTCCACGATGGCGATCCGATCGCACAGGCGATCGGCTTCGTCCATGTAGTGAGTCGTGATCAGCACGGTCAGCCCACGCGCCTGCCGCAGCTTGGTGATCATCTCCCATACGTCGGCGCGCGACACGGGGTCGAGTCCCGTCGTCGGCTCGTCGAGAAAGAGAATGTCCGGACTGTGCACGAGCCCGCGCGCGAGCTCGGCCCTGCGTCGCATGCCGCCGGACAGTGTGCCCACCAGCGACTTCCTCCGATCGGCGAGATGCACGAGCTCGAGCAACTCGTCCATCGCGCGTTTGCGCTCCACCTTCTCCACGCCGTACAGCTTGGCGTAGATGCTGAGGTTCTCCTCGATCGACAGATCGGTGTCGGTCGTCATCGCCTGCGGGATGACTCCGATCTTGAGCCGCGCCGCGTCAGGCTCGCGCGCGACGTCGTGCCCGCCGACGATCACGCGACCGCTCGTGATCGGCACGAGGGTCGTCATCATCCGGATCAACGTGCTCTTGCCAGCGCCGTTGGGGCCGAGCAGTCCCAACGTCTCGCCGGCCGCGACGGTGAACGACACGTCGTCCACCGCGGTGAGCTTGTCGTAGACCTTCACCGCGTGCTCGACGACAATCGCCGGATCGGCCACACCATCGCGCGGCTTCGGTCGCCCTTGAAAGTGCGTCGTCACTTGTGCGCCGTCGGCAGCACGACGCTCGCCGTCATTCCCGGCACGACGACGTGCCTGGGATTCGGGATCGCGACTCTGAACGCGACGGCCCTGATGTCCCGCTTGCTCGCGCTCACGTCATGTTGGGTCGCGAACTCCCCCTCGGCGCTCTTGCTGATCACGCGTCCGCGTGTCGTGGCTCCCGACGGAAAGCGCACCTCGAGCGAGTCGCCGACGGACACGCCGCCCGCCTCACTCTCCGGTGCAGCGACTCGCACCCATAAGCGGTCCGTGTTCACGAGCACGACGACGGGTGACCCTGGTCCCACGAGCTCACCACGTCGCGCGGCGAGCACCTGCACGACGCCGTTCACCGGCGCGCGGAGCTCGGTGTAGCCGAGCCGCGCGCTCGCCGCGGCGCTGTCGGCCTGCGCACCTCGCAACCGCGCGCGCGTCGACGCGACGCTTCCCGCCGCCGCTCGCGTTGCGAGCTCGCCCGCTTCGGCGCGTCGCACGTCGGCCTCCGCCGCGCGCAGACTCTGGGTCGCCGCGGCGAGCATCTGCTCCTGCACATGCAGCGACGTGGTCGCGCGCTCCAGCTCTGACGGCGAGATCCCACCGCTCGCCGCCAGCGTGGTCGCTCGTCCCGCCTCGGCCCTGAGCCGAGCGAGCTCGGCCTCCTGTCGAGTGACGTCGGCGTGCGCAGAGGCGAGTCGGGCCCGTGCGCCGGCGACTGCACTCTCGCTCTCGCCGGCCGTCTGGCGCGCACTCACGCTCGCCTGATCGAGCTGCGCGCGCATGCTCGCCGCCGACGCTCCGGCAGCCATCGCCTGAGCCGCGAGCTCGCCGCGGTCGAGGGTCGCGAGGGTCTGACCGGCCTTCACCTCGCTCCCCTCTTCCACCCAGAGCGAGTCCACCCGCGCCGAAACCGGAGGGGTGACGACGGTTTCGTCGGCGTCGACCACCCCGATGAGGACGAGGTCGTGCGGGCGCGAGCGGACGAACGCCAGTACGGCGAGCGCGAGGACGGCGATCCCGGCGGCGATGAGGAGGCGGCGTTGCTTGGTCATCTATGGAGAAAGGTTGAGGCGGGGTCAGAGTCGAAGACTCTGACCCCATTGGGAAGGTTGAGGCGGGGTCAGAGTCGAAGACTCT
>JBDTOD010000226.1:0-5086 GCA_039933415.1 bacterium
CGAAGAAGAAGACGGTGAGCATCCCGCTCATCAGAAAATCCCACCAGAGCCAGTTGCCGGCGACGCCATTGGCGACGACGAGCCCCGTCACGACGAGCGGGGTGTCGGCGGCGAACGTGGTGGCGACCATCGAGGCGCCGGCGAGCCACCACGGAACGTCGCGGCCCGAGAGGAAGTATTCACTCAGGCTCTCGCCGCCGCGTTTCGTGAAGTAGAATCCAATGCCGGTCGAGAGCGTGAAATACGCGGCGACGATCGCCCAGTCGATCGCAGTGAGCTTCATTCGGCGGCACCTGGTGCGTGGAGGCGGAGAGAGTGTCGGCGCACGGCGCGCGATGTATCTTGTGGCGTCATCGGCTCAAATCGGAGAGGGAATGAATCGATATACGAGAAAGAGCTCACTCGCGACACTGGCCATCGCTGCGGCCTGTGTCGGCGGCGCCGGACACGAACACGCGAGACAGGGCGCCGGTCACGCGCGTCCGGGAATTTCCGTGCTGGTGCACGACAGCGCAGAGTTCATCGATGGCAAGCGTATCGGGCTGTTGACGAATCAGACGGGAGTCGACGAGCACGGCGTGAGCGACATCGATCTCATTACTCGACGAGCGGCGGCGCATCCGGGCACGGGGCCGAAGCTGGTCGCGCTCTTCTCTCCCGAGCACGGCATCCGAGGCACCGAGGACCGAACGAATCTGGCGAATGGGAAGGATCTGCGCAGCGGGGTCCCGATCTATTCGCTGTACGGCGCGACGACGCTCGCGCCCCCGGACAGCATCCTCAAGACCATCGACGTCCTCCTCATCGACATGCAGGACCTCGGCGCGCGACCGTGGACCTTCGTGGCGACGATGGTCTATGCGATGCGCGCCGCCGCTGCGAATCACGTGCGCGTGATCGTACTCGATCGTCCGAATCCGATCACCGGCGAGCACGTCGAGGGACCGATTCTCGACTCGAGCTTCGCCTACGCGGGGACGCACAGCGCGACGCGCGCGGCGACCCCCACGGCTCTCTATCCGATTCCGACGCGTCATGGGCTGACGATGGGTGAGCTCGCGCTCTTCTACAATGACGTGCTGGGGATTCACGCGGACCTCAAGGTCATCAAGGTCATCGGATGGCGTCGAGTCGACTGGTTCGACCAGACCAAGCTGCCATGGATCAAGCCGTCGCCAAACATGCCGAATCTCACGAGCGCGACGCTCTATCCCGGCGTCGTCTGGCTCGAGGCGACCAACATCTCGGTGGGGCGGGGAACGCCCGAGGCGTTCCAGCACGTCGGTGCGCCCTGGCTCGATGCGAGGAAGGCGGTGGATTTGCTCAAGGGACGCGAGCTCCCCGGCGTGAAGTTCGAAGAGGAGCGATTCACTCCGGTTCATCCCGGCGACGACAAGTACGGCGGCGTGTCCGTCCACGGCATTCACATCATCATCACCGATCGCGACCGCCTCAACACCGCGCGCCTCGGCGCCGATCTCCTCTGGGCCATCATCCAGACGAACGGCGACTCGGTGCGCTTTCAGCAGAAGGGCTTCAATCAGCTCTACGGCACGCGCGGCGCGCGCGAAGCATTTCAGGCTGGTGCGGATCCGGACTCGCTGATCGACGCGACGCTCGCACCGGCCGTCGCCTTCCAACTCGCGACGAAGCGCTACCGGCTCTACAAATAGCGGCTACGGGACGCGTCTAGGAGAAGCTGCCCAGCGACTTCGCGATCGTGTCGAAGACGGCCGCGATGTCGTCGAGCTGCGTGCCGGGATTGACGATGCACGAGCGCAGCCAGGTGCGGCCGCGCAGCACGGTGCTCGAGAGAAAGGCCTCGCCGCCGAGTTGAACGGCGGCGAGGATGCGCTGGTTGAGCGCATCGACGGCGGCGTCGTCGCCGGCGAGGGATGCGGGCGTGGCGCGGAAGCAGACGATGCTCAGCCCCTGCGGCTCCCAGAGCTCGAAGTCGGGCGCCGCGCGCACGCGCGCAGCCAAGGCGCGAGCCATCGCTACGTCGTGCGCGATGAGCGAGGCGTAGCCCGACGTGCCGAAGTAGCGGAGCGCCATCCACACCTTGAGCGCTCGGAAGGGGCGCGTCTGCTCCGAGCCGTATTCGCTGAGCCACGGCGGCCCCTGCACGCCGTGCCTGTCGTCGTCGCTCCGGAGATAGGGCGGCACGAGGCTGAAGGTGTCGCGCATCAGCTTCGCATCGCGCACGAGGACGACGCCCGCATCGACCGGCACGTACATCCATTTGTGCGCGTCGATGCCGACGCTGTCGGCGCGTCCGATCGCCGCGAGCTCCGCGCGATATTCAGCGGTCATGATCGCCGGCGCACCGTAGCCGCCGTCGACGTGCATCCAGACGCCGTGCTTCGCGCACACGTCGGCGATTGCGGAGAGCGGATCGATCACGCCCGTGTTGACGGTTCCGGCGCTCGCGATGACGGCAACGGGGAGCGCACCCATCGCGATGTCTTCAGCGAGCATCGCATCGAGCGCCTCGATTCGCATCGAGAGCTCGCCATCGCTCGGCACGACGCGCAGCTGCGCACTGCCGATGCCGAGCAGCTCGATGGCCTTTTGATGGCATGAGTGCGCCTCGGCCGTTTCGTAGACGAGCATCCGCACCGGCTTGCCGCTCGCGTCGACGATGTGCGCGCCGTCGCGGCGCATGTCCCAGCCGCGTCGCGTAGCGGCGGAGTGTCGCGCCACCGCGAGGCCGGTGATCGCGGCCGCGGAGCTTCCGCTCACGAGGAGCCCCATGCTCTCGGACGGAAAGCCGAAAATCGACTTGAACCATTGGAGGACTTCGCGCTCGATCCAGACCGCAGCGTGATTGCCGCCGGCAACGCTCGGGTTGATCGCGGCGGCGAGCGCCTGCGCATACACACCGATCACCGCGGGAGGTGAGTTCACCCAAGCGGAGAATCGCGGATGCCCGTTGCCGAACGGATAGCTGCCGATCTCGCTCACGAAGCGATCGAGGATCGCATCGACGCGCTCACCGCGCTCGGGCGCCGGCTCCGCGAGCAACTGCTCCGCGACATCCGTGGGCACTGGATGGAACACGAGCGATGCGGGGAGCGTCGTCAGGTACGTCGCGATCCAGTCCGCGACCTCGTGCCCGACACGTCGAATCTCCTCGGCGCTCCACGAGAAGTCGGCGGTCGGTTGATCGGCTGCAGAGGGCATGTGAGGAGAATATCATGATCGCGAGCGGCGGCGGCAATCCGCTGTGAGACTGCACGCCGAACGGCTCAGCACGTACCTTGCACGGGAAGCAGGGAACACCCGTCCCGCACACAGGAGTCGCAAATGCGAATGTTCACGATGGTTCTTCTTGCAGCATCGCTCGTCGCGTGCTCGCGCAAGGTCGAAGTGGGAAGTGCGCCGTCGCCGTCGAGTGGCATGGCGGTGAAGCTCACCAACAATGCCAGTCAGGCCGTGAACGCGTACGTGACGGCAGGGGGCGGCGATGTCTTCATCGGTCAGGTTGCCCCGAACAGCGTCAAGACGCTGGTGGTATCCGGTGTGTCGTCGGGTAGCTCGGTGACGCTCAAGGCTAAGACCGCGGACGGCGCGCGCACGTATACAAAAGACAACGTGACGCTGAGCGAGAGCACGGACTGGACGGTCCCCTGAGAGGGGCGTAAACGCGGGTTGCACCGTATGTTACGACGGGATAACTTAACGGGCCGGAGCTACCCTCTCCGGCTCGTCGCACGTGCGGAGACTGCGATGCCAACGGCATCGTGCGGGGACGGATGAAATTACTGCCGGATTGGCTGAAATCGGGATATCTGCGCCTCATCGAGCCGGTGGCGCGGGGGCTGGTTCGCTACGACGTTCATCCGAACACGATCACGACGGTCGGCACGCTCTGCACGATTGCCGGCGGCGTGTTGTACGGGCTCGGGCACATCAGAGCGGGCGGCTGGTTGCTCGGGTTAACGGCACTTTTCGACGTGCTGGATGGGATGGTGGCGCGTCGGACCGAGCGAAGCTCCGTGTTCGGCGCGTTTTACGATTCGACGCTCGATCGGGTCGCGGATGGCTTCGTGCTCGGCGGTCTCGCCGTGTTTTTCGCGACGCGTCCGGAGTGGTGGGGAACGCCGATGGTCGGCGTGTCCGTGCTCGGATTGGTTGGATCGTTCGTGACCTCGTATACGAGAGCGCGAGCGGAAGCGCTGGGGATCGATGCACGGGTGGGAATCCTGCAGCGTCCCGAGCGCGTGGTGCTGCTGTCGGCACCGCAGGCGTTTTTCGGTTTGGCGTTTCATGGGCTCGTTCTGATCGCAATCATCGTTCTGTTGACCGTTACCGCGTGGATCACCGCGGCGCAGCGCGTCAGGGCCGTGTACCAGGGGTTGCAGACGGAGCCCGGGGTGCCGGTACGCGCGTTGCACGACACCACACGAGCGCGACCTCTCGGGGCACGCTCGCGGCGGCGGTTTAGCGCGAAAGGAGAATAAGTCGTGCAGGGTACGACCTCGGGGAGCGGGCGCCCCACGGGCGACAAGCCCGCAATTCGTCCGGCTGCCGGCCGCCTGGGTGTGCTCACCCCGGGACTTGGCGCAGTGGCAACCACGTTCATGGCCGGTGTCGAGAGCATCCGTAAGGGGCACTCGAAGCCGATCGGCTCACTCACCCAGATGGCGACGATCCGGCTCGGCAAGCGCACGGAACAGCGTTCGCCGCTGATCAAGGACTTCGTTCCGCTCTCCAAGCTCGACGACATCGTCTTCGGCGCCTGGGATCCGATTCCGGACGACGCGCTCACCGCTGCTCGCAAGGCGGGCGTGCTCGAGGAGAAGGATCTCGCCCCGATCGCCGACTTCCTCTCGTCGATCAAGCCGATGCCGGCGGTGTTCGACAACAAGTACGTCACGCGCATCAACGGCACGAACGTCAAGACCGGGAAGACGAAGCGCGATCTGGCCGAGCAGCTGCGGCAGGACATTCGCGATTTCAAGACGAAGCACAAGCTCGATCGCGTCGTGATCGTGTGGTGCGCCTCCACCGAGATCTTCATCAAGCCCGGACCGCAGCACGCCACGATCGAGCAGTTCGAGAAGGCGATGGAGCGGAACGACGA
>JBDTOD010000227.1:0-5073 GCA_039933415.1 bacterium
TCGGTGAGACGGTGGAGAAGGTGATGGTCATGCAGTTCCCCGACATCTTCAACGTCGACTTCACCTCCGGCATGGAGCTGGAGTTGGACAAGGTCGAAGACGGAGAGCTCGGGTGGCGCACTGTCTTGAAAGATTTCTGGGGCCCGTTCGACAAGTCGCTCAAGAACGTGCAGTTCGCCAAGCTCATCGCTGAAGCGCATGACCTCTCGGCCATCGTCAACGAGAAGTGTCCGGACTGCGGCGGCAAGCTCGAGCCGCGCGGCGGATTCTTCGGACCGTTCCTCGCGTGCGAGAATCATCCGAAGACCTGCAAGTACACGCGTCCGCTCAAGGGCGAGAAGGCGAAGCCGAAGATGACGGACATCCCCTGTCACCTCTGCGGCCAGCCGATGGTCGTCCGCCAGGGGCGCAGCGGCGAGTTCCTCGGCTGCAGCACCTTCCCGAAGTGCCGCGGCACGCGCTCAATGCCGACCGGCGTGTTCTGCCCGAAGGATGGCGGCGAGCTCGTCGAGCGCCGCTCGAAGAAGCGCGGCACGGCGTTCTACGCCTGCTCGAACGAGACGTGCGACTTCGTGGCGTGGAACAAGCCGGTCGCCGAGGTCTGCCCGGAGTGTGCGTACGTCGGCGCCGAGATGAAGTTCACCAAGGCGCGCGGCGACTTCCGGAAGTGTTTGAAGTGCGGGAACGAGTGGGATGTGCCCGTGCCCGCCGAGCCGGCGGATCTGGTGGAGCCGGCGCTCGCCGGCTGACGTCGGGTTCGCGCGGTGAGCTGGAGAGTTTGATGGTTTGATAGTTGGTCGGTTGATTGGTGAATTGACGGCCCTGGTCACGACTGGCCTGGAGACCCCTCACCGGGGCTTCCATGTTGGTTCGTGGCCAGGGCCGTTCAGTTCACTAGTTCACCGACCAACTATCCAACTATCCGACCAACTGACTCACCACTACCGCCTCACGTCCGTCCCCTTCGTCAACGCCGCCACCCGCAGCTGCGCATCGCGCACCTTCGGCTGCAACACCGGGTCCGCGCTCTTCCACAGCTCGATGAACGCGCGGTAGTGCTGCAGCGCCTTCTCGCGCTGTCCTCTCACCTCGTACAGTTCGCCGAGCCGCTTGTGCACCGCGGGGAGAAACGCGGCGTCCGACTCCTCACGATCAGGCCACTTCGTCGTGACGAATCGCTCGTACACGGCGATGGCCGAGTCGCTAGCACCGCCGAGATCGAACGCGCGGCCGAGCAGAGGAAGGTCGCACACCAGGCATCCCTGCTTCTCCGTGATGCGAAGCTCCGACTGTGCGGTGGGAAAATCCTTCGCGGCGAGCGCGATGTAGCCGCGCATCCTGTGTAACAGCACGGAGTCGCGCGTGGTCGGTGCCGTGGCCCGCCGGGCGTCCCATTCGGCCAGCACCGCGCGAGCGCGGTCGGCGCGATCGGCCGTCGCGTACGCGATCACCGTCAACACGTAGGGCGCTTCGGACATCGGGACGGAGCGCAAGGCGGTGCGCGCGAGCGCATCGTCAATCCGCCGCGCTGCACCGGCGGCGTCGCCACGGAACCACGCGTCGTCGAACGCGAGACTCAACGCCCCGTCGAGCTGGGGAGCCGAGGCACCGGCCTGTCGTGCGCTCTCGACACCCTCTCTATCGAGGCGGACCGCCTCGTCGAGTCGCCCCTGGAGACGCATGAATGCCGCGCTGCCGAAGTCGAACGCCGCACGGTCCTCGGGAGTCGTCATCTTCGGCTCCATCGCCGCCACGGTGACGCGCACGGAGTCGAACTCGCCGAGCGACCACTGCAGACCGGCACGCGCGATGGCGCAGTCGACATTTTTCGGAAACGCCTTGGCGCACGCGTCGAGCGCCGCGCGCGCCGAATCGACCCGCCCCATGGCGAGGCGGGCGCGCATCAGATTGTTGTAGTGCACGGACGCGACGGGCCCGACCTGAATCGCCCGCACAAGCAACGACTCCGCACGCGCGTGCTCGTGCGTATAGAACAACATCGAAGAGAGGTTGTTCAGTCCCGCCGTATTGCTCGGCTGGATCTCGAGCAGCCGTTCGAATGCCGCCCGCGCCTTGGCCGCGTCCTGATGCTTGCCATTCATGTAGTAGCTACCGAGGAGCAGATAGCGCTCGGCGTCGCTCAGGCGATCGATGTGGGCGTACGCCTTCTCGTAGTACGCTTGCGACTTCTCGGGCAGTCCCCGGTTGCCGTACTCCACGGCGAGCTTGCGGTACGCCATCGCGAAGCCCGTATCGATCGTCACCGCCTCCTGCAGCAGCGCCGCTCCCCTCTGGAAATCGCCTTCGTAGATGATTCGCAATCCATCGACGTACTTTCGCAAAGCTTCCAGCGATGGCGTGGTGACCTGCTCGAGCGGTGTGGTGCTCTGCACGTTCTTCAGCGACTCCCCGATCTTCGCGCGGACCTCCTTCGCCAGGCGATCCACCGTCGGCAAGATGTCGGATTGCGTGTTCGCCGTCTCGCGAAACGTCGCCAGCGCCTCCCCGGTCTGCGCCGAGACGAGCCGCATCGCGATGACGTAGCGCCCGCCGACCCCAAGCAGGCTTCCATCGATCACCGCCTTGATCCCTTCGCGCGTCGCGATCTCGCGCGCCAGCGTGAAATCCAGCTTCGTGTCGGCCGGTCGCTCCATGCGGCGCAGCACGTCGCGCACCGTCGCCGACGGTACGACTGCGATGCTCTGCGACTGGCCGAGCGCGGTGCGGAACGCGTCCGTCACCACGGGGCCGAGTGTCGAGTCGCCCGCCGGACTCGTGAGGTCGGCGACGAGAATCTTCTCGTCCTGTGCAATTGCCCCCGCCGCGAGCAGCGAACCCGCCGGCCCGATCCCGAACGCGCGCATCACCATGTACGCGCCCACCAGCAGCACGAAGCCCGTGAACGCGGCGCCTCCGCCGATGGCGGCGCGCCGCCACGACACGTGCGGGCTCGCCTTGATCGCCATCTGCGCCATCGTCCCCTTCGCGAGACTCGGCGTGCCTCCCGGGGTATAGCTCGGCGTCGCCCCCATGATCCGCCGCGTCGTGCGATGGACGTACGCCGTGAACAGGATGACCGGCAGGCCGAGCGCCATCACGATCAAGGCGCCGGGAAACACCCAATCGGGCAGGCCCACCGCGACGATCGCCGCCTTCGCCACCACCGCCACGATCACGAACGCGAGCACGTACACGAGCAGCGCGCGCTTGAACATGCCGCGACCACCCGCGAGGATCATCGGCATCGCGTCGTGCCCCGCGCCGCTCGTGACGGTTTCGAGGATGCGCACGATATCCACCGCGCGCTGCGGCCGTTCGTCCGCATCCTTCGCCAGACACTTCATCACGAGCTGCGCGAGCGATTGCGGCACGTCCGGTCGAAGCTCGCCGATCGGCTGAGGGATTTCGCCCATCTGCGCGGCGAGCAGCTTCTGCGGCGACTTCGCCATGAATGGTGGACGTCCCGAGATCATCTCGTACGCGAGGCAGCCGAACGAATAGAGGTCGGCGCGGTGATCGGTGGCGGGATCCGCCGCCGCCTGCTCCGGCGACATGTACGCCGGCGTGCCCAGCGACGTGCCGATCTGGGTGAGCGTACCGCCTGGCGCCTCGGTGCGCGCCGCGCTCAATGCCTTGGCGATCCCGAAGTCGGTCACCACCGCCGAGCCGCCCGAGAGCAGCACGTTGTCCGGCTTGATGTCGCGGTGCACGATGCCGCGCTCGTGCGCGTACGCCAGCGCCTTCGCCACGTCGCGCAAGATGCCGATGCACTCGGTGATCGGCAGCGCGCCGTCGGTCGTCAGCCTCCCGCGCAACGACTCGCCGTCGACGAACGGCATGGTGTAGTACGGCACGCCATCCATCTGGCCGGCCGTGAGCACCGGCACGATGTGAGGATGCTGAAGTCCGGCCGCGAGCGCGATCTCCCGGTCGAACCGCTCGGCGTTCACGCCCGCGAGCAGGTCGGGCGGGAGCACTTTGACGACGACATTCCGCCGCAGCGACTCCTCGCGCGCCACGAAGACGCGCGACATGCCGCCGCCGCCCAGCTCGCGCGTGATGGTGTACGCCGAGCCGAGGGTGTCCTGCAACTGCTCGCGAAGGGGCATGGCGGGGGGAAGGGGGTCCGGACGCGGACAAACGTAGGACGCCGGAGCGAGTGGGGCCAGAGCGAACGACGGCGAGTACTGGGTACCGAGCGACTGCCACTGCTGTACGCGGGTAGCACGAGTACAGCGTATCCGGATTGGCAGAGCGTCTCCCAGAATGCCTGGAGGGCCGTCCGTGGATACGACCGCTGACCGTCGCAGCGCCAGAATGATCCATTTCAAGGGGTTTCAAGGGGTCAGCATCGTTGAAAGACGATGCAGGTCGCAGCGAAATGCGCCTCCCCACGCCGGTCGCTCACCGTTCACCCGTCGCAATCGTATCTTTGTCCAATGAGATCTCACTTCATCGCTTCGCTTTTTCTTGGTGCAGGGGTGCTGGCGCCGGTCGCGCCGGCGGGCGCGCAGGCCGTCACCTCGGCTACGGTTTCACCCGCGCCGTCCAAGGCCGACATCGCGCGCGCGCTCCGCGTGCTCGCCCGCGCTCCGGTGATCGACGGCCACAACGATCTGCCCTGGCGCATTCGCGAAGACAGCGTACATCCGCGCGACGTGCGCGCATACGACCTGCGCCGCCATACGCCAGGCATGACGGACGTTCCGCGACTCCGGCAGGGACATGTGGGGGGCCAATTCTGGTCCATCTACATTCCCGGCGAGGGCGGTGACCGGCTCTATGCCGCCAATGGCGCCGTGTCGAGTGTGCCGGGCTACGCGCGCGTCCAGCTCGAGCAGATCGACATCGCGCGCCAGATGATCGCCGAGCAGCCCGCGTTCGCGTGGGCCCTCACGGCCGTCGAATTGCGAGCGAGTCCTCGCAGAGGCAAAATCGGCTCGCTGCTGGGGCTCGAGGGCGGTCATGCCATCGAGAACTCGCTCGCCGTGTTGCGCCAGTACTACGTGTTGGGCGCTCGCTACATGACGCTCACGCACAACGTCACGCTCGATTGGGCCGACGCCGCGCTCG
>JBDTOD010000228.1:0-5008 GCA_039933415.1 bacterium
GTGTAGACCGCGACGCGCGGCGACGCCTTGCTCGCCTTGTGCAGCCGCGCCGCGTCAGGAGAGCCGATGTCGATCCAGACGCGCATCGCCCCCGTGAGATCGCGCACGAACAGCGCGGGCTCCTCGGGCTCGGCGATGCCCTTGGAGAAGCCGATGCCCTCAGCGTACTCGAGGCAGTAGGCGAGGACGCGCGCGACCATGTGCTCGTCGGCCTCCGAGGGCTGCTGGGCCACCTTGAACGCGAGCGTCTCGAAGACGCTGCGATCCATGTCGGCGAGCTGAACGTCGAAGTTGTAGATCGTCGCGGTGAGCGCCACCCGAGCTACGCCTTCTCCACGACGACGGCCGTACCGTAGCACAGCACTTCAGTCGTGCCGGTCATCACCTCGGTGGCGTCATAGCGCACGGCGACGATGGCATTTGCGCCGACGTCATCGGCGTGGCGGATCATGATCCCGAACGCCTCCGCTCTGGACTGCTCGCACAGTTCGGTGAGCAAGGTGATGTTGCCGCCGACGAGACGCTGCAACCCCGCGCCGAAGGTCCCGATGAACGACCGCGAGCGCACCGTGACCCCCCGCACGACGCCGAGATTACGGGTGATGCGATAGTTGGGCAGCTCGAACGCGGTGGTGATCTGAGTCTGATCCATGTCGGAAGCGGGAACGGTTCGGGTGAGCGGCGACCTGGCATCGGGACGGACGCACTGAGGGCAAAGCTGCGGCACCTCTCGGCGGTCGTCCAGTGCGCGCGCGACGGCCAACGCTGGTACGGTCCTTGACCTGAACGCCGCCATGTCTCGACAGCGTTAGCCGGACCGGCTCTGGATCGTGCGACATGGTGAGAGCGCGGGCAACGTCGCGCGCGAGGCCGCATGCGCGGCGAAGCTCTCGGTGATCGACATCGCCGGGCGCGATGTCGACGTTCCGCTGAGGCGAAGACGCCGGTGGCGTGGCGAGCGATGAGCCGATGCTGATCGACGAACGGCTTCGCGAAAAGGAGTTCGGCATCCTCGACCGCATCACGCGCTTGGCATCGAACAGCGATTCCCGGATCAGGCGACGCTGCGAGCTCGTATCGGGAAGTTCTACTTCCGCCCGCCGGGCGGCGAGAGCTGGTGCGACGTGATCCTCCGCCTCCGGAGCGTGCTCGATACCGTGAGCCTGCATCACAGCGAGCCAGGCGAGCGCGTGCTGATCGTGGCGCACCAGGTGATCGTCCCCTGCCTGCGCTACCTGATCGAGGAGCTGACGGAGGAGCAGATTCTTGCGATCGATCGCGACGCCGAGGTCGCGAATTGTGGCATCACGGCGTATTGCCTCGAGCGCAGTGCGGTGGCGAGCGGCAAGCTCCGGCTCGACGCATACAATGTCGTGGCGCCCCTCGAGGAAGCGGGCGCGCCCGTCACGACGACGCCTGACGCGCCCGCCGGAGCGAAGTGAGCGCACACGTCCGTTCGATCGCCGTGACCCACGCTCTCCGCGCGAGCGGCTCGCCGAGCTACCGCTTTTTCGGCGATTCGGCTGAGTCGAAGCTCGCGCGAAGCTTCTTCGGCGCGGTCTGAATCCAGGCGTCGCGCAACAGATCGGTGACGACGTCCCAGTCCGGCTTCTTGTCGAGCCACGCGCCCACCCAACCCTTCGGTCCGACGTACGGCGGCGCGAAGTAGCGGTCGGGCGCCGAGCGCACGAGCAAATCCTGCGTGACGTGCGCCGACTTGATCCAGACGCCGGCGCGGCCCGAGCCGTGATGGTTCCCCTCGGCGGCATACATGGCGAAGAGCTTGTTCTTCACGCGGAAGGTCGGCTCGCCCCATGCCTCGACTTCGTGCGCTTCCGGAAAGGCGAGGCAGATCTTCCGCAGCCGCGCGAGCGGCGAGCGCGACGCAGCCGCCACGCTCAGCGCAGCCCGATCGCGCCGGCGATCGTGTCGCCCAGCGAGTCGAGCGAGTCGAGCGTGGCTTGCACGAGACCGCGGAAGAATCCTTCGCGCGGCGTGATGACGCGCGATGGCCGCCTCGGCGGAAGTGGTGCCGACGTCGCGAGCGCCGTGGGCGGATGGCGCGGGGGAGGCGCCAGCGCGCCGCTCGGCTCGGGCTCGGGGAGCAAGTCGTCGATCATGCGCGTGTGCTCCCGGTCAGGAGATGCGTCGCGAGCCACAGTGGGACGAGTCCGCGTGGGTGCCGAGGCCGCCAACGTCCGAGTGAGAAGGCCATGATCACAGTACGGTGGAAACGCCGCGCCGTTTCAGCCGCGGTCGCCGCCGCTTACATCCAGCGAAGATCGTGTTTGGCGAGCGGCAGTGAGCGGGCGCGTTTTCCCGTCGCGCCGTACACCGCGCTGACGAGCGCAGGGACGACCGGCGGCAGCGCGGGCTCGCCGAGTCCCGTGGGCGGGAAGGTCGTGACGTGGAAGTGTACGTCCACGGGCGCCGACTGCTTCATCCGCAGCAGCGCGAACTCGTGGAAGTTGCCCTGCACGGCCCTGCCCTTCTCGATCGTGATCTCCTGTGCGAGGGCCTCGGCGATGCCATCGAGCACGGAGCCCTGCACCTGATTCTCGGCGTTGCTCGGATTGATGATCTGACTCCCGACGTCTCCGACGACCCACACCTTATCCACGGTGATCGCGCCGGCGCGGCTCACCGTCGCCTGCACGACTTCGGCGAAGTATCCGCGATGGCTGAAGTGGAAGGCGACGCCCATGCCGGTGCCGCGTTGGAGGGTGCGCTTGCCCCACTCCGAGCGATCGCGCACGACCTCGAGCACGCCGCGCATGCGCGACGCGTCGAACGCGCCGGCCGCGGGCGCGCTGGTACCCGGAATCTCGCTCGCGAGGAGGTCGAGCCGGAACTGGAGCGGATCCTTGCCGGCGAGCAGCGCGAGCTCGTCGATGAACGACTGCGTCGCGTAGGCGATGCCGTTGCTGCCGGGCGCGCGGAGATAACCCGTCGGCACACTGGCGCGCATGACCGACGCGTCGATGGCGAAGTTCGGGACGAAGCGCGCGGGGAACTCTCCGCCGTTGATGCCTGCGCCCGGACCGAAGGGCGGTCCGCCCGTCGCGCCGACGGCGCTGAACTTCTCCACGTCGCCGAACGAGACGAAGTGATTGCGCCATGCGATGACCTTTCCGTTCGCGTCGAGCCCCGCGGTGAAGTTGTGGAATCCAGCCGCGCGGTAGAAGTCGTGGCGCATGTCGTCCTCCCGCGTCCAGAGGAGCTTCACGGGAACGCCGACTTCCTTCGCGATGCGCGCGGCCTCGACGACATAGTCGTTCATGAGCCGGCGGCCGAAGCCGCCACCGCCACGCGTCATATGGATGGTGACGTCACTCTCCTTGATACCGAGTGCGTGCACGACGAGGCTGCGCGCCGGTGCGGGATTCTGCGACGGCGCCCAGATCTCGATCTTGCCGTCGGCGGTGTAGCTCGCGGTGCAGTTCTGTGGCTCGAGCGGAGCGTGCGCGATGAACGGGTAGTAGTACTCGGCATGCAGCACCTTCGCGGCGCCGGCGAGCGCGGTGTCCACGTCGCCATCGCGGCGAAGCGTCCGCTGCGGCGGCCGCTTCGCGAGCTGCGCGGCGCTCGACGCGATCTCCGCGCTGCTGAGATTCGCCGCGACACCCTCGTCCCAGACGACCTGAAGCTTCTGTCGCGCCGAGCGTGCGAGCCACCAGCTGTCGGCGACGATGGCGACGCCGCCGAGCAGACCGTCGAGCGATGTGCCGACGCCTTCGACGACGAATGCGTGACGCACGCCCGGCTGACGCTTGATCACGTCGAGGTTGGCGCTCTTCACCGTGCCGCCGAACACGGGGCTCTTCTCGTATACGGCGTAGAGCATGCCAGGCAGCGTGACGTCGATACCGTAAAGCGGCTTGCCCGTGACGATGGCGTGATTGTCGACGCCGGGCACGCGCGTGCCGACGATCGTGAAGCTCGCAGGATCCTTGAGCGTGACCTTGTCGAGCGCGGGCGCGGGGATCGTCGCCGCCTTGTCGAGCAGCGCTCCGTAGCGCAGAGTGCGTCCACTCGCGCGATGGGTGACCGCTCCGTGCGCCGTCTCGCACTCGGTCGCTGGAACGCCCCACGTCTCGGCAGCGGCGGCGACGAGCATCATGCGCGCGGCAGCGCCGACGCGGCGCAGCGGAAGCCAGTGATTCGGCGTGGCACTGCTGCCGCCGGCGACCTGCCCGGTGAACTTCACCGTGTCGAGCCCCGCCTGTTCGATGCGTACGTCTTTCCAGTCGACGTCGAGCTCCTCGGCGATGAGCATCGGCAGCATCGTCTTGATCCCCTGGCCGACCTCGGGATTCTTGGCGACGATGGTGACGATGCCGTCGGGCATGATGCGGATGAAGGCGTTGGGCTCGAAGGCCATCGGTGCGCCAGGCGTGGCGCGTGGCGCAGCGCCCAGCGCGGTCGAGGCGCCGAACGAATCGAGGACGGTGCCGAGCAGCAGCCCGCCGCCGGTGAGGGCGGTGACCCGGAGGAACTGGCGTCTGTCGACGCGCGTGTCGAGAGTCACGGATTCGTCCTCAGGAGCGGGGAGAGCCGGCCTGGCGAGGGCGGGCTGGAGACGAAGACGACGCAGCGGGTGAGGGCATCGGGTTTTCAGCGGCCTTGTGGATCGCCTCGCGGATGCGGAGGTAGGTCGCGCAACGGCAGATGTTCCCGTTCATCGCCGCATCGATGTCGGCGTCGGTCGGCTTTGGATTCTTCGCGAGCAACGCCGCGGCGGACATGATCTGGCCCGCCTGGCAGTAGCCGCACTGTGGGACGTCCACCGCTTCCCATGCGCGCTGCACGGGGTGCGATCCATCCGGGGACAGCCCCTCGATGGTGGTGACCTCCGCGCCCTGCAGCATGGCCACCGGAATCTGACAAGAGCGCACCGGGACGCCCTTGAGATGCACGGTGCAGGCGCCGCACTGCGCGACGCCGCAGCCGAACTTGGTGCCCTTGAGATCGAGCACGTCGCGCAGCACCCAGAGCAGCGGCATGTCGG
>JBDTOD010000229.1:0-4972 GCA_039933415.1 bacterium
GTGGAGCTCCACATAAATTGACTAATGGTGAGACTTCGGTAATGTGGAGTCTAAAGCCAGATGGTCTTCAGCGGCTGACGATTTCGTCTCCATCCCACCACATTTACTTCTGCGTAGCATCGACCCTGGTGCCCATCTCGGCACCGAGAGGAGGGTGCGATGTTGGCAGAGCGGTATCCCCGGATGCGTCGGCGATTTGTCTCGCTGCGGGTGTTCGGTCCGATCATGGAAGCCTTTACGGAGTGGCTCTTCGTGCGCGGCTATTCTGGCGATCGCGTGCGGGAGTACTGCTGTGCGGTCCGACGTCTCGACCGGCAGTTGGCGCGTCGTGGGGTGCGCCGCCTGGCGAGACTGACACGCCGCCGGCTGTGGGCCTGTGCGCCGATCGACTCCCAGGACGATCCCGATCGCGCGGCGCTGGTGCGGCTGTTGGAGCGGTACTTTGAGGAGACGGGGCGATTCTCGCCTCACGTGTCGACCGTTCGCGACCGTCAGATCGCCGGCTACGCGGCGTACCTGGTGGAGATGCGAGGATTCGCGCGGTCGACCGTGCGCCAGCACTGCCAGACGACGACGGCGTTCCTGCACTTCCTCCGGGCCACACCCGAGCGGCTCGCGCGCCTGACCGCGCAGGACCTCGAAGCGTTCATCCGCGATCGCGGACCACGCCTCGCCCGTGTCTCGCTGCAGCACGAAGTCGCCCACCTCCGCGCGTTTGTGCGGTTCCTGGCGGTGCGCGGCGAAGGTCCCGTCGGACTCGACACCTCCATCGATACCCCGCGGGTCTACCGCGACGAGCAGTTGCCGCGTGCGCTGCCGTGGGAGACCGTGTTGGCGTTGCTCACGGCCATCGATCGGCAGACCTATGTCGGTCGTCGCGACTACGCCATGCTTCTGCTGATCGCCACCTACGGGCTGCGCGCCAGCGAGGTCGTGGGGCTCACCTTGGACGATCTCGATTGGCATGGCCGGCGCCTCCGCGTGCGTCAGCGCAAGACCGGCGCGCTGCCGTGGCTGCCGTTGACCGACGAGGTCGGGACCGCGGTGGTCGCGTACCTTCGGCACGCGCGCCCGCATCTGACCGTCCGCACCGATCGGCGGGCCCCGGTCACGTTCTCGGATCCGACCAGCGCCTGCCGCGAGGTGTTCCTGCGTGCCCGGACCCCTGTCGGCCCGCTCAAGCCGACCGCGGTCACCGAGACGTTCCAGGCGTGGAGTCGCCGCAGCGGGTTGGCGATCCCCTACCAAGGCGTCCATTGCCTGCGCCACTCATTCGCCGTCCACCTGCTGCAGTCGGGCGTGTCGTTGAAGGCGATCGGCGACGTGCTGGGCCATCGCACGTTCGAGAGCACCTGCGTCTACCTCCGGCTGGCCGTGGACGATCTCCGCGAGGTCGCGCTGCCGGTGCCGCAGGGCACGGGCGGCGTCCGCGCCGGAGCACAGCCATGACCCCGCACCCCGTGACCGCGTGCATCCAGCGGTACCTGACGCTCAAAGCCGCGCTGGGGCGACGCTACGACGGCGAGCGTCGCGTGCTCCGCCATCTTGAGGCCTTCCTGCGGACCGCGGGGCGCCAGCGCGACCTGACGCCGGCGACGTTCGCGCAGTGGTGTCTGTCGCAAGCGCATCTGGCGTCTGGGGTGCGCCGCAATCGCATGCGCATCGTGCGAAACCTCTGCCTGTATCGTCGACGCACGGACGCGACGTGCTTCGTGCCTGACGCCCGGTTGTTCCCCCCGTGTCACCAGCGGCGCCGCCCCTACCTCTTCACCGAAGCGGACATCGTTCGCGTCTTGGCAGAAGCCGCGACGCTCGGGCCGACCCTCGGGTCGCCCCTGCGAGCCGAGACCTATCGCCTCGCGGTGATCCTGCTGTACACCGCCGGCCTCCGACGCGGGGAGCTCACGCGGCTGACAGTGGGCGACTATGACCGCGAGACGCAGGTCTTGCACGTCCGGGCCTCCAAGTTTCACAAGTCACGGTTGGTGCCGCTCTCGGGGGATGCAGCCGCCGAGAGCGCGGCGTATCTCCACCTCCGTCGTCACCGTGGCTTCCCCGTGGACGCCCACACGCCGCTGCTCTGGCACCGGACGCGGCCGGGCGCTCCGTATACCGGGGCTGGCTTGGCGCAGGGCTTGCGCCACCTGTTTCGGCAGGCCGGTCTGACCGGGCCCCGCGGCGGGGGCGCCCGGGTGCATGACCTGCGGCACACCTTCGCGGTGCACGCCTTGAGCCGCTGGTACTGCGCCGGCATCGACGTGCAGAGCAAGCTGCCGGCGTTGGCCGCCTACCTGGGCCACGTGTCGATCGTCTCCACCGCGCACTACCTGCACTTCGTCGCGCCCGTGTCGAGCGCGGCGAGCGCCCGCTTCGCGCAGCGCTATGGCCGCTGGATCACGCCCGACATGAAAGACGGTGCGCCATGACAAGCGCGACGCCCATGCAGCTGGCGCGCTGTCTCCACCGCTTCTTCTCGGACTACCTGCCGGGCGTGCGCGGCGCCAGTCCCCACACGGTGCAAAGCTATCGGGACAGCCTC
This sequence comes from bacterium, assembly GCA_039933415.1. Lineage (GTDB taxonomy): Bacteria > Gemmatimonadota > Gemmatimonadetes > Gemmatimonadales > Gemmatimonadaceae > AG11. The sequence goes on from JBDTOD010000229.1 coordinate 2,540, forward strand.
GTCCTGCTGCTCCGATTCGTCGCCGCCCATCGTCGCCGTACGGTGGCCAAGCTCTCCCTGGCCGACCTCGGCCCGGCCGACGTCCTGGCCTTCTTGCAGTACCTGGAAACGGAGCGCCGCAACGCCGTGACCACCCGCAATGTCCGGCTGGCGGCCCTGCACGCCTTCTTCCGCTACTGCGCCGCCGATGCGCCGGACACGCTCGCGCTGTGTCAGCGCGTCCTGGCCGTCCCGTTCAAGCGCGCCGCAACGCGTCCCATCGAGTACTTCGAGGACGCGGACGTGCAGGCCGTGCTCGCGGCGATCGATCGCCGCACGCGCGACGGGCGCCGCGACTACGCGTTGCTGGCCACCATGTTCAATACCGGCGCGCGTGTGCAGGAGGTCGTCTCCCTGTCGGTGGGCGACGTGCGCTTGGACACGCCTCCGCAGGTCCGCCTGATGGGCAAGGGCCGGAAGGAGCGGCTGTGCCCGCTGTGGCCACACACCGCCGACCTCTTACGCACCTGGCTGCTCGATCGAGGCGACCTCGATCAGCCGCGCACGGCGCTCTTCAAGAATCACCGCGGCGCTCGACTCACGCGCTTCGGTTTGCGCTACCTGCTCGAGAAGTACTGCCGGCTGGCAAGGCGGACGCGACCGTCCTTGACGACCAAGCGCCTCCATCCACATAGCCTGCGCCACAGTACCGCCGTCCACCTGCTGAAGGCCGGCGTCGACATCACGACGATCAGTCAGTGGCTCGGGCACGCCAGCGTGACCACCACGATGCGCTACGCCACGCTGGATCTGGATCTGAAGCGGGACGCGCTACGAAAAGCTCGCCCGGTCGGCGCCACGTCCACCCCGGCATCGTGGCGACGCGATGCGTCGCTCCTTGAGTGGCTCGAAGGCCTGTGACACCCACGTAATGTGGAGTCTCGACGATGAGATCGCGCCGCCGCGGGCGACAACGTCGGTCGACTCCACATTACCGAAGTCTCACCATTAGTCAATGATGAGGACGTCCACCCGGAGAAGGCGCTGCTGTAACCGGGTCAGCTCGCGCGTGTCACGGGCTTCGAGGAGCTGCCGCACCAGATCGGCCGCCCGGGCAAAGAGCACGCGGCGTTTCTGCTTCGTGGCCTCCACGCCGAGCGCGATTGCGAGGTGCGTTTTGCCGGTGCCGATCGGACCAGCCAAGATCAGATTCTCGGGAGCCGTGACCCATTCGCCCCGGGCGAGGGTGTGGATCTGCGTCGCGTTGACGCCGTCAGCGGCGGCGAAATCAAAGGTGTCGAGCGTCTTCACCTCCGGGAAGCGCGCCTCCCGCACGCGTTGGCGGATGACCGACTCGTGCCGCGACGCCTCCTCGGCGTGAAGGACCTCGTGCAGATAGTCCTCGTGGGGCCAGTGGCTGTCACGCGCTTGCCGGGCCAGACGTTCAAACGTGCGGGCCACGCCGGGCAGCTTCAGCATCCGCGTGTGGGCCACGACCAGGTCTCGGATCACCGTGGGCGCGCTCACTGGTGTACCTCTATGGTGGACACGGGGTAGCTTCGGCGCGCCGTGCCCTCTCCGTGTGCTCGCCACGACTGCCTGGTGCGCTCGCTCCTCGAGAGCCCGCATGAGACCCGCAGCGTGGAGAGTGCCGGGTGGTTCCGACGGGCTACAGGAAGTTGCGCCCAAGGCACGTGAAGCCCCGAGCGCCCGTCAGTGAGCATCCCGCAGGGCCACCCAGCACGGTTGGAGGTTAACCCGTCAAATGGAGGTCGTGTATGAAGCTGTTCGCGGGTCTCGACTGGGGTGGGTCCCGTCATGCGGTCTGCATCGTCGACGAATCGGGCACGGTCGTGGACCGTTGCGAGCCGACGCATGACGCCAAGGGGCTGGCCGAGCTCCGGGCTCGCCTCGCGAAGCACGGGCCGGTCGGCGAGCTCGCCATCGCGATCGAGCGGCCCTCGGGCCTCCTCGTCGACACGCTGATCGATGCCGGCCACCCGGTGGTGCCCATCCATCCCAACGTCGTCAAAGCCTGTCGCCCTCGCTACCGGGCGGCCGGCGGGAAGTCCGACGTCGGCGATTCGTACCTGTTGGCAGACGTGCTGCGCACGGACGGCCATCGCTTCCGTCCGCTCGCGGCGCAGTCGGACGCCATCAAAGCCTTGCGCGCGTTGGTGCGGACGCGGGATGACCTGGTGGCCGCGCGCATCGCCCTGGCCAATCAGCTGCGCGCACTCTTGGAGAGCTTCTGGCCGGGCGCCGTCGCGATCTTCGCCGACATCGATTCGCCGATCGCGCTCGACTTCGTGCGGCGCTACCCGTCGCCTGAGAGTGCCGCCCGGCTTGGAGAGAAGCGACTCGCCGCGTTCCTCGCACAGCATCAATACTGCGGGCGACGTCCCGCGTCGGTCCTCCTCGCGCGTCTTCGCGGAGCCCCCACCGGCCTCGCGG
>JBDTOD010000230.1:0-4967 GCA_039933415.1 bacterium
GACCTCACCTACAACACCGACTTCGCCCAGGTCGAGGCCGACGAGCAGCAGGTGAACCTCGACCGCTTTCCGCTCTTCTTCCCCGAGCGACGACGCTTCTTCCAGGAGAACAGCGGCGTGTTCGACTACGCCTTCGGCGGCGGCTCGCGGTTGTTCCACTCGCGGCGCATCGGCCTCACTCCCGACTTCACACCACTCCCCGTGCTCGGCGGTGCGCGGCTCGGTGGCCGAGTCGGTGCGTGGGACGTCGGTTTCCTCGAGATGCAGACCGACCGGCTCGCGCAGTTCCCCAGCGAGAACTTTGGTGTGCTGCGCATGCGGCGCCCCGTGCTCAACGACAACTCGACGGCCGGGTTCATGGCCACGTCGTACGCCGGCGGCGGACGGCGCAACCTCGCGCTCGGGACGGACGCGTCGCTGCGCGTGCGGCCGGACGAGTACCTCGTGATGAAGTGGGCCGGCACGGCGGACGACGCGGACTCCGTCGGCGTCGGTCTCATGGACCGGAGCATCGTGGACCTGCGCTACGAGCGACGGGTCGGGCGCGGGCTGCAGTACTCGCTGTCCGGCACCCGAGCGGGCCCGACCTTCCGCCCCGAGCTCGGCTTCATGTCGCGGCGCGACTTCACGTCGGCCAACGTCGTCGCGAACTACTTCATCTTCACCGACAAGCACCCTACGCTGCGCCGAGTGTACCCGGGCATGCTCGCCTTCTCGACGTTCCGCAATGCAGACCACGTGCTCGAGTCGGGGCAGTACGCGCTGTGGGTCGAGTGGGACACGAAGGCGGGCGGCGGAGGATGGATCGAGCCCAAGGGATTCCGCGAGAGCGTGTCGCAGCAGTTCAGCATCGGCGACGGCGTCACCATTCCCGCCGGTACGTACGACTTTGGCGATCTGCAGGTAGCCTATCAGATGCCCGCCGGTGCGCTGGCGCGCGTCAATGTCGACCTGCGCGCCGGCACCTACTTCGACGGCAAGCGCGCGCAGGCGATCGTCACGCCCACGTGGAACGTCTCGCCACACCTCGAGCTGGGGGGCGACTATCAGCTCACGTCGCTCCGCTTCGCGAGCCGCAACCAGTCGGCGAACATCCAGCTCGCACGGCTCCGCGTGCGCGCGGCGTACGACGTCCGCATGTCGGGCAACGCCTTCGTGCAGTACAATTCCACCAGCCACTCCCTCGACGCCAACGTCCGGCTTCGCTACGCGTTCGCGGAGGGCACCGACCTCTGGCTCGTGTACAACGAAGGGCTCGACACGCGGCAGGTGCGAGAGCCGCTCGGCGAGCAGTCTCCGCTCTCCCTCTCGCGCTCGTTCATCGTGAAGTACTCGCACACATTCGGCCTGTGACGCCGAGCCGGTGGTCCGCGTGCGCGTGAGCGCGAAGCTGGTGCTCGGCGTGTGCGCCGGCTGGGTGCTCGCCGGGGCATTGCTCGGCGCGCAGACCGCACTCGGCTCGACGTTGTCTGGCGGGACGGCGATCCCGATCGGACGCGCCGTGCGAGAGGCGATGGGTCAGACACTCCCGTGGATTCCCGTCTCGCTCGCCGTCATCGCGCTCACCGTTCGGTTCCCGCTCACGCGCGAGACGTGGCGACGCCACATGCCGATCCATCTCGCCGCGGCGCCCCTGATGGCGTTCATGGCCAACGTGCTCGTGGTGCTCGGCTTCTGGTTGCGCATGGGAAGCTTTGGCGGCGTCGCAGTGCTCGCGCAGCAGGGACTGCTCTGGGCGACGGTGAACTTTCACGTCGCGCTGCTGATCGACCTCGCGATCCTCGGCATCACGTCGGGGGTGCTGCACTACCGGCACTCGCGCGCACGGGAGCTGCAGCTCGCTCAGCTGGAGGGCCAGCTCGCGCGCGCGCAGGTGCAGGCGCTCAACGCGCAGATCCGTCCGCACTTTCTCTTCAATACCCTGCACAGCATCGGCCAGATGTGGCGCTCCGGCCGGGCCGACGAGGCCGACGCGGTGCTCGATCATCTCGGCAGCCTGTTTCACAAGGTGCAGCGCTCGACGTCGCACTACGAGGTGCCGTTGGCCGAGGAGCTCGAGCTCGTGCGCGAGTACCTGGCGATCGAGCAGGCGCGCTTCCGCGATCGTCTGCGTACGAGCGTGCGTGCCGACGACGACGCGCTCGACTTCCTCGTGCCGCCGCTCATCCTGCAGCCGATCGTCGAGAACGCGATCCGTCACGGCGTCGCGGCCGTCTCGAGCGCCGGCAACGTCGAGGTGACCGCCTCGGTACGCGGGGGACGACTTCATCTCGAGGTGCGCGACGACGGGCCCGGCGTCCAGGCTGTGTCCGCACAACCCGGGTCCGGACTGGGTCTGCGCAACACGCGCGAGCGGCTGGCACAGCTCTATGGGTCGGACGCGCGGCTGCTCGTCACGAGTGATCCCGCGAGCGGCACCATCGTCCGCATCGAGATCGGAGCCGTCGGTGCGCGCCAAGTGTCGCGAATGGCCGCCGATGACTGAGCCGCTCCGCGTGGTCGTGGTGGACGACGAGCCCGACGCGCGCGACGTCGTACGCACGTTGCTCGCGGCGCACGAGCAGCTTCGCGTGGTTGGCGAGGCGACGAACGGGCGAGAGGCGGTCGAGCTGATTCGTCGCGAGCGGCCCGACGTCGTCTTCCTCGATGTGCAGATGCCCGACCTCGACGGCTTTGGCGTGCTCGAGGCGCTGGGTGACGACGTCCCGCGCGGCGTCGTGTTCGTGACCGCGCACGACGAGCATGCCATCCGCGCGTTCGATCTGCACGCGCTCGACTACGTGCTCAAGCCGTTCGGCCGGCCGCGTTTCGACGCGGCGGTCGCGCGCGCGGTGGAGCGGCTGAGCGCGATGGAGGCGCTGTCGCTGCAGCGGACGCTCGCGAGCATGGCCGACGACCGGCGCGCGCGGCACGACGATCCGGGCGAGCTGTCGCTGGCCGATGGTGTTCACACGGAGCAGCCCGGAGAACGCGATGCCCTGCGCCACTCCGCATTGCGCCGCATCGGTGTCCGCACCGGTACCAAGATCACTCTCGTCGACGTCGAGTCGATCGACTGGGTGGAGGCGCAGGGCGACTACGCGCGCATCCATGTCGGCAAGGCGAGCCATCTCGTGTTGCAGCGCATGAACGCGCTCGAGCAGGCGCTCGAGGCCGGGACGTTTCTACGCATCCATCGGTCGGTGATCGTCAACGTCGGCCGCATCCGCGAGCTGCATCGCGAGTCCGATGGCGGTGGGAGCATCGTGCTCTCTGACGGAGTCCGCTTGAGGGTCGCGAGAGGGAGGTGGGAGGAGTTGCAGGTCTCGCTGCGGATGGAGGCGTTCTGAAACTGCCACTGCTGTACCGAGTACCATGGTACGCGGAACCCGGACCCAGTCCGCTGGCCCGACGAAATCTTGGATGCCACCTTGCGCTAGAAGCTGTGGGCACGCGCGTGTGAGGAATCGTTCGCTGTGCCCGCTCGGGCGTTGACTATCGTTCCGAAGAGGCCACCCGCTACGACATCCCGCAACCGCGAGCCGCTACCACCTACAGGCAGTGGGAGAATTTTCTCATCGTGAAAACTCAGTTCTATACCGCCTCGAGCCTCGACGGCTTCATCGCCGGGCCCGGCGATTCACTCGACTGGCTGTTCGCGCTCGGCGACATCGCGGAGACGAGCTACCCGTCGTTCATCAAGGATGTCGGCGCGCTCGCGATGGGGTCGGCGACCTACGAGTGGATGCTCCGGCACGTCATCGGGCCGGAGGCCGATCATCCGGAACCGTGGCCGTACAGTCAGCCCACGTGGGTGTTCAGCTCGCGGACGCTGCCCGGCATCCCCGGCGCCGACATCCGCTTCGCGCGCGGCGACGTCCGCCCGGTACACGACGCGATGCGTCAGGCGGCCGGCGACAAGAACATCTGGCTGGTCGGCGGCGGTGACCTGGTGGGTCAGTTCCATGATCACGGCCTGCTCGACGAGATCTTCGTGCAGATCGGATCGGTGACGCTCGGCGCGGGGAAGCCGCTATTGCCGCGCGCGATCGTCAGCCCACCGCTCGCGCTGCTGTCCGTGCGAGCGATCGGCACAATGTTCGCCGAGCTGCACTACGAGGTGCCCCGCCGCCGGCGGCAGTGACGACGACGATCGCCGAGGCAGGGGATTCTTTTAACTGCGCGCTGCTGTACCCGGTACCATCGTACGCGGTACCCGGACCCAGTCCGCTGGCCCCCAGAATGCGGGGCTCTACTCCGGAAGATTCTTCATCAGTTTGAACAGCATGCGCTGGATCGACTTGAGCTGACCCAACAGCTCCTCGCGAGCGCCGACGTTGAGGTAGCCGAACTCGCTGGCGATCAGTAGATGGTTCTCCACCTCCGCGGCCGAGCCGGCAGCGATCTGGAAGTAGCGCAGCGTTTCCTTGCGTGAGCTCTTGCCGCAGCCCTCGGCGATGTTCGCCGGGATCGAGATCATGGCGCGCCGAAGCTGGCTGGAAACGACGCCATGATCCGAGCGCGGAAACGCGCGCGATGCGCGTTCCACCGCGACGGCCAGATCCCGCGACAGATCCCACACCCGCAGCTTCCTGAAGTCGTGCATGCGAGAAGGTGCGCCACTTCGCGAGAAGTGACGCACCTTCCCAGCGCACTTTGTCACCATCCGCCGCAGCCGTAGCATCCAAGAATTCGTCGGGCCAGCGGACTGGGTCCGGGTGCCGGGTACGATGGTACCGGGTACAGCAGTGCGCAGTTGTAAGGGTGCTGCCCGAGACTCCCCGGCGCGACCGCCGAATGGTTAAAACAACCATACGACGCCCATGCCCGAATTTTCCCTCCCCCTCAAGCCCGTCGACCTCCAGCTCCTCCTCGAGCTGTCCGTGGACGAGCAGCACGGCTACGGCCTCGTGCAGGCCGTCGAGCGCGCGACCGATGGACTGGTGTCGCTCGATCCGGGCAACCTCTACCGCGTCATCAAGCGTCTG
>JBDTOD010000231.1:0-4912 GCA_039933415.1 bacterium
ACGGAGAGAAACGTTTTTGAGCCGATAAGTCCTTCGAGTGGGTTCGATAATCTATACTGACGGCATGCCCCCAGTGCGGGGGAAGCCGGAAGGTGTGGTGAGAGCCTCATTATTTCGACTGGGCTTCAAAAAACCCTCTCCGTTCCAACTCGTTCGGGCCCCGCGGCACACTGTGGGGCCCGATTTTTCTTTCCCCGGAGCTCGTTCGCCGTCAGATTCATCTGGGCGGGAACGGTCGCCCGGTGCCGGGCATTCGTATCGCGCCGTCCGTGCGTCCTCTACCGTGCCCGATCATGCCCGTCGTCACCGTCACCCGACGTCTCCAATTCAACGCCGCGCATCGGGTGCACAATCCCGCGCTCAGCGATCAGGAGAACGATCAGCTGTTCGGGAAGTGCAACAACCCCAACTGGCACGGGCACAACTATACGCTCGACGTGTCCGTGCGCGGCGAGGTCGAAGCGCGCACCGGCTACGTCATCGACCTTGGCGCGCTGAAAAAGCTGGTCGAGGAGCGGGCGGTGAACCTGATCGACCACAAGAACCTCAACCTCGACGTCGCGTTCATGCGCGGCGTGATCCCGACCTCCGAGAACATCGTGGTCGCGGTCTGGCGCGAGCTCGAGGCGGCGATCCGCCCCGGCAAGCTCGTGCGCCTCGTCCTCTGGGAGACTCCAAACAACTATGTCGAGTACACCGGTGAGTAAGCTCGTCCCTGACACGTCACGGATCGCCATGGTGCGCGACGTGACGTCCGCGACGACGTTCGATGCGACGGTACCGATCGCTGAATACGCGGCGTTGGTGCGGCAGCAGCTCGCGATGCTTGGTGAGGATCCGGAGCGCGAGGGTCTGCTCAAGACGCCGGACCGCGTTGCCAAGGCAATGAGCTTCCTGACCGAAGGGTACGGTATGTCGCTCGAGGGAGTGGTCGGCGACGCGCTGTTCGAGGAGGAGCACGAGAACATGGTCATGGTGCGCGACATCGAGCTCTATTCGCTGTGCGAGCATCATCTGCTCCCGTTCTTCGGCAAGGCGCACGTGGCGTACATCCCCAACAAGCGCATCGTCGGCCTGTCCAAGCTGCCGCGGATCGTGGAGATGTTCGCACGCCGGCTGCAAGTGCAGGAGCGGCTGACCGAACAGGTGGCCAAGGCGATCGAGGAGGTGCTCGAGCCGCGCGGCGTGGGCGTCGTGATCGAGGCCTACCACATGTGCATGATGATGCGCGGCGTCCAGAAGCAGAACTCGCGCACGATCACCTCGGCGCTGCGCGGCGTGTTCCGCGACGACGGCAAGACACGCGACGAGTTTCTCCAGCTCGCGTACGCGACGGCGCGGTGACGCCGGTCCGCGACGGCGCGCTCGCGGGCCGCTCCGCGCTGGTGACTGGCGCGTCGCGCGGCATCGGCGCGGCGATCGCGCGCGAGCTCGCGCGCCATGGCGCTCGCGTCGCACTCCTGGCGCGCAGTGAGAGCGCACTGCGCGCGCTGGCGACCGAGCTCGGGCCGGACACGTTCACCGTGCCGTGCGACGTGGCCGACGCGCAAGCGACCGAACGCGCCATCGCGATGGTCGCCGACGCGATGGATGGTGGGCCGGACATCCTCGTCAACAACGCGGGCGCCTTCGTGATCGCGCCGGCCCACGAAACGTCGGTGGCCGACTTCCGCGAGACGCTGGAGGTCAACCTCACCGCACCCTTCGCCATCGTGCGCGCGCTCCTGCCAACGATGCGCCAGCGCGGCCGAGGTCACGTGGTGACGATCGGGTCCATCGCCGACCGTGCGGTCTTTTCCGGCAACGCGGCGTACGCCGCCAGCAAGCACGGCCTCCGTGCGCTCCACGAGGTGCTTCGCGCCGAACTGCGTGGCACCGGCGTGCGCGCCAGCCTCGTCTCACCCGGCCCGGTGGACACCGCGCTCTGGGACGAGATCGATCCGGACAATCAGCCGGGATTCACCCCGCGCGCGGAGATGCTTTCGCCGGACGCCGTCGCCGACGCGGTGCTGTACGTCGTGACGGCGCCCGCAGCGCTGAACGTGGACGAGCTGCGCCTGTCGCGAAGCTGACTCACCGGTCTCTGGCATGTTCATCGAGCTCGTCGACGCACTGCGTTGCCCACGCCCGCACGAAGAGAGTTGGCTCGTGTTGTCCGCGCTGGAGATCGACGCGCGACATGTGCGCCACGGTACCCTCGGATGTCCGGTCTGCAGCGCCGAGTATCCGATCGTCGATGGCGTCGCGGACTTTCGTGGCGACGCGGAGCGCGACGTGACGCCTGCACTCACCACAACGACACTCGTGCCGGCCGATCACCTCGCCGCGATGATGAACCTCGCCGACGCACAGGGCTTCGCCGTGCTCGTCGGAGGGTGGGGGCAGCGCGCGGACGAGCTGGTGGAGATGGGCGACGTCCCGCCCCTGATGCTGATCGATCCACCGCGCGGCGTCGAGATGCGTGCGGGGCTCTCCGGTGTACGGTGCGGAACCGAGCTGCCGCTCGCCGCCGGTGCCGCGCGGGCCGTCGCGGTCGACACGATCTCCATCGAGCGCATTCGCTCGGCGGCGCGCGCAACGCGGGTGGGTGGACGGGTCGTCGCACCCGCGGAGGCGTCACTCCCTGACGGCGTGCGCGAGCTCGCGCGCGACGAGCGCGTCTGGGTCGGTTCGCGCGAGGCGATGCCGAGCGTGCCGATCATGCTGCACGTGCGGCGCGGCTGAGACATTCGCTCGGCGCTCGCTGCGTGCGAGCACGGGAGCGTCAGGCGGCGGCGCTGTCCTCGACGTAGAGCCGGTCGATCACGTCGTGATACGTCTTGTCGATCACGCGGCGCTTGACCTTGAGCGTCGGGGTGAGCTCGCCCCGCTCGACGGAGAAATCGTGCTCCAGCAGCGCGACCTTCTTCGGGGTCTCGTACTTCGCGAGCCCGGAGCACTTGCCGAACACTTCCTTCTCCATCTTGGCGTGGACGATCGGCATCTCGAGGAGCTGCGAGCGCTCCGACCAATTGAGGTTCTTGATCTTCGCCCACTTCTCGAGCTGATCCCAGTTGGGCACGACGAGTACCACGGAGTACTTCCGCTTGTCGCCGATGACGACGGCCTGACTGACGTACTTGTCCGTCTTGATCATGTTCTCGATCGGCTGCGGCGCGATGTTCTTGCCACCGGCCGTGACGATGATGTCCTTCTTCCGATCGGTGATCGCGACGAAGCCGTCACGCAGCTCGCCGATGTCGCCCGTATGGAACCAGCCGTCGGAATCGATCGCGTCACGCGTCGCGTCGGGCTTGTTGTAGTAGCCCTTCATGACGTGTGGGCCACGGGTGAGGATCTCCCCGTCCGTCGCGATCGTCACCTCGATGCCAGGCGCCGGCCGGCCGACCGTACCGATGCGGAACCACGCCGGCGTGTTCACCGTGATCAGCGGCGACGTCTCCGTCAGTCCATATCCCTCGAGGATCACGAGCCCCGCGGCGAAGAAAAACTTGTTGATCTCCGGCGCCAGCGGGGCGCCGCCCGACACGAAGTAGCGGAGCCGTGCGCCCGTGCGCGCCTGGACCTTGGAGAACACGAGCTTCTGCGCGATGCGGTACTTGAGCGCGAGGAGGCCGCGCGGCGTCGTACCGGCGAGCGTCACGTCCGCCCATCGCTCCGCAACCGCACGCGCCCAGAAGAAGATGCGCTTCTTGATCGCGCCGCTGGACAGTGCGTTTTCCAGCACACGCGCGTACATCTTCTCGTAGAGTCGCGGCACGGAGAGCACGATCGTTGGCCGCACCGTCTGCATGTCGGCCGGCACGGTGTCGATCGACTCGGCGTACGCGATCGAGCATCCGACGTGGAGCATCAGGTAGTGGCCGGCCATCCGCTCGAAGATGTGCGAGAGCGGGAGAAAGCTCAGGCAGACGTCGTTGCCCGCGAACGGGATCTGGATCGCCGCGGCCATGACGTTCGAGTACAGGTTGTCGTGTGTGAGCATGACGCCCTTCGGCTCGCCCGTCGTGCCGGACGTGTAGATCAGCGTCGCGACGTCGTCCGGCTTGACCGAGAGCGCGTGCTCCCGGTATCGGACGCGCCGGGCGTCGTCGTCCACCTTCGCGCCCTCCGCTTCGACTTCGGCCATCGTCATGTCGGCACCCTCGTGGCGCTCGGACGCGAAGGTGATGACCTGTCGCAGCGTCGGGAGCTTACTACGCACCACGGCGATCTTCGCCGCCTGCGCCGCGTCGCTGACGAAGATCGCGACCGCCCCCGCGTCGTTGAGGATGTACGCGACCTGCTCGGGCGGAAGGTTGGGATAGAGCGGTACGTCGGTGAGGGACGCCGTGAGGCAGGCGTAGTCGGAGATGGCCCACTCCGGCCGATTCTCCGAGAGGATTGCCACCCGGTCGCCCGGCTGCACGCCGAGCTCCTGGAGGCCGAGCGCGAGGCGCCGCACTCGCTCACTCAAGGTGCGACTCGTGATCGGCTGGTAGGCGCCCTTCACCTTCACCTGGAGCGCGTCCGGCTTGTCGTGGCGCGCCAGGGCGTCGAAGTAGAGCTGCGTGAGGGTACCGGGCGGCGTATTTCGCGGTCCACCGGACGAGATCATCGCTTCCTCCGAACGATAGGACGGCCGCAGGGTCGCGGCCCGCTCGGGGCGATTATACGGTGGCGGCCCAGCCGAGCGCCACCGTGTCACTCACTTTGTGGTGACGATGAATCGAACCGGGCTTCCAGGAAGGGGCACACCCTTGAGGTTGTTCGCGCTCGCCTGGATCTCGACGCTGTCGAAGCCGAAGGGCACGGCACGCAGCTTCCGCGACGCGTTCCCCTGCGAATCGGTCGTGTCCCCGGCGCTCCGTCCCGCTGTCCCGAGGAACCGGCTGGCGTCGTCGAGCAGGACGATCGTCGTGTCGGGGATCGT
>JBDTOD010000232.1:0-4861 GCA_039933415.1 bacterium
CGGCCTCGCCGAAGGTCTTGCTGAGATCCTCCTGCGCCGCCTTGATCTCGTTCAGATCGTCGCCGCGGAGGGCCTTCCTGGCGCGCTCCACCGACGCGTCGAGCCGCGCCTTGAGGTCGCCCGGGAGCTTGTCCGACCACTCCTTGGCATTCTTCTCCACCTCGTACGTCATGCTGTCGAGGCGGTTTCGCGTGTCGATCTCCTCGCGCCGCTGCTTGTCCGACTCGGCGTTCTTCTCGGCGTCCTTCACCATCTTGTCGATGTCGGAGTCCGAGAGCCCGCTGGAGGCCTCGACACGGATCTTCTGCTCCTTGTTCGTCGCCTTGTCCTTCGCGGCGACGTGCAGGATGCCGTTGGCGTCGATGTCGAACGTGACCTCGACCTGCGGCATGCCGCGCGGAGCGGGCGGGATTCCCGTGAGCTGGAACTTGCCGATCGTGCGATTGTCCCGGGCGAGCTCGCGCTCACCCTGCAGTACGTGAATCTCGACCGTGGTCTGGTTGTCGTCGGCCGTGCTGAACGTCTCCGACTTCTTGGTCGGGATCGTCGTGTTGCGCGGGATGAGCACGGTGGTCACGCCGCCGAGCGTCTCGATGCCGAGCGAGAGTGGCGTCACGTCGAGCAGCAACACGTCCTTCTGCTCTCCGGTGAGCACGGCGCCCTGAACCGCCGCGCCGATCGCCACGACCTCGTCGGGGTTGACGCCCTTGTTCGGCTCCTTGCCGAAGAACTTCTTGACCTCTTCCTGGATCTTGGGGATGCGCGTCGAGCCACCGACGAGCAACACCTCATCGATATCCTTCGGCTCGAGGCCCGCGTCCTTGAGCGCCTTCCGCATCGGCTCGAGCGTACGCGTGATGAGATCATCCACGAGCTGCTCGAACTTGGCACGGGTGAGTGTGTAGTTCAGGTGCTTGGGACCACTCTGGTCCGCCGTGATGAAGGGGAGGTTGATATCCGTCGAGTTGGTGCTCGACAGCTCCATCTTCGCCTTCTCCCCGGCCTCCTTCAGGCGCTGGAGCGCCATGGGATCCTTGGACAGGTCGATGCCCTGATCGCGCTTGAACTCGCCGACGATCCAGTCCATCACGCGCTGGTCGAAGTCGTCGCCGCCGAGGTGGGTGTCGCCGTTCGTGGACTTCACCTCGAACTGGCGCGAGCCTTCCACGTCGTAGAGCTCGAGCACGGAGATGTCGTAGGTGCCGCCGCCGAGATCGAACACGGCGACCTTCTCGTCCTTCTTCTTGTCGAGCCCGTAGGCCAGCGCGGCCGCGGTGGGCTCGTTGATGATGCGCAGCACGTCGAGGCCGGCGATCTTGCCGGCATCCTTCGTGGCCTGTCGTTGCGCATCGTTGAAGTACGCGGGCACCGTGACGACCGCCTTGGTGACCGGCTGGCCGAGGTAGTCTTCCGCGGTCTGCTTCATCTTCTGGAGGATCATCGCCGACACTTCGGGCGCGCTGTAGCGCTTGCCCTGGACCTCGACGGTGGCCACGTCATTCTGCCCGCCGAGCACCTTGTAGGGAACCCGCTTCGTCTCCTCCTGCACCTCGGCCATCTTGCGGCCCATGAAGCGCTTGATCGAGAAGACCGTGTTCTGTGGATTGGTGACGGCCTGCCGCTTGGCGACCTGTCCGACCAGGCGTTCCCCATCCTTGGTGAAACCGACGACCGACGGAGTGGTCCGCCCACCCTCGGCGTTCGGGATCACGACCGGATCGCCACCCTCCATGACGGCGACGACCGAGTTCGTGGTGCCCAGGTCGATGCCGATGACTTTGTCCGCCATTGCGTCCTCGTGAACTGGTGAGAGTCGCGGCAGTCGACCTGCCACGAGCTGCCCTCAAAAGGGCAAGAGCGGGACCGGGGTCAGCCCGTCAATTTGACAGGGATCGGTGCCTGCTCGAGCGAGATGGTCTGACACCATGACGGGATCGGTCCCCGCATGCCCATCCGGCAGGCTCGGTGCCGCAGTGCCCTGCCCCCGTCGTGACAGCCGTCGAGGGCGCTACGTCGATGGCTTCCCGATCGGACCGCGTTGTGCACAACCCGCGAAGAACGACTCATGATCCCGCTCAGCGACGAGAACCCGACCCTTCACACGCCGTGGATGACCTGGCTCATCATCGGCGTCACGGTCGCCGTGTGGATGGTCGTGCAGGGAGCAGGCACCTCCGAGCTCCTCCCTCGATCGGTCTGCACCTTCGGCCTCGTGCCGGGCGAGCTGACCCACCGGGCGCTGGTCGGTCTCGCCGTCCCGCTCGGCGACGGGCTGGCCTGCGTGGTGGACAACGACCCGATCAACAAGTTCACGCCGCTCACCTCGATGTTCCTGCACGGCGGGTGGGGTCACCTGCTGGGCAACATGCTGTTCTTCTGGGTGTTCGGGAACAACATCGAAGACAGCATGGGCCCGGGCCGCTTTCTCGTGTTCTATCTGATCTGCGGTCTCGTCGCGGCGGGGGCACACGTGCTCGTCGGGCCGGCGTCGCCGGTGCCGACGGTCGGCGCCTCGGGTGCCATCTCGGGGATCATGGGCGCCTACCTCGTGCTCTATCCGAGGGTGCGGGTGAACATGCTTTTCATCTTCGTGATCTTCTTCAAGGTGTTCGCGATTCCCGCCTGGCTGGTGCTGCTGTGGTGGTTCTTCGTGCAGGTGTTGAGCGGGTTGCCCCAGCTCTCACCGATGCGTCCCGACGTATCGTCCGGGGTGGCAGTGTGGGCGCATATCGGCGGGTTCCTCGCGGGCGTGCTGTTGATCAAGCTGTTCGAGGACCCGCGACTCGTGGCGAAGCGCGACGCGATCCGCGAGATCGAGCATCCGCACGGCGTGCCGAGCGGTTTGCCCCGACTGTAACGGCGGGGTAACTTCCGCGCGTTCGTCACCCTACGAAACCAAGGGCCATGTTCAGCCGCCTCATCCCGCGCGACGAGCAGTTCTTCGACCTGTTCAACCAGCTCGCGGAGCATCTGAAGACTGCCGCCGGTCTCGTCGGCGAGCTCTTCGCCAATCCTCAGCGAACATCGGAGCTGGTTCGCCAGATCAAGGACGTCGAGCATCAGGCGGACGTTCTGACCCACTCGATCAATGTCCGCATCGACAAGAGCTTCATCACCCCGATCGACCGCGAGGATATCCATCTGCTCGCGTCGCGGCTCGACGATGTGATCGACCGGCTCGACGGCACGGCGCGGCGCGTCGTGATGCTGCACATCAACGAGGTCCGCGAGCCGGCGAAGCAGATGGCGCACGTGATCTGGCAGGCATCCGAGCTGATCGCGAAAGCGGTGGTGGCGATCAAGCGGCCGAGCGAGGTGAGCGAGTATGCGACGCGCATCAAGCAGCTGGAAGAAGAGGGAGACGCGCTGTATCACGATGCGGTCGGCGCGCTGTTCGCCGGTACGCCGGACCCGATCGAAGTGATTCGTTGGAAGGAGGTCTACGAGACGCTGGAGATCGCGATCGACCAGTGCATGGGCGTCGCCAACGCGGTCCACAGCATCTCCATCAAGAATTCCTGAGCAGAACGTGATCTGGTACGTCGCCGCGATCATCGCGTTCGCCTTCATCTTCGACTTCAGCAACGGCTTCCACGATTCGGCGAACTCCATCGCCACGATCGTCGGGACCCGCGTCCTGAGTCCGTTGGCCGCCGTGATGTGGGCAGCGTTCTTCAACTTCGCCGCGCTGTTCACCGGTGGAGTCGCCGTGGCGAAGACGGTCGGTGCCGGGATGATTCAGCAGAGCATCGTCGACCCGAACGTCATCTTCGCCGCGCTGCTCGGCGCGATTACCTGGAACATGATCACCTGGTATTACGGGATCCCGTCCAGCTCGTCGCACGCACTGATCGGTGGCTATGCCGGCTCGGCGGTCTCCAAGGCCGGATTCTCCGCGATCCTCTGGGGCAAGAAGTGGATCGAGACGCTCGAGTTCATCGTGCTCGCGCCCGTGATCGGCTTCGTGGCGGGCTTTGCGCTGATGGTCCTCTGCTTCTGGCTGTTCAAGCGGATGAGCGGAAGTCGCGCCGACCGCGTCTTCCGTCCAGCCCAGTTGCTCTCGTCGGCGCTGCTGTCGTACTCACACGGTGGCAACGACGCGCAGAAGACGATGGGCATCATCCTCGGGCTGCTCGTGGCGAGCAAGAGCTACTTCGCCGGCCAGACAGGATGGGCGCACCACCTGTACGTCGAAGACTTCTCGACGATCCCGCGCTGGGTCGAGATCGGTGCGTATTCGGCGATCTCGCTCGGAACGCTGTTCGGCGGATGGCGCATCGTGCACACCATGGGCTCGCGCATCACGAAGCTCCGGCCGATAGGGGGCTTCGCCGCCGAGACGGGCGGCTCGATCGCCATTCAGATCGCGACGCATCTCGGCATTCCCGTCAGCACGACGCACACGATCACCGGATCGATCGTCGGCGTCGGGGCAACGACACGTTTGTCGGCCGTGCGATGGGGGCTGGCGGGACGGATCGTCTGGGCGTGGATCCTCACGATTCCCTCCGCCGGCGTGATGGCCGCGCTGGCGTACAAGCTTCTCCAGACTTCGCACCCGCTGTAGATCGTCTCTGCGATTGTCGCAGTTGTGTCACGGATTGCGACCAGCCCTCAACGCGTGACGCGGATGGAGCAACTTTCCCTCTCGTTCACGATCATCACCGAGAGGGCCAATGCACCGCACACTCCTCGCTGTCGCCGCAATCTCATTCGTCGCGGCGTGCAGCAGTTCTTCGTCGAAGGACTCGGCTACGGCAGGCGCGAACGCGCCGGCCGCGCAGCCGTCGACCAGCTCGGGCGCCGATCTCACCGGCGCCGGCGCGACCTTCCCGTTCCCGCTCTACTCCAAGTGGTTCGA
>JBDTOD010000233.1:0-4840 GCA_039933415.1 bacterium
GGCGAGCACCACCCGGACACGCGCGGTTCGCGTCTCGGTAGTGAGGGTCGGATAGATGTAGCTGATGCGGCCCGTCGGGTGTTCGCCGGGAAGCGACTCGAGGTCGACCGTCACGGAGGCGCCAATGCGGACGCTCGTCAAGTCTCGCTCGAACACCTCGCCTTCGAGCCAGACGGTGCTCAAGTCGGCGATCTTGAACAGGGCGTCGCCGGCCATTGTCTTTTGTCCCCCCAGGACGTTCTTCTCCACCACGAAGCCGCTCACCGGCGATCGCAGGACGAGCGTCTTCTGAACCGCGCCGGTTCTCTCGAGCTCGGCGATCTGCGCAGGACCGATATCCCAGTAGAGGAGGCGGCGCCGCGCTGCGTCACGAAGGTCATTGGCTCCGGCGCGTGCAACATCTCCTCCAGCGGCCACCTCCTTTCCGAGTTGCGCCGCGAGCAACAACTCCTGCTGCGCCGAGACCAGCATCGGTGAGTAGATGGCCAACAAGGGCTCTCCGGCGGAGACGTGTTGTCCGGTCGCGTTCACATAGAGCCGCTCGACCCACCCGTCGATCTTCGGCGCGATGATCTTGACACGCGTTTCATCGAAGGTGACTTGAGCAACGGTGCGTACCGAGCCGGCGAGCGCTTGAAGCGAGGCGGTGGCGTACGTCACGCCGATGCGTCGCGCGCCCTCGGGCGTCAACGTTACTGGCTGCGCAGCGGATGCGCCGGCCGCCGCCGTCTTGCCGGGCGGCGCGTCTGCGCGCCGTGTGAACATCCAGGCCACGACGGCGGCTGCGACGAGCGCGCCGATCGACGCGAGAAGCACGATGCGACGACCTGACCGACTGCGAGTTCCTGCTGGCCCCTCGAACGGGTTGTGTCCAGGTGGCATTGGTGCGACTTCGTCCACGACCGGCACGGGCGCGGGTGTGACCGGTTGGACACGTGGTGGCACTTCCATGTTGTTGATCATCGTCCTTCTCCTGCCGCGCCCTGGGCGACGGCGTCAGCATCGAAGAGCGGTCGCCCGATCAGCATTTCGAGCTCGGCCACAGCCTTGCCCTGTTCGGCTTCGAGCGTGAAGAGTTCCTGCCGGTAGCGGTTGACCGTCATCTGATTGTCGAGCAGCGTCATGAAGTTCACGTCGCCCACGCGATACGCCGCAAGCGATGAGGTGACGGAAGCACCTGCCTGCGGCAGGACCGTGGCGCGGTAGAGCGCACGAAGATCGCGTGCTCGAACAAAGTCAGCATAGAGCTCCAGCACACGTCCGCGGGTATCCGCGCGCATGGCGACGAGATCGGACGTCGCCATCGCCTGCATGGCCGCGCCCTCGTCGCGCATCTCGAGTTGCCGGCGCTTCGCATAGATCGGCACGGTTGCGCCGATCATCAGGCTTCCCATTCGTTGCGTGCCCATCACTCCGCCCCGCTGCGCGTATTGAACGCCCACCTGAACATCGGGCCAGATCTCCTTGGCCAACAATCTCGCTGTCGCCCCGGCGGCGCGGAGATCTTGTTCACCGGCACGAATCATCGGCCGGAAGAACTCCGCGAGCTTCACGAGCGAATCGAGCGGCGGGAGTGAGTCGGGTAGTGCAGGCAACGCCGGACGTGCCACGGGTGCCGAGTCGAGAGGGAGATCGAGCGCAGCCGCGAGACGAGCCGACATCGCTGTGCGCATGCTTCCCATTCGCACGACATCCGCGGTCATTCGCGCGATTTCTACTTGAGAGCGCAGCACGTCTGCCTGCCGTCCGCCACCGACCTCGTACATCGTCTGGGCGGTCTTGGCGACATCCTGGAGAAGGCGTTTCGTCTCGGATGCGATCCCGGCGGCGCGGTCTGCCTGATAGAAGTCGTAGAATGCCATCGCGACGCGATTGCGCTGCTCCCATCGCACATCGTCGGCGCGCGCACGCGCGGCCCCCGCCCGCGCGCCGGCAACGCGCCCGGAGAGCGAAAGTTTTCCAGCCGTCGGGATCATCTGCATGAGTTGGAGCTGTGTCATGCCGAGTGCCTCCATTGGCCTGAGCGACGGAAGCTCACGGTTCATGAAGCCAAGCTGGAGCTGCGGATCGGGCAGGAGCGACGCGCCCGGTACCCGTGCTTCGGCGGCCCGTGCGAGTGCGGCCGCCGCACTGATACGGGGACTCGAGCGAGCCAGTCGATCGTACAGCTCTCCGAGTCGAACGTCCGGCGAAGACTCAGCGCCGTGCCACTGGGCCGAGACCCTTGGTGCGATCGCCAGCATCATCGCCGCAGCAAGGCTTACGGCAGCTCGGTGGCGCCATCGATGGTGCCAGTCGTCAACTCTCACGCGCTCGAAGCGCATTTCTTGTCGTGTCATGTCGCGTGGTCTCGATGGACCTGGCGTGCAGTGTGGGCATCCCGCGGGCACCAAGGCGCCGAACACGGGTGCAAGCGATCCCTTCCGGTGTACCGGACGGCGATCAGTCGACTACGCGCGCGGTGGTGGTGCGACCGGGCGACGGGGCGACGCCGACGTGAGCGCTGCGATGGCAGTGCCAATGCGCGGCTGTCGGTTCGGCTGTAGCGCGGCATCGCCGGATGCCGCGGTCACGGGAGGCGTCCAAAGCAGACCAGAGAGGCACGCGTCGCTATTCGACGTCTCACACGGGGCGTGGTGCCCTCCATGACGGCCGGCCGGAGGCGTCGTCGCGGCATGCCCTGCCGTCGCCCGATGCGCTTCGTCAGCGGGCGTCGCCAGCGCGTGATGCTGATGCTGCATGTCCATCGTCGTCGGTTCACACGCCAACGCGGGTGCCATGACGCTTTGCAGCGCAATCGCAGCGGCCGTGCATGTCGAAGCGATGAAACGACGGAGCGTGGGCATATGGTTGAGGTCATGCATGAGATCGCCGGTCGTCTCCGCGGCCGGTTGTGGTACAGAACAAGGTACCGGCGCTCAACCGTCGATGCCGCCCGGTAAAGCATGCACACCGCGTCAGGAGAATTCCCCTCCCATTCTCACGGTGGGCCGCCGAACGACCCGAAGTCTAGCCTGAGGTTTCGCGCGGACAAAGTCGCTCGTCGCGGACAGGACGAAGGGAACCACGCTTCCCTGAAGACCACCGGAGTCCCGCCAGAGGACACCTGTTGCTCTCACGTTCTCCTTGAAGGAGCGTGCAATGCTCGTGCTTCTATAGAACCTCGTCGGACACAGTCGTCTCCCGACTGACTCGGAGATTCCACAAACGCGGCGGCGTCTCCGCATCACGCAAACGATGCCGGTGCTCCCTGAGGATTTCATGAGCACAGGCTGAACGAGGGCTTCGGGAAGCCGAGGCCGCCTGACGCGAGGGCCAGCCCAACCACCAAGCGACAGCAGCGAGACAGACACCTTTTCTGGTGGTGCCAAGCGTACACTGTCATGCATACCGCGCGGCCGCGTCGCGCCAAGCTGCGATGCATGGCATCGCGATGAATGGCATCACGTATTGCAACCACACTCTTGACCGAGAGAGTATGGACGAGCCTGTATCGTCGACCCCGGGCCGCGCCGAGCGCGGGCTTGGTCGGCGCCGCCCACGACGCACTCCTCAGTACGTAGTACGTTGACGGTCCAGCGCTTCGCTACGCCCTCTGGCGCCGGATCAAAGGTCGTCTCGCGTTGGTAGCGGCCATACTGGGAATGTTCGCCGTTCTGTTTCTAGCTCCCAAATGGATCGGCTTTCCCCACGCTGCACTCGTGATTGCGAGCATCCCAGTGCTCACGATGGCACTCGCCGGCCTCCCTCACCTGCTTCGCGATCCGCTCGTGCGCACGATCGCAGTGCGCGCCGCAAGCGTGGGTGACCGTGAGCCTGGGCATCCCCTGCTCCCGCCATCCGTGGCGGCGGACGCGTTCAGAGAGACGTTCGCGCTCGTCGTGGGCGTCGGCTTCAGTGGCGACCACCACGTGGAGGTACTAACCAACGGTGACGGCACCTACGAGGTCCTGTGGAGTGACTTGCGCGCCGCACGACGCTCCATCACGGTACAGATGTATTACGCGGGGCCAGGGCGCGTGGCGGATACGACGATCGACATCCTCGCGGCGAGGGCGCGGGCAGGACTCGACGTCTACTTCCTATTCGATGCCTTCGGCACGACAGATCTGCCACGCCAGTACCTCGAGACCTTGCGTGTATCTGGCGTGCACACGGCCCCGTACCGGCCGATCCGCTGGTACTCGCTGGACAATGCGTCGCACCGCCTGCACGTGCGCGGCGTGGTGGTTGATGGCCGCATCGGCTATACCGGCGGCTTCGGGTTCGATGACAAGTGGTTGGGCGCCGGTCGAACACCTGGCGAGTGGCGGGATACCAATGTCCGCTTCTCGGGAGCCGCAGTGGCGAGTGTGCAAGCGGGATTTGTTGCGGCGTGGTCCACCGCGACAGGTGAGGTTCTCACCGGTGACTTCCTGACTTGCACACCAGGGCTTCCGGACACTCGGGTATCGCAGTTCCGCGGGGGCGGACTCGGCTCTGCGGATGCGGTCGTTGCTGCCTTTGTGCGCAGTCCTCCTCTGATGGGAAGCACCGCCGCGGAACGACTCCTCGCGCTGGCGATCGCCAGCGCCGCGCACACGCTCTACATCAGCAATGCCTACTTCGTGCCCACGCTCGGCTTCGCTCGCCTGCTGATCGAAGCGGCACAGCGCGGAGTGGATGTCCGGGTACTGACGAACGGCAGTCAGAGCGATGTGAGGACTACATGGCTGGCCGGTCGAAGCAGCTACGAACCTCTCCTGCATGCGGGCGTGCGCATCTACGAGTACGGCACCACCATTCACGCCAAGACGTTCGTCGTTGACGGCCACCTGTCCGCGATCAGCACGATGAACTT
>JBDTOD010000234.1:0-4794 GCA_039933415.1 bacterium
GAGAACGATCTGCTCAAGAGCGAGCTCGCGCTGCTGCGCGCTCGCGCGGCGGTGGACGACGCGCGTCTCGCGCGCGATCGGGCCGAGGCGGCACTGCGGCGCTTGATCGCGTATCCGGAGGGGCGGCCGCTCAGCATCATCACGCCGGATTCGATCCCGATCATCGACGCCGATCCCGAGGTGGCGGTCCGTGAGGCGCTCAAGAACTCGAGCACGATGGAGCTGAATCAGCTCGACGACGTGCAAGCCAAGCGCGGCATCGGCCTCGCCAAGGCGAACAACCGGTTCAACGCGCAGATCGCCGCCAGCGCCGGCTTCAACCAGACCGCGCAGGCGTTCGGCCAGGCCTATCAGAGTCCGCTCGGCAAGCAGTCGCTGACCGTCGGGATCAACCTGCCCATGCTGCAGTGGGGCGCAGGCCACGCCGACGTAGAGCAGGCGAGGGCGAACGACACGCGCGTCGGCGCAAACAACAAGAGCCGCAAGGACGCGCTGGAGGAGGACGCGCGCTTCTCGGCCTTCGCCGTCCAGCAGGCACAGCGCAACGTGCTCATCGCCGCGAAGGCGGACAGTGTGGCCGACAAGCAGTTCGAGGTGGCGCGCAACCGGTACTCCATCGGCAAGATCACGAACGACGCCCTCTACATCGCCCAGAACGAGAAGGACGCCGCGGTGCTGGCGAACGTGCAGGCGCTGCGGAACTACTGGACGTCGTACTACCACCTGCGCCGCGTGACGCTGTACGACTTTGCCAGGAAGGAGGAGATGGCGGAGGTGCGGTAGTGCGGGGTGCGCGCGTGCGGCACGAGCGGGTCACTACCGCTGCAGTTTTCACGCGGAGGCGCGGGGGACCGCGGAGGTGCGGAGGACAGCAACTGCTTTGAGGTCCAGGGCCGAGATCTCTCCGCCACAACCCCGAACATAGTTGGGCTGCCCTCTGAGAGTGCCTGCGGGCGAGTAATGGCCCTCCGCGGCTCCGGCCGTTCCTCCGCGTCTCCGCGTGAAAAGCCATTGCGCGACGAGCAGTCCCGTTGGATCCTCCCGGCAAGCAGGCTTCGCCGACGGAAGAGTCTTTTCGCTGCCACGTGGCGCTACGGCGTGGACGCGCCGATGCGCTATCTTTCACAGATGCACACCTCCGACGCGATCCGCGACCGCCGCTCCATCCGCCGTTTCACCGACCGTCCCGTCACGCGCGAGCAGATCGAGACGCTCCTCGACGCCGCCGTCGTCGCACCCAATCACCGGCTCACCCAGCCGTGGCGCTTCTACGTGCTCGGCCCCGACGCGAGGTCCGCCTTCGGGTCGGTGCTCGGTGGCCGCAAGGCGAAGAAGATCGAGGATCCCACCGCCGCGCAGGCGATGCGCGACAACGTCGCCGCCGAACATCGGGCGCTGCCCGCGCTGATCGTCGTTGCCGTCGTCAACAGCGACAACCCGGAGATCGCCGAGGAGGACTATGCGTCGGCGATGATGGCGATCCAGACTCTCGCGCTGGCCGCGACGTCGATCGGGCTCGGGACGCACATCAAGTCGGGCGCCGTGATGGCCGATCCGGCGGCTCGCGCGGCGATGGGCGTGCGCGATGGTGAGCGCGTGATCGCGATGATCAACGTGGGCGAGCCGGCCGAGGTGCCGCCGGCGAAGAAACGGGAGCCGGCGACGGCGTTTACCACGTGGATGCCCTGAAGTGAAGGAGATGACGTCGCCCGACCCACAGGATGACGGCGCGCCGCCGCCACTGACGCGGCCGAGCGACCTCGGTTTCGGCCACGTCGTCGCGCAAGCGGTACGCGGTCGCTTCCTCGGCCGCGACGGCCGACCCAACAGCAAGAAGTACGGGCTCGGCTCGCAGCGGCTCGCGCGCGCGTACCTCACCGCGCTCGAGCTGAGCTGGCCCGCCTTCTTCGCCTGGCTCGCCGGCGTGCTGCTGCTCATCAACGGCTGCTTCGCGCTCGCGTACCTCGCGATCGGCACCGATGCGCTCCGCGGCTCGGGCCAGCTCGGTCTCGAGGATCCGTTTCTGCGGGCGTTCAGCTACAGCGTCGGCGTGTTCACGACCACGGGCACCGGTCCGATGTACGCGTACGGCGCGACGGCGCACTGGCTCCAGAACTTCGAGTCGTTCGCGGGACCGCTCACACTCGTGCTCGCGTTCGGTCTGCTCATCGCGCGGCTCACGCGGCCGCGCATGCGGATCGCCTTCAGCGAGTCGGCGGTGATCGCGCCGTACGAGGGCGGTCGCGGATTGATGTTCCGCATCGTCAATCTGCAGCCGGGCGAGTTGAGTGACGTGCAGGTCCGCGTGAGTCTCGCGTGGTTCGAGGAGATCAATGGGTCGCGCGAGCGGAACTTCCACGAGCTCGCGCTCGAGCGGAACTCGGTGCAGTTCTTCACGCTGCACTGGACCGTGGTGCACCCGATCACGGCCGACAGCCCGCTCGCCGGCATCACCCCGGAGCGCCTCGCGGCGTCGCAGGCGGAGTTCCTCATCTTCGTGAACGCGCTCGAGGAGACGTTCTCGACGCGCGTGACCGCACGGAGCTCGTATATCTGGGACGAGGTGCGATGGGACGTGAAGTTCGCGAGCATCTTCGCGAATGGGCCGGATGGCGTGATCGCGATCGACGTCGAGCGGCTGAGTCGGACGGAGCGATTGGATGATGGAGCGACGAGGACGCCGGCTGCGCTGGAGACGTCGGGGCTCTCGTTGGCGGAGTAGGTTCGTGGTGGCCGGATCTCTGGGAACGATTGGGGTCAAGGGGTCAGCATCGTTGAAAACTGATGATGCATGGTAACGACTTTCAAGGATGCTGACTTCTCGAACTACACGGTGGACGACAGCGGGCTGGCCGACGAGAGACACCCGTCGGACTCGCTGACCAGCCCGACCTTCACGATAGCGCCGTAGCTCACATCCAACGCTCCAATCCGGCGTTCAGAAGCGACTCGTTCGCGCCATACCGCGTGAGAAGCTCGACCACCGGAGCGCTTCTCCTCGTTATCAACGCGGCGGCGAGGGCTACGCCGTCCACGATTTCGCGCTTTCGCTCGCTCGCGAGCACGAACGCCTCATCGACGACCGACTGCGCCTCCGCGTTCAATGCCAATTCGCGCCGCGATATCCTGTCGTCGCTAGGACGCAGTCGATCAGCCAGGTCCGCGTGGAACCGCACGACATCCATCCGACTCGCCTCGGTGATGTAGTAAAGCGGAGGTCCGCCGGCGCGAAGTAAGCCAAAGAGCAGATTCTCGATCCCTACGTCGGTCTTGTCGAGTCGCGCCGCATCGTCGGCCGCCAGTTCGAGCGCGCGACTCAGCGAACTGTGGATCTCCGGCGCCGACACCGCTCGCGCATTGCGCTCGGCCAGCACGGCATCCGGATCCAACCCGCACAACACGGCGATGCGTCGACAGTCCGGATCTTCCGGTAGATGCTCGATGATTTGGCGTGCCATCTCGCGCGCCGAAGTGTTTTGGTTCCATCCACGCAGTCCCGGGTCCGCTCCGCATCGAACGAGAGTCTCCACCACTGCCGTCAGTCGCTGGGCGACGGCCATGACGATCAATGGCATGCCGTAGACGACGCTATTCAGTGGTGCGCCGCGCGTCGCCATGTATTCGATCACCCCGACTCGTCCGTTCAGGACCGCGACGAAGAGGGCTTCCATGAAAAGTTCCTCGTCGTCCGCATCCGGGAGCGACGGCAAGCTAGCAATGAATCCGACTGCGCTGAAGTCCGGACGAAGGCGGCGCGCGGCAGGCGTGGGTCGACCGTTCTGGTCGAGAAAGCGGCGCACTCCGTCGATGTCGCCGAGGCCCGCGGCGACCCAAAGCGCGTCGCGCGGTGTGGCGTGTTCAGCGAGAGCATCCACCGCCACGCCGCTCTCGTAGCGCAGAAGCGCATGCTCCAGCACCGGGATGCCGCTTGGCGCGATCCAATTCGGATCGGCGCCTCGGTCGATGAGCCAGCGTACTGTGTCGGGCCTGATGCGCGCATGTCCGCACAGGCGAAGGTTGAGCACGAGCTGGACATCGAGTCCCTTCGACTCCAACCACTCGATGATCGGGCGTATCCTGTCGCGGCCATCTTTTCGCTCCAGCTGGAGTGCCATCATCATCAGGTGGCTGCCGCGTCTCACGTCGTCGTCGATCGTCTCAAGCAACTCGGGGTGTGCCTCCACAACCCGCTTCAGCGCTTCGACATCCGCGGCCTTCATCGCCTCGAAGACGCGCGGAAGTGGACCAGGATGCCATGCGTCGTGATTCCGGCGCAGCTCCTCCTTGGCGGCGAACTCGAGCAGCACTTCCCAACTCGGGAATCCATTGCTGCGTGCGACGGCGAGACGTGCCTCGTCGTCGGAGAGTGTCTCGACGAAGACGTCCTCCACGCGCAGGCCCTGCAAGCGCGGCAGGTATGCGGCGACGGTGCGTCCCGCTCCGGTTCGCTGCGCGCGATGCTCGGCCATCAGCCACCGCACGCTGCCCTCGTAGTCTTCCCGGGAGTTTACCGCTCGGTTTCCCGGACGCAGGCGCTCCACATCGCCGAACCAACGCACGAGCCGCGGCCAGCTCGCGAACCCATACTCCCTCGCGATCACGAGCTGCGCGTCGGCAAGCTTTGCATCGCCGAGCTGTGACGGAGAAAATGCCGGATGCCACTGGCGCACTCGAGCGACCGCCTCAGGGTCGCCGGCGCGCAGCCGGCGGAGCAGGCCCTTCGCTTCCTTTCGTTCGAACTCGAGGCTCGGCCTCGGCGGGAGTGGGCGCAATGCGGACATGACTCCTCCTTTC
>JBDTOD010000235.1:0-4682 GCA_039933415.1 bacterium
ACCCACCCCACCGGACTGTCATAATTCCTGGATCCGAGTTGGGGGTCACGTCAGCACCGCGGAACACCGAAACGAGGGCAGTGTCTTTACGCAGCGTAAACAGCGGTATCGGAATTGCGACGCGATGGTGGCCTCTGCTCGACTCGCGCATCCAATCGCCGTTCGGCGTCGCTACCGGAGAGATCAGTTGCAATCCGCTGCTTGCAAGTCAGGAGCTCCCACTCCGACGCGCCGGCCCGCCGTGCCGCACAGGTCGTCGTGGATCGATTGGCTTCCGCGTCGGTTCGCCGGTGGAGCGGTCGTCGCCATGACTGTTCTCGCTTCGCAGACGGCGGGTGCCCAGACCGACTTTTACAACACCGACCGCGGACGGCCAGTCCAGATCGAGGATGCGTACGTCACGGAGCGGTACGCCTTCGAGCTCAAGCTCGCGCCCGTCCGAGTCGAGCGATCGATGGGTGGAACGTACGATTGGGGTGTCGAGCCGGAGATCGCCCTCGGCGTACTCCCGCGCACGCAAATCGAGATCGGGCTTCCGCTCGCCTTCAGGGAACAGGGGACGCGACACGCCGGTGGACTGGCCGGCGTCGATGTTTCCGCGATGCACAACTTCAACATGGAAACGGAAGGACTCCCGGCGCTCGCGGTGCGTGGAGACGTTCTCGCGCCCGTGGGGAATCTCGCGCCGGACCGCGCCTACACGTCGCTGACGGCAATCGCGACGCGGACATATCGATGGTCCCGGATTCACGTCAACGGACAGTATACCTTCGGCGCTGCCACGAACGCGGTCGGCAGCACAGAGACGTCGACTCCTCGAGAACCGAAAGCGCTCGAGCTGTCCCGCTGGCTCGTCGGTGCGGCGATCGACAAGGCGTTCCCGCTCAGCTCGACGCTGATCACCGCAGAGCTCTACGGGCGCAAGCCGCTCGATTCGAGCGTTGGTGTCGAGTACACGCTGGGCGCCGGGACACGCCTGCAACTGTCTCCGACGCTCGCTCTCGACGGAGGCCTTGGGCGTCGTCTCAATGGCGTGTCGCAGGGTTGGTATCTGACATTCGGCAGCGCGTACGCGTTTGGCGTGCGCTCGCTCTTTCCAGGCGCCCGGACAACTACCGGTGCTACTCCATGAGCAACGCGATGAGAAGGATCAGCGCCGCTAACGGCGCATCCGGCCGCCATGAACGCAGACATGACGAGCGTGCGCAGACGGGGAGGCCACAGTGGAAACCGCGCGTCACGCGGACGCTGTGCCGCCTGGCCTCCCGAGGCCTGCTCACCGGCGGAATCCTTACCGCGATGATCGCGTCCCCGTCGCTCGCCTTTGCCCAGTGGTCCACCGCGTACGAGCAATTCTACCTTCCCGGCAGCTCGAATTGGACGTTCCGCAATTCCTATCCAGCGGCGGATCGCCTGTTCAATGCGTTCGACTACGGACACGCCATTCTGTACGAGCGGCTGTACAACGATGCCCATGCACCCGTCTCCGAGCTCGAAGAGAAGGAGTACGACTTCATCACGAAGAAGCTCCTCGTGAGCCCTCCGCGTCTGCCCCTGGAGGAAGCAGCCATCGAGGTGAACTACGCCAAGATGGCCCCCGAGGCGAAGATGATGTTCGACTGGGCGCATCTGCTGCATCGGCAGATCTACGACGTCCTCGCGTCGGAGTCGATGTCGCCCGCGCAAAAGGACGCGCGCATCACCGATCTCGTCGCATACTATAAAACGCGACGCGATCTCGCCTTCAGCTCCAAGCCGAAGAACATGGAGCTGATGGAGGGCCAGCCGTATTCGCTGGCGTTTCGGCACACGTATCCGAAGTTCAATGGGCTCATCTGGGGCTATCACTGGCTCCAGGTAGGGCTGTACGAACCCCTCATGACCGCCGCCACACAATCCGGCCGACAAGCGGGCGTGGCCGCCGCGGTCACGCGATTTCGTCAGATGCTCGAGAACGCGCCGGAACACATGCCTCGCGTCATGCCGATGACCGCCGCGATCGCTCCGACCTTCGCCACGCGGTATCAGGAAGCGGCGATCATCTTCGATAACCTGCACGCCATGCACGACGTGGTGTCAGATATCCTCACGAACGACAAGGTAGGTCACGGGGAGAAGAGAACGGCCATCCTCGAGGCAGCACGTCGCTATCGCGATGACACGTCGTTCATCATGCCGGTGTCCGAGTGGGCGTCGATGGGCGAGATGATGGGGATCGCCAACATGGGCGGGCCGGCGGTTGGAGTCTTGGCAGCGTGGCCCACCCCGACGCTCGCGCGGGGCGCCAGCATGCTGGACGCAATGGACAATGCGCAAGGCATGAAGGGGATGGGCGGCACCTCAGCAATGACGCATGGCGCGGTGGGCGCGGATACGGGAATGGCGGAAATGAAGATGCCTGGCCATGCGGCGAGCGACTCTTCTGCTGCCGGACATACTGGCATGGCTGGCATGGGGAGCACGACCGGCATGCCGAGGCCCATGCATGATTCGTCGATGATGCGTCTTCACGAACGCATGCTGGGCGACCCGGTCATCCTGGAGCGCGTGATGACTGACCCCGCGATGCGTCGCATGCTCATCGAGATGCGCCCTGACTCAGCCATGATGTCCGGGATGCCCGGCATGGCCGCGCCGAAGCGCGATCGCCTGCCAGGGACGAAGACGTTGTCGCCGCGAGCATCGACCGTGACCTCCTCAACTCGCCCATCGACTGCGCGCGATCAGAAGCCGCCGAAGGCGAAGATCAAGGCGTCGGCCAAAAAACCCGCGACGAGTCCGAGCGCGACGAAAAAAAGCCGCCCCAAGCCAGGAGTGGACATGAAGGACACAAAGGGTATGCCTGGCATGAAGCCCTGAGCCTCGCGATGACCGCCGACGTGGTGGTGTCTACTTCGCGATCGTTCATTGCGCGCGGACTCATTGCGATACTCCTGCTTGAAGCTGCTCCTCGCCTGGCGCTCGCGCACGGAAGGCTCAAGAGCGCGACGCCCGGAGCCGGCGCACATCTCGGCATCCTGCCGCGCGAGTTGCGCTTCGTGTTCAGCGAAGTACCGGACCTGGCGTGTTCCGATGTCACGCTCGTTGGACCGGATGGACGTGCGGTCATCTCGCTCCGCTCGCGTACTCCGCAGACTCGAAGCGATCGGTCATCGCCGCCATCAACGCGCCAATGGGCTCTGGCACGTACATCGTCTGATGGCAGCTCGCGGGTGACGACAGTCATCCGGTTCGAGGCCAGTACGAGTTCGTCATCGCGCCAGGGACGACGGCCATGGGACAGTGAGGCACATCACCCGAAGCTCCCGGGCAAGCTCCCGAAGATTCAATTGGCGGGTCGGTGACAATGCACCACGACCCCGCTTCGATGCCTGAAGGGAACGGCTTCGGTGCCGAGTCGCCGGCGTACGCCGCCGTGCGCTGGACTCAGTTCATCGGACTCCTGTTCCTCATCGGCACAGTCACGTTTCGCACTTTCGTGTTGTCGTCTCTCAGGAGAAAGCAGGAGGCGAACGCCCGGATGGTCAACGACGCCGAGCAAAGCGCGGCGAGACTGGGTCTCGTTGCGGCCTGGATACTCATGTGCACGCTCCTCCTGCGGCTGTTCGCGCAATCGTATGCGATGCGCAGGCGGCGCGCGTCTGGGACGTGAACCTCTCGATGCAGATGATCGGCAAGACAGTGTGCGGGAAAGGATGGCTTCTTCAGCTTGCGGCTGTCGTGGCCGCAGTCGTTGGCTTCAGGATAGCGGGCGATCCGCCGCATTCGCGTGAAACGAAAGACCCTGCTCGCAATCCGGGCCGGATCGGTTGGCGCGTCGCGGCGCTGAGCGCAGTGGGACTCGCCCTTTCCCTCGCGTTATCTGGCCACGCGGCGTCGGCGCCCAAGTTGCGCACGCGCATGACGGCCTTCTGCGAGCACACTCCGGGGGAGAACGACGGCGCGGTCACAGGTGCGGACGAACAAGCGCAGCGGCTCTTCGCGTGCCTACATCGTCATGCTTGCCATCTTCGTGCACGACTCGGCACACTTGCGACAGATCGCGGCGCATTGCGTCTCGCCGACGGCATCGCAGGACTCGGCACAGGCGCGACAGATGTCGGCACACGCTCGACAGATGGTCGCTGACTGCGTCGAGCCGCGCATCATGGCGTCCGCACTCGTCTCGCAGATCTGGGCACAATCGAGCAGCAGCGTGATGTGGGAGGGCTCGGCGTGTTTGCCACCCTCCTTCAGACAGTGGGCGGCGGTCTGTGTACAGCTGTCATGACAGGAGGAGCAGTTGTCGAGGCACTGCTGCATCTCGGCGCTCATGGAATGCATCATTGCGTGCGGCATGGTCGGGTCCGGTGGATGTGAAGGTGATTGCTTCAGTCACCCACGGCGTGTCGCACGCTTTATGCCCCGTCAAATACCCAGCCTCGTATCTCGGCAGCGACTCGCGGGGGCCGCGCACCGAAGATCAACACCTCAAGGCGGAGCCCGGTACCAAGGCGATCGCTCGACGGTCCGACGGGCGCCGTGCCGATTGACGTTCACGTGGAGAGGCCATCACCAGGGGCCGCCTTGACATAGCCTAGGGGGGTATGCTACTATACCCCTACACCCTATATTTCATCGTGGAGCAAGTCATGACACAGACCACTCTGACCATCGACGGCATGCACTGCGGAGGTTGTGTC
>JBDTOD010000236.1:0-4672 GCA_039933415.1 bacterium
TCGCAGAGCATGGTACAGGAGCGTCATTGTCGCGCCGCACGCCGCACGCCGCACGAAAGCGGACAGGCGGCTCAGGGAGCGGCCGGATAGCGCAGCGTCCCGTCCGCCATGACGAGCGCACCTGGTGTGAGGGTCGCCACGGTGCGTTTGCCAAGTCCCATGATGTGCTCCACCGGAATGTGGCGCGCCAGCAGGGAATCGGAGATGATGCGGCGATGGCATCGCCACCACACGGCCTCGGCGCACATGATGGCGCAACGATGCTCACGGGCAAGCGCCAGCAGCTCGTCGACGCCGGCGCGGAACGCATCGGTCTCGGCATAATCCGCGTAGTTTCGGAAAGCCGGGACGCGCCAGAGCGTATTCGTCGATGGCGGCGCACCCTTGTGATGGTGACGTCGCCCGCCCAGTGAGCCGAGGTGCTGGTACCCGATGCGTTCAGCTGCGAGCGAGCCGGGCAGCGTCTCGATGTTGAACTGCGGCATCGCGCGCGAGCGCGGAATGGAGCGCACGTCGACGAGCAGATCCACGTCAACCTGCCGCAGCAGTGCTACAAACGCCTCGATCGTCCGCGTCGAATGACCGATGGTGAAGATCGTGCGAGTATGGGACTCGTCCTGAATCATTGACCGTGTCGTGACATGCGCTGCGCTCCCGTGCCCTTGCGCGTGGGTGTTATGCCTATGGAACGACTATCGCAATCTCGGAGCCGTGCGATGCGGGAGTGATGCAGGTCCATGGCGAGACGCTACGCACTGTCTGCGGCACTCGGTGCCGCAATGTTGTTCACCGCTTCGGGTTGCGTCTCGGCGCAGCGCACCGCCCCGCCGGGCGGCGCGTATCCGAAGGTCAGCGCGTTGGTTCCGCTGCCGGACTACCTCCCGACTGGTGGTGGGCGACGGGATGCGCCCGGTTGCGGCCGGCATGGCGATCGGGCTCGTGCTCGCGCTGGCCGCCACGCGCCTGCTGACGTCGTTCCTGTTCGGCGTGAGCCCGCTCGACGCCTTCACCTTCGTCGGCGTCGCCGCGATCCTCACCGTGGTGGCCGCGACGGCGAGCTACCTGCCCGCGCGCCGCGCGGCCGCGACGGATCCGGTGCGGGCACTGCGAGGAGAGTGAGCGTGAGAAGCGAGCAGCGCAGAAGTGGTTCTGGGCGGGCCACTGAAGTACGCGGGTATACTGGTACCTCGTATCCAGATTGGCATATTGGCCCCCAAAATGTGTGGCCCTCCTTTGGAAGGATCGTGGTGGTTTGACTTACTACGCGAGGTGGTCGATCAGCCACACGCGAAGCCGCCGAAAATCGTGCAAGGCAACGTGCGCATGCATGCTCGCGACGCCGTCCTCGGCGAGCGCGGTTTCTAGCGAATGCCCGCACGGATGCCTCGGCACATTCTAGGGGCGAGTATGCCAGTCCGGATACGCCGTACTCGTGCTACTCCACTACTTCAGTGGCCCGCCCTCGGTACTCAAGTACTCCCGAGTCGCTCGACAGTGCTGGCCTCCACGAGAAGCAGCATCATGATGTCGGTCGCCCTCTCCTCGCCGACGGTCGCTCTCGACCGAGCCATCGCGGTCGCCGAAGTTGACGACGTCGAAATCGCGGCTCCTCGTTCGTTGTACGTCGCGGTCCACGGCGCGGACACCATCCAGCAGTTGCTGAACGCTGGACTCCTCGACGAGATCCTCGTCGACGTCGCGGCGGTTCTGCTCGGCTCAGGGGTTCGACTCTTTGCAAACCTCGAAGGCACGCCGGCCGTTCTTCGCAACCCGACGGTGGTCGCGGGCGTCGGCGTTACGCATCTGCGCTACCCGGTACGCTTCACTGCCAACGCCGCGAACGCCGCGTAGAAAACCTCGTCCGGCATCAGCTCGGGCGTCAGGAAGCGCTGAAACAACAGTCCCTCGATGAGCGCGTTGATGACGCGGACCATGATCTCCGCAGGCATGGGTAGATCGTCGGCCGCGAACACGGTCTCCATCCACGTCGCTCCAGCTTCGAGTCCCTTGGCCATCTCTTCGCTGAACGACGCACGCACGGCCTCATGTCGAAGCGCGTACGCGCGAAAGGTGAGTGCTCCGACGGCGGCGGGTCGCCTGTCGGGAATGGCCGCGAGCACCGCGTCGGCCATGGCGCGCATCATCTCGGCGAAGCTGGAGCCGGAAGTGAAATGGGGCAGGATAGGAGCCCACTGCCGAACGGCCAGCGCCATGAACAACTCGTCCCGATTCTTGAAGTTGCCGTAGATGGCGCCCGTGGTCATTCCCGCCCGTTCGGCAACGTCCTGAAGCGTCGTCTGCTCGAAACCTTTCTCCCTCGTGACGGACAACGCCGCGTCGAGTAGGGCCGCGCGGGTGCGCTCCCGCTTGTCTCCCTTGGGCTGGCGGCGCCCAGATCCTGAGTTCGATCCGTCGCGGGAACTGCCGGTCACGTCGTGCCTCAACTGATACTTGCTTGTTTTATAGGAGGATTATATTATAATCGTCATACAACTTACACTGAACTTTGTCGAGTGAACAAGAGGAGCTCCACAATGGCGATCGCTGAAGGCGTAGACGGGATGCTCGGCCGGATGGTGGGCACCGGAGAGCTCGCCGGCGCGGCCACGCTTACCTGGCGAGACGGTCATGTCGCGCAGTCCGCCGCCGTCGGCTGCCGGGATATCGGCGCCGGACTTCGAATCCAGCGAGATACGATCTTCCGGATTGCATCGATGTCGAAGCCGATCACGTCGGTCGTTGCCCTGACGCTTCTCGAAGAAGGGCGGTTCGCGCTCGACGAACCGATCAGCCGCTGGGCGCCCGAATTCACCGACATGCGGGTCTTACGTGTTCCGAATGGGCCGTTGGATGCGACCGATCCCGCTGCGCGTCCGATCACCTTCGAGGACCTGCTGACTCACCGCGCCGGTCTCACGTACGCCGACTTCCAAACCGGCCCGATGGCTCGCGCCTACGCGAACGCGCTTGGCGGCGCCATCGACAGCGAGGTGTCGCCCGACGATTGGATCGCCGGACTGGCCGCGCTTCCACTGATCGATCAGCCGGGGGCGCATTTCCACTACAGCTGTGCCACCGACTTGTTGGGTTTGTTGATCGCGCGGATGGAAGGTGCGTCGTTCGGCGAGGTGATGAGACGTCGTCTCTTTGCGCCATTGGGCATGACCGACACGGGCTTCAACGTTCCCGCCACAGAACGGCACCGGTGCGCAAAGTTGTATGGCTTTGACGACGATGGTCGACTGACCGAGCGGACGATCGGACCCGGCGGCGCATTCATGGCCGAGCGTCCGGAGGAAATGGCGTTCGAATCGGGCGGGCAAGGTCTCTGGTCGACGGTAGATGACTTCCTGGCGTTCGCGCGGCTGTTCCTCGGCGCGGGAGCGGTCGACGGCATCCGCATCCTTGAGCCCGATACGATCGCGCTCATGACGGCCAACCGACTGAGCGAAGCTCAGCGCGCGTCGGCGCGCATGTTCGGCACGCGACTCTTCGCCGCACATGGCTTTGGTCTCGGCGTGGCCGTGGTGCTGGATCCGGCGAAAGCGGCGCCCACGTTGTGCAGGGGCGCGATCGGCACCGTCGGCTGGCCGGGAGCTTACGGCGGATGGTGGCAGGTCGATCCGATCGAGCAGTCGATCATGATCTTCCTCGCGCACAATGCGTTCGAGCTGGCACAGCTCGCGAAGGGATTCGGATTGGGCGTCTACGGCGCGATCGAACAGTTCAATGCGATGGGATCGGGCTTGACGCCGCACGCCGCCGGGGCGCGCTAGTAGCGGCAGAGCTACCAGCGCAGCGGACTCCACGAGTTGGTGCCTACCAGATCCGCACGCGCTCGGACGGCGAAAGCCTTCTGCTGTATCTCCTCGGCGCCGCCCGGGGCGTGCAGGTGGCGGTGAATGCGACGCGCCTGCTCGCACGCCTGCCGCTGCCGGTGGACTTGCCCATCGCGCTCGACCTGTCGCCGGACGCGCGACGGCGATGCGTACCGCGGTGCGGGACTTCGACCCCGGCTCCCCGCACCGACGGTGACGACGTTGAGCGCCGAGACCGGTGGCGTTCTCCTCCCGCAACGGGTGGCCGCGCTCGTCACGGCGGTGCTGGGCTTCGTCGGTCTACTGCTGGCCGCCGTCGGGCTGTATGGCATCGTGGCGTACTCGATCGGCCAGCGCACCCGCGAGATCGGCGTGCGGTTGGCGTTGGGCGCCAGCCGCGGCGATGTGTTGCGACTGGTGGTGGGCGACGGGATGCGCCCGGTGGCGGCCGGCATGGCGATCGGGCTCGTGCTCGCGCTGGCCGCCACGCGCCTGCTGACGTCGTTCCTGTTCGGCGTGAGCCCGCTCGACGCCTTCACCTTCGTCGGCGTCGCCGCGATCCTCACCGTGGTGGCCGCAACGGCGAGCTACCTGCCCGCGCGCCGCGCGGCCGCGACGGATCCCGTGCGGGCACTGCGGGGAGAGTGAGCGTGAGAAGCGAGCAGCGCGGAAGTGGCTCTGGACGGGCCAGTGAAGTACGCGGGTATACTGGTACCGCGTATCCAGATTGGCATAATGGCCCCAAAATGTGTGGCCCTCCTTTGGAGGGATATTTGCGGCTTGACTTGCTACGGGAGGTTTAGGCAAGGCTGCGAGTATTCTCTGAATCTTCTATTCACTGGTGAGCTGTTCGC
>JBDTOD010000237.1:0-4643 GCA_039933415.1 bacterium
TTCATCGGGATCGAGCTCCTCGTCGGCCTGGTCGGGGGATTCTCGTCGACCATCCTCTTCCTCGCGTTCGCGTACACAGGTGCGTTCCGGCTCGTGCTGTACGTGTTGGTGACGATCCTCGGCATCTTCGTCGGGCTGGAGATCCCGCTCTTGATGCGGATCCTGAAGAATCGCTACGCCTTCAAGGACGTCGTCGCCAACGTCCTCACCTTCGACTATCTGGGCGCCCTCGCCGCGTCGCTGGCGTTCCCGATCCTGCTCGTGCCGAAGCTCGGCCTGGTACGCTCGGCACTGCTGTTCGGGATGATCAATGCCGCCGTCGCGCTCTGGTCGGTGTGGCTGTTCCGCGCGCACCTCGGCGCCCGCCGCGTGCTGGCCTCCGCCTGCATCGCCGTGCTCCTGTGCCTCGGCGTCGGCATGGCCGGCGCCACGAAGATCACCAACCTCGCCGAAGACAGCATCTACTCCGACGACGTGATCTTCGCGCGCAGCACACGGTACCAGCGCATCGTGCTCACAGCGTGGAAGGACGACTTGCGGCTCTGGCTCAACTCGCACCTCCAGTTCAGCTCGCGCGACGAATACCGCTACCACGAAGCGCTGGTGCATCCAGGGCTCTCGTCGCGTCCATCGGCGCGGCGCGTGCTCGTGCTCGGCGGCGGTGACGGGCTCGCCGTGCGCGAGCTGTTGAAGTACCCCGATCTACAGTCGATCACGCTCGTGGATCTGGACCCGGAGATGACGCGGCTCTTCTCCACGCACCCGACGCTCGTCGCGTTGAATCATGGCGCGCTCAAGTCGCCAAAGGTGCACGTGATCAACGACGACGCCTTCGTCTGGCTCGACCGGAACCCGGACATGTTCGACTTCGTCGTCGTCGACTTTCCCGATCCGAACAATTATGGGGTGGGGAAGCTGTACACGACGGCGTTCTATCGGCTGCTCGCCCGGCACGTCACGCGCGCCGGGCTTGTCGTCGTGCAGGCGACGTCGCCGCTCTTCGCGCGCCAGAGCTACTGGTGCATTGCCGAGACGATGAAACAGGCCGGGTTGCACACGTATCCGTACCATCTCTACGTGCCGTCGTTCGGCGAGTGGGGTTTCGTGCTCGGGTCGCTCGACACACAGTACGAGCCCCCGACGTCGCTGCCGAACGGGCTGCGCTACCTCACCGTGGCAGAAGTGCCGCGCATGTTCGAGTTCTCCGCCGATATGCAGCCCGTGCCCGTCGAGGCGAACCGGTTGAACACGCAGATCCTCGTGCGCTACTACGAGCAGGAGTGGGATCGCGTCAACCGATGAGGCACCCCGGCACGTGACCTTCGCGTGATCGACGACGCGTCGCCGCCGTCGGCGTCAGGCTCGGGCCCATCGCGCCGAGCGTTCGTCATCGCCGGCGCAGTCGCCGCGACGGCTGGGGCGGCGGCACTCGCCGCGCGAATCATCGGCGCACCGGCGCTGCTCGGCCTCACCGCGAAGGGAGGCGCACGCATCGCCGGCGGGTGGGTCAACGAGAGCGCGGCAATGGGACACCGCTTGCGCTCCCAGGAAGCCCTCGTGGCTCCGGCTCGCTCACGCCGCGTGCCCGTCGTGATCATCGGCGGTGGCATTGCGGGGCTCAGCGCCGCGTGGCAGCTCGAGCGTCGTGGCTTTCACGACTTCGTGCTCTTCGAGATGGAGCACGAGACGGGCGGCAATGCGCGCGCCGGCGAGAACGCCGTGTCGCGCTATCCATGGGCGGCGCACTACGTGCCGGTACCAGGACCGCGCGCGACGCTCGTGCGCGAACTGTTCACGGAGCTGGGTGTGCTCACCGATGCAGGGTGGGACGAGCGATCGCTCTGCTTCGCTCCGCACGAGCGACTGTTCCTCCACGGCACATGGCAGTTCGGTCTCGAGTCCGAGCTTCTCGGCTCACGCGTGGGCCGCGAGGAGCTGCGCCGATTCGAATCGCTGGTGGCCGAGCATCGCGCCTCGGGGCAGTTCACGATCCCGATGGCACTCGGCGCGACGCACGACTCACCGCTCGATCGCATCTCGTTCGAGCAGTGGTTGACGGCGCACGAGCTTCGCTCGCCGGCGATGCGATGGTTCGCCGAGTATGCGACGCGCGACGACTACGGCGCGTTGCTGCGCGATACGTCCGCGTGGGCCGGTCTGCACTACTTCGCGTCGCGCGAACCCTCGGAGGACGGCCCGATCACCTGGCCCGAAGGAAACGCATGGATCGCGAGACATCTCTCCAAGAAGTTGACGAATTATCTAGTGACGGGAGTGCCCGTCCACCGGGTGCTTGCAGACAGAGGTCGATGGCGCGTACGCGCCGGCAACGAGGAAATCGTGTGTGAGCAGGTGATCTTCGCGGCGCCCACCTTCCTGGCGCCGTACGTCGTGGAGGGCATGCGCCCTCCGCACTTCGTCTACTCACCCTGGTTGGTCGCCAATCTCACCGTCGATCACTGGCCCGAAGAGCGGGGAGCGCCGCCTGCGTGGGACAACGTGCTGCGTGCGGGCGCTGGTCTCGGATACGTCGTGGCGACGCATCAATCGTTGCGCGCGCGTGACGGGGAATCTTCGGTGTGGACGTATTACCACGCACTCGCCGCGAACGATCCGAGCGTGGAACGGCACCAACTCCTCACGGCGCGGTATGAGGATTGGGTGGAACGAATCGTGACGGAGCTGGAGCCGGCGCACCCGAACATTCGCCGGTGTATCAGTCGAGTCGATATCTTTCGGACGGGCCACGCAATGGTTCGTCCGACCGTTGGTTTTCTGAGTCAAGTGGCACGCACTGCGCAGACGTGGTCGCCGTCGGGAATTCATCTCGCGAACTCCGACGTCAGTGGGTTGTCGTTGTTCGAGGAAGCCCAGTACCGCGGCGTCGCGGCCGCGAACGAAGTGCTCATCACGATGAGCAGGGGATAGCGCCGACGTCGGCCGTCCTCGATTGCACTACCGTCCTCCCTGCCGAGTGCCCACTCCCTCCATCATGCCGACCACTCGCAGCGCGATCCTCGTGCTGCTCCGGCAGAATCGTATTCGGGGACTCGCCGCGGCGAGCGTGGCGGCGGCGCTCATCGTCTGGCCGCGCGTGGCGACGCACACGGCGTTGCTCGTCGCATTCGCGGAACTGACGGCATACGTCGCCTTCACCGGCGCGAGCACGGTGTGGATGCTGCGCCGACAGCGCGCGGGGACCGCGCTGATGTCCGCGCACGGCATCGCGGACATCCTGCTGCTGTTCGCCGTCGTCTATCCGCTCGCCGGTGCCGCGTCGTCCACGTGGATCCTGCTCGCCGCGGCCGTGCCACTACAGATCGCGCTGGTGCAATTCGGCGTGCGACCCGCCGCACTCGTGCTCACTGCGACTCTGCTCGCATACTTCGTCCTCGTGGCTGCGGCCGGCACGAGCGTTGCCGCAGCACCGCTCGACAGTCTGTGGGCCCTCGGCAGCTACGGGCTGTTCGCCACCGTCAGCTTCCTCCTGCACGGTCGCGTCGAGAAGCGGCTGCGAGTGCTCGCCGCGTTGTTCGAGGAGGCGCGCGACGG
Organism: bacterium; assembly: GCA_039933415.1. Lineage (GTDB taxonomy): Bacteria > Gemmatimonadota > Gemmatimonadetes > Gemmatimonadales > Gemmatimonadaceae > AG11. Next base: position 3,553 of record JBDTOD010000237.1, read on the forward strand.
CGACTTCCGACGATCGTATGACATGGCCGGCGATACGCACGCCGACGCGGTCACGGCGATCGGCGCGGCGTTCAACGATCTGCGCACGGAGATCGCGCCGATGGTGCATGCCGACGCCGCCACGGGCTGCCTCAATCGCCGGGGCTTCGCGCAACAGTTCGAACGCGCACTCGCCGAGGCACGCCGTCGGCGCGGCGACATCGCGCTGCTCGCCGTCGATCTCGATCACTTCAAGCAGATCAACGATCGGTTCGGCCATCTCGTGGGCGATGAAGTGCTCTACGAAGTTGCCACCATGCTCGCCGAAGCGGTGAGCGAAGAAGGGGTGGTCGCGCGCATGGGTGGCGAGGAGTTCACCGTGCTGCTGCCCTGGGCTGACGCCGAGGCCGCCGGCGCGGTCGCCGAGCGAATGATGACGCTTCTCCGAGCGCGGTGCTGCGCGTCGCTGCCTCCAGACACTCCGGTGACGATGAGCGTCGGCATCGCCGCCGAGCGGATCACCGACTCGGACATCGGCCTCGCGTTGCGCGCGCGCGCCGACGAAGCGCTCTACGCGGCGAAGCGCAGCGGGCGCAACCGCGTCCGACTGTGGGCACCCGGCGTCCGGTCCAACGCCACGCCGGCCACCTCCGTCGCGGCCATCGTCCGCCGGTCCGGCGAGGTTCCGCGGCCGCGATACTCCACTCCGAACGATCCACTCGCGCGAGTCAGCGGCTGAGCGCGCAGACGCAATCGGCGGAACGCCGTGGAGCCAGTTCGTGGGTGGGGTGAGACATCTTGTCTCGCGGCATGTGCCCTCGCGACGAAGGCATGATGACAGTCCGTTGCCCCGCGACTGCCCCAGCCGTCTGGTTGATGTATGCGGCAGCGCTCCCTGTGAATCTCTCAGGTGGGGCGACGTCAGCCTCCGGGAAGTCTGCATCAACGCACCGCCCGGCGGCGCTCCTTCCCGCCATCTCTCCAGGTCATGCACAATACTCGTCGCGGATTTACCCTCATCGAGCTTCTGATCGTCGTCGTCATCATCGGCATCCTCGCCGCGATCGCGATCCCGAAGTTCGCCAACACGAAGTCGAAGGCGTACATCGCCG
>JBDTOD010000238.1:0-4604 GCA_039933415.1 bacterium
AGTTGGGGATCCATGATCGCCGATGGCCGCGACCTGAACCAGCTTCGCAACGCGCCGTGGACGTCGGTTGCGCCGGGCTTCGCCATCGGCGCCGCGGTGCTCGGGTTCAACCTGCTCGGCGACGCGTTGCGCGACGCGCTCGATCCGCGCCACTCGTCCAAGAGTGGTGTGATCGAGGCACCGCCGTCGGCGCGCACCTGAGCGTGCCGTTCGACGTCGAGCGACTGCGGCGCGACGAGTTTCCGTGGGCCGACGCCGGCGAGGCGATCTACCTGAACGTCGCCAGCACCGGCCCGCTCCCGGAGCGCACCGTCAAAGCGCAGGATCAGTTCACACGGAAGCGCGCCGCGCCCCACCGTCTCTCGCACCAAGAACAGTTCGCCGTGCTCACGCAGTCGCGCGCGCTGGCGGCGGAGCTGATTGGGGCCGACGTGCGCGACATCGCGTTGGCGGCGAACACCGGGTCCGGGCTCAACCTCGCGGCGTGGGGTCTCCCCCTCGGCGTTGGTGACGTGGTCGTCGTACCGGACCTCGAGTTTCCCGCCAACATGTATCCGTGGCTGGCCGCCGCGAACGCACGAGGCTTCACCGTGCGTCGCGTTCGCGCGCGCGATGGACTGCCCGACGAGAGCGCGCTGCTCGCCGCGCTCGATCATCAGGGCGTCCGCGTGCTCTCCCTGTCGTGGGTCGGCTTTGCTACCGGCTTCACCGCGGATCTCGAAAGGCTCGGCGCCGAGTGTCGCGCTCGCGGCATCTGGTTCGTGGTAGACGGCATTCAAGGCGTTGGCGCCATCCCGCTCGATGTGAAGCGTGTGGGCATCGACCTGCTTGCGTGTGGCGCGCAGAAGTGGCTGCTGTCGCCGTGGGGGAGCGGCTTCACGTACGTGAAGCCGTCCTTGCTCGACCGGCTCTCGCCACAGCCGGTGAGCTGGATGGGCGTGAAAGGCTCCGACGACTTCTCCACGCTGCTCGACTACGACCTCACCTGGCGCGACGACGCGCGCCGCTTCGAGCAGATCACCCTCGCCTATCAGGACTTCGCGGGAATGGCGGCGAGCCTCGGCCTGCTGCGCGAGCTCGGTTGGGTCGACGTGATGCGCCACATCGCGACGCGCGCCGACGAGCTGTACGACGGCGCGACGCGCGCTGGAGTCGACGTCGTCACACCCGCGGAGCGTCGCGCCGGCATCGTGACGGTGCGGCCGCCCGATGTGAGCGCAGCGTCCGCGCGACTACAGCACGCGAAGGTGATCCATTCCGTGCGCGAAGGCACCATTCGCCTCGCCCCGCACTGCTACACGACGGCCGAAGAGATCGAGCTCGCACTCGCCGCATTGCGCGGTTGATGCCAGGTGCGGTGGCCGCTCGCCGGATCAGTCTTTCACGCGGAGCAGCGCGTAGTCTCGCTTGCCCTTGCCGACCACGACGTGCCCGCCGGTGAGCAGTGCCTCGCCTGCCGGCACGTGACGGTCTGTCGCGCTCAGCTTCCTCTTGTTCACCGACACGCCGCCCTGTTCGAGCAGTCGCTTCGCCGCGCCGTTCGACCCGGCGAGACCCGACGCCGTCAACAGCTTCAGTACGTCGAACGCGCTGGCGTCGCTCTCGCTCGAAAGAGACGCACGCATGACCTCGGCGAACGGCGCCTCGGCGCGAAGGATCCCGAAGGCGTCCTCGCTCAACGCCGTCGCTTCCAGCCCGCCGAAGAAGAACGTCGACACCTGCTCGGCCGCACCGAGTGCCGCGTCGCCGTGCACGCGCCGCGTGACGTCGCGTGCGAGAGCCTGCTGGGCAACGCGCTTCTCCGGCGCGCTCACCGTCGCCGCGTCGAGCGCTTCGACCTCGGCGCGCGGGAGCAAGGTGTAGTAGCGCAGGTAACGGCCGACATCCGCGTCGTCCGTCGCGAGCCAGAACTGATAGAACGCGTACGGCGACGTGCGCTCGCCGTCGAGCCAGATGGCACCCGCCTCCGTCTTCCCGAACTTCGCCCCCGTGGACGTCGTGACGAGCGGCATGGTGAGCCCGTGCGACTCCGCACCATCGACGCGGCGAATGAGCTCGATCCCCGCCGTGATGTTCCCCCACTGGTCGCTTCCGCCGAGCTGCAGCGTCACGCCGTCGCGGCGGCGCAGCTCCATGAAGTCGTACGCCTGAAGCAGCATGTACGAGAACTCGGTGAACGAGATGCCTGCGTCCATCCGTGAGCGCACCGAGTCCTTCTGCAGCATGTAGTTGACCGTGAAGTGCTTGCCGGTGTCGCGCAGGAAATCCACGAGATGCAGCGAGTTCAGCCACGCCGCGTTGTCGCGCATCCGGGCCGCACTCGGACCCTCGAAGTCGAGAAACCGCTCGAGCTGTCGGCGGATCGCCGCCGCGTTCTCGGCAACCTGGTCGCTCGTGAGCAGCTGCCGTTCCGACGACTTGCCGCTCGGGTCGCCGATCATGCCGGTACCTCCGCCGACGAGTGCCACCGGCCGATGCCCGCACCGTTGCAGGTGCACCAGCACCATGATCGGCACGAGGCTGCCGACGTGCAGGCTGTTTCCTGTCGGATCGAAGCCGATGTACGCCGAGATGGATCCGGCGGCGAGCGCGTGCGGCACGCCGTCGGTGTGCTGGTAGACCAGTCCGCGCCACTGAAGCTCGTCGAGCACTTCTGTCGTCTGCATGGCACAAAAGTAGACGGTGAAGTGTCCGATTGTCAGCCGCGGCCTGCGCCTCGGCTCGATGCGGCATCCCGATGCGCGCATTAACGTTCCCTCCCGAGTCCAGCGCGGCATCCGCCCGGACCGACAGCTCATTCCCGACGGTTGATGGACCTCCCGTTCTCGAAGAACTTCCGCCGCGCGCATCCCGGGCTCACCCGCGGATTGGGCATCGGCGTCACGTTTGCCCTCGCGTTCGTGGTCGGCTTGGGCTATGCCGCCTGGGCGCTCGTCTGTCGCGCTGGAGCCTGCCCGGCCGTCGAGGTCCTCGAGCAATATCAGCCACGCCAGACGTCCAAGCTCTACGCGGCGGACGGGCGCTTCATCGCCGAGCTCGGGCTCGAGCGGCGGACGCTGCTCAAGATCGACCAGATCCCGCCGCTCGTGCGGAACGCCTTCGTGATGACGGAGGACAAGCGCTTCTACCAGCACGCAGGAGTGGACTTCCAGAGCATTCCGCGCGCGATCGTCACCGACATACGGGCCCGCAGCTTCGCCGAAGGATTCTCGACGATCACGATGCAGCTCGCGCGCAACATCTTCCCCGAGCGGCTCACGCGCGACAAGTCGCCCGTGCGCAAGCTCAAGGAGATCAAGGTCGCGCGTGCCATCGAGTCGCGGTACTCGAAGGACAAGATCCTCGAGCTCTACCTGAACCAGATCGCGTTGGGCAACGGCTCGTACGGCATCGAGACCGCCGCGCAGCGCTACTTCGGCAAGTCGGCGCGCGAGCTCAATCTCGCCGAGGCGGCAACGCTCGCCGGTCTGCCCAAAGCGCCGGAGCGATACAACCCACGTCGCTTTCCCGAGCGCGCCATCCAGCGCCGCAACACCGTCATCGAAGTGATCCGCGAGCAGGGCGGGATCACTGACGCGGAGGCCAGCCTCGCCAAGGCGTATCCGCTGCAGCTCGCGCGGAAGTCCGAGGCTGGCGACGTTGCACCCTATTTCGTCGAATGGGTGCGCCAGCAACTCGAGCAGCAGTTCGGCCAACGGCTCTACGAGCAGGGGCTCAAGGTTTTCACGACGCTCGACGTGGACTTCCAGTCCGCCGCCGAGCGCGCGCTCGAGAACCAGATGCGCGCGATCGAGGCAGGGCGCTTCGGCGCCTACAAACACCGCTCGTACGAAGCGTATATGTCGACGGCGTCGGAGCGTGCCGGCACCGCGGCCGCGGCGAACTCGCCCTATCTCCAGGGCGCTTTCGTGGCCATGGATCCGCGCACCGGCGCCGTCCGCGCACTTGTCGGCGGGCGCGACTTCGACGACTCCAAGTTCAATCGCGCCACCCAGGCGCTGCGCCAGCCGGGCTCCACCTTCAAGCCCATCGTCTACGCCGACGCGGTGCAGAACGGCCGACCGCCCACGTACATCGTCGATGACTCGCCCGTCTCCGTGCCGCAGTCCGGCGGCGGCAACTGGACGCCGCAGAACTACGACGGAAAGTTCGAAGGTCCGATGATGATGCGGCGCGGACTCTACCAGTCGCGCAACATCATCGCGATCAAGGTCGGCATGGAGCTTGGCCCGCAAAGCGTCACCGAGATGGCGCGCAAGTTCGGCATCAGCACGCCGATTCCACCCTATCCGTCGATCTACATCGGCGCGGCCGACGTCTACCCGATCGAGATGGTCGCGGCCTACTCGGCATTCGCCACGCTCGGAACACGCAGTGCCCCGACGGCCATCGTGCGCGTCGAGAACGCAAAGGGCGACGTGCTCTGGGAGCCGACGCCCGTGCGTACGCCGGTGATGTCGCAGGAAGAGGCGTGGCTCATGGTGAGCATGATGAAGGACGTCGTGCAGCGCGGCACCGCGGCAGGGTCGGTCGGCAGCCAGTTCCACATTCCCGCCGGCGGCAAGACGGGCACGACCAACGATGGCGCCGACGTCTGGTTCATC
>JBDTOD010000239.1:0-4493 GCA_039933415.1 bacterium
GCGCGGCTCATGAGCGCTCCGAGCGCGGCGACGCCGAGCTTCGCGAGCGTGTACGTGTAGCGGTGCTCGTCCCATCGCTGAGATGCCTGTTCGACACGTCGAGTCGACGGGGCGAAGCGAACGTCGGGGAGGGACTCTGACCCCGGGCTCTGACCCCGGGCTCTGACCTCGGGCTCTGACCCCGGGCTCTGACCCCGAGCCGACTGGCTCGACGTTGCCCGGCTCTGAGTGCCGGAGTAACATCTGTCGTCTCCTCCGGAGCGTCCATGGCCCCCGTCGTTCTCATCCTGCTCGCGATCCTCGCCGGCCTCTCGTACGCCTCGTTCAAGGTCATCGGCCAGGCCGAGGTGATGGTCATCGAGCGGCTCGGCAGGTTCCACCGCGTCGCGCGCTCAGGACTCAACATCCTCATCCCGCTGCTCGAGCGTCCGCGCGCGATCGACGTCCGCTACTTCGAGCTCGCCGTCGGCGGCGCGAAGAAGATCACCGCCGGCTCGACGACGCGGATCGATCTCCGGGAACAGGTGCTCAACTTCCCGAGCCAGCCGGTGATCACCAAGGACAACGTCACGATCGACATCGACGCCGTCCTGTACTATCGCGTCGCCGATCCGCAGAAGGCGACCTACGCGGTGCAGAACCTTCCCTACGCGCTCGAGACGCTGACGCGCACGACGCTGCGCAACATCGTCGGTGAGATGGAGCTCGACGCGACGCTGGCGAGCCGCGATGCGATCAACACACGAATGCGCGAAGTGATCGAAGAAGCAGCGATTGGCTGGGGCGTGGATCTCACGCGCGTCGAGCTCCAGGCGATCGAGCCGCCGCGCGACATCCAGCAGTCGATGGAGCTGCAGATGCGAGCCGAGCGCGAGCGGCGCGCCTCGGTGACGAACGCGGAGGCGACGAAGCGTGCGGCGATCCTCGAGTCGGAGGGCGTGCGCGAGGCCCAGGTGCGGCGCGCCGAAGGCGAGAAGGACGCGGCCATTCTCCGCGCGCAGGGATTGGCGACGGCGAGGCTCGCGATGGCCGAGGCCGAAGCCGAAGCGCTCGACCGGATCTCGCAGTCGTTGCCCGAAGGCCAGGCAGCGATGTACCTGCTCGGCATCAAGTACCTCGAGGCGCTCCCCAAGATCACCGAGGGTAAGGGGACGACGATCTTCCTGCCCGTCGAGGCGACGGGCGTGATGGGCGCGCTGGGCGGACTGCGCGAGCTGCTCGTGCGCAGCGCCAAGGAGGCCGGAGCGACGTCCACCACCGATCCGACGCGGCGTCCGAGCGGTACGGCACGCGCCAGCTCGCCGGCGCAGTCGCCCTCCGCCCCGCGACTGGGAGCCGGCGAGCCGCGCGCCGAGGGCGAGGACCCGGACGGCGACGTCGTGGCGGAACTCTGAGCGTGGCGCCGATCACCAGCGAGCGTGCCGAACGCATTGCCAGGGCTCACGCGTGCGAGCGGTGTGGCGAGTACACGTACAAGAAGCTCAGCGTCAAGCCGGCGACGGCGGCGGTGGCCGAGGAGCTGAAGGTGGCCTGGGTGGTGACGAAGGTGTGCGGCGTGTGCGGGTTGAATCAGGAAGTCGGGATCGACGAGGACGGCGACATCGTCTTCGTGAGTTGAGACCAACGGCGGAGAGCCATCCGCGGGTAGTATTTCATGACCGCCGGCCGTCGCCCGGCCTCGCCGTTCGTGCTCGTCCAGTGGCCCGCTTCACGTGACCGATCCCACTCCGCAATTACTGACCAGCGCGCTCGACGGGCGATACGCCATCGTGCGCGAGCTGGGCTCCGGCGGCATGGCGACCGTGTACCTGGCCGAGGACATCAAGCACCACCGGCAGGTGGCGGTGAAGGTGCTGCGTCCCGAGCTCGCCGCGGTGATCGGTGCGGAGCGGTTCCTCACGGAGATCCGCACGACGGCCAAGCTGCAGCATCCGCACATCCTGCCACTCTTCGACTCGGGTGAGGCGGACGGCTTCCTGTTCTACGTGATGCCGTTCGTCGACGGAGAATCGCTTCGACAGAGACTCGACCGCGAGACGCAGCTCCCGATCGCCGACGTCGTGCGCATCACCACCGAGGTGGCGTCGGGGCTCGACTACGCGCATCGTCACGGCGTGATCCATCGCGACATCAAGCCGGAGAACATCCTGCTGCACGAGGGGTCCGCGCTGATCGCCGACTTCGGGATCGCGCTGGCGGCGAGCAAGGTGGGCAGCACGCGGATGACCGAGACGGGAATGAGCCTCGGCACGCCGCACTACATGAGCCCCGAGCAGGCGATGGGGCAGCGCGAGATCACGTTGTGCGCCGATGTGTACGCGCTGGGCGCGGTGACGTACGAGATGCTCGTCGGCGAGCCGCCGTTCACGGGACCGACGGCACAGGCGATCGTGGCGAAGGTGATCACGACCGATCCGCTGCCACCGCGCGTGCAGCGCGGCACCATTCCGCAGGCGATGAACGACGCGGTGCTCGTCGCGCTGTCGAAGGTGCCGGCTGACCGCTATCAGAGCACGATGCAGTTCGTCGAAGCGCTCCGGCGCACCGATACCGCGCCGGGTGCGGCGCCCGTGTCGCGTGCGTCGTCGGGCCGCAAGCGCTGGATCGTCGCGGCGGTGATGCTGTTCGCGATCGTCGCGCTCGCGGTCGTCGCGCGCGATCGGTACGTGGCGAACCTGCGGCTCGTGGTGCTCGGCACCCATGCCGTCACGTCGGAAGCCGGGCTGTTCCTCGATCCCGCGCTGTCGCCCGACGGCACGCTGCTCGCCTACGCGTCGGGTCCGGCGTCACGCATGCACCTCTACGTGCGCTCCCTCGACGGAGGACGCGCGATCGCGCTCACGGACTCGATGCCCGGACGCCAGCGCTGGCCACGCTGGTCGCCGGACGGGAGTCGCATCGCATTCATGTCGCCAGGAGTCGGCATCTCGGTCGTGCCGGCGCTGGGCGGCCCGCCGCGGCTCGTCGTGCCGGACACCGGACGGCGAAGCTTTCGCGGGAGCCCGGCGTGGTCGCCAGACGGCAGGCGGATCGCCTACACCGACGGTCCGCGCATCCGCGTGCGCGAGCTCGACTCCGCGCGAGACACGACGATCGCCGACCTCGGCGGCCAGGGCCGGTTCGGCGGTGTCTTTCAGCTCTCGTGGTCGCCCGATGGACAGTGGATCGCCGCCTCGGTCGGCAGCGCGCGCTTCGCGTTCGGCGGCGCCGATCTCGGCAGCATCGCGCCGGCGAGCCTCATCGCCGTCAACGTCGCCACCGGCAAGGTGGTGCGTCTCACCGCCGAGCGGCAGGACGCGACGATGGACCTGAGCCCTGTGTGGACGTCGGACAGCCGGCACCTGCTGTTCGTGTCTTCGCGCCAGGGCGGCCGCGACGTGTTCGAGCTCTCGCTCTCGTCCTCGATGGAGCCGCTTGGTCCACCGACACGCATGACGACAGGGCTGTCGGCGTTCAGCATCTCGCTCGGGCGCGACGATCGCACGCTCGCGTACTCGACGTATCAGCCCGTGTCGAACCTCTGGTCCATCCCCATCAGCGAGGAGGAGACGACGGTGGCGGCGAGCGGGCGCGAGCTCACGCACAGCACCGATCTCATCGAAGAGGTGAGCGCGTCGCCCGACGGCACGTCGCTTGTGTACACGTCGACCCGAAGCGGCAACTCCGATCTCTATCGCATGCCGAGTCAGGGCGGCACGCCGGTGCAGCTCACGTCGGATTCGACGAACGAGTTCGGACCCGTGTGGTCGCCGGATGGCAAGGAGATCGCCTTTCACGCCGTGCGCGACGGCCGCTTCCGCGTGATGGTGGCACCGTCCGGCGGCGGGACACCGCAGGAAGTGACGGAGAGCGCGCCGCGCGGCGAGGATTGGGGCCCCGACGGAATGAAGATCGTCATCGCCGGCGATCCGGGCCGCAAGGAGCCGGTGCAGGTGTTGACGCGCGACGCGAATGGATGGAGCAAGCCTGCACCGATCGCCGGCGCGGAGGGCGGGCTGTTGCCGCGCTGGTCGCCCGACGGCCGACTCATCGCGTTCATCGTGCCCGGCAATCCCCCCGCGCTGTCGACGATCGCGCCGACCGGCGGTGTGGCGCACGTGCTCGTGCGCGCGGGCCAGCCCGCCGGGACGCCCGCGCCACAGCAGCCGATGTGGTCGCGCGACTCGCGTACGATCTTCTTCACCGCGATCGACGCGGAAGGGATCGGTGCGATCTGGTCCGTGCCCGCCGACGGCGGTGTGCCTCGTGCGAGGGTTCGCTTCACCAACCCCGATCTACAGATGGGCTCCGGCAACGGGCGCTTCGGCGTGGATGCGAAGAACTTCTACGTGCGGCTCATCCGTCACGCGGGCACGATCGGCACCGCGGATCTGGCGAAGCAGTAGCCCGGGGTCAGAGCCCGGGGTCAGAGCCCGAGCGACAGCGTCGGCGCTCGCGCGATCGCGCCCTCGTGCTCGAGCAGCCATCGCTTCCGCTCGATGCCGCCACCGAAC
>JBDTOD010000240.1:0-4410 GCA_039933415.1 bacterium
ATCTGGTGCGCACCCTCATCGAGGCGGGCGACGACGTCCGCGTGCTGGCGCGGAGCGCCGCGCGCGCGCGCGCGCGGCTTCCGGGGGGAGTGGATGTCGTCGAGGGCGATGTGTCGGATCGGCGCGCCGTCGGCGACGCAGTCCGCGGTCGAGACGTGGTGTTTCACCTGGCGGCGGCCTTTCGCGAGCCGGGTATCGCCGACCGACGTTATCGCGAAGTCCATGTGGACGGCACACGGCACCTCCTCGAGGCGTCCCGCGCGGAGGGGGTACGTCGATTCGTCCACGTCAGTACGGCGGGCGTGCACGGCCACATCGAGCACCCGCCGGCCGACGAGACGGCTCCGCACACGCCGGGCGACGTGTACCAGGCGACCAAGAGCGAGGGCGAGCGGCTCGCGACCGAGTTCCAGCGTGAGCACGACTTCCCGCTCTCGGTGATCCGTCCAGCGGGAACCTACGGGCCCGGCGACATGCGGCTGCTCAAGCTGTTCCGTCCGATCGCCCGGCAGCGTTTTATCATGCTCGGAAACGGGCGCACGCTCTTCCACATGGTGCACGTGCGCGACCTGGTCGACGGGATGCGCCTCGCGGCGTCACACCCCGCCGCGGTTGGCGAATCGTTCATCATCGCTGGCGAGGAGTACTGCTCCCTCGATGAGCTTACCGCCCGGATCGCGCGCGTGTGGGGCGTCCCCGCACCGCGGCTCCACCTGCCCGTGTGGCCGTTCTATATCGCTGGCGCGCTGTGCGAGGCGGTCTGCGTGCCGCTACACGTCGATCCACCGATTTTCCGGCGGCGCGTCGCCTTCTTCACCAAGAGTCGCGCCTTTCGCATCGATAAGGCGGCGCAGATGATCGGCTACCGCCCGCGCGTCGCGCTCGACGATGGGCTAAGGGAGACGGCGGAATGGTATCGCGCGCACGGGTACGCGTGAGCAATCCTTCCAGCGACGAAACCGTCCATGCGGGCCGCACGCCCGTGCGCGTGCTGATCGCGTGCGACCACATCGACTATGACGGCGCTCTTCATGGGGGCGGCCGCCAGCTCATCGAGCTGGCGCGCGCGCTCGACCGACGGCTCGTGGAGCCCACGGTGTGCGTGCTTCGCGGGGCCAGCACCCTCGGCGCCCAGCTGCGCGCTGAAGGGCTGCCCTTTCGCTTCTTCGGCGACGCCCGGTTCAGCCCAGTCTCGCTCGTCCGACTCCTCCGGATCATCCGGCGCGATCGAATCGAGGTGGTCCACCTCACCGACTTCGGCGCGTGCACGCTCGGCCGGATCGCCGCCCGTCTCGCGGGCATCCCGTCCATCGTGCAAGTGATCTCGCATCACAGCCCCGGTCAGCCCCGAGGATTTCCACGCGCTGTGGAGCTGGCGTATCGCGCCCTCGCACCGCACACCACCCGCGTGCTCGCGATTAGCGACAGCGTACGCGACTTTGCCGTGAAGCGTATGGGGTTTGCTCCGGGATCGGTCGAAGTGCTCACCTACCCGCTGCCTCGCCACTCGTTCGCGCCGGCGACCGCAGACGCGATCGCGGCGCGCCGGATGGCTCACGGGATCGCGCTCGATGATCCCGTGATCGGTGCGGTGACCCGCTTCTATCCCGCCAAGGGGATCGAGTACCTCATCGACGCGTTCGCGATCGTCCGCCGCGCGCATCCTCGAGCGTGGCTAGTGCTCGTGGGACAAGGCCCGGAGGAAGCCGCGCTCCGCGCTCGCGCCGAGGAGCTCGCGATCGCGGATCGCGTGGTGTTCGCCGGATTTCAACGTGACGCGCAGGCGTACGTCGGTGGATTCGACGTCGCCGCCGTGCCCTCGCTTGAAGAGGGATTCGGGCTCGTGGCACTCGAGGCGCTTGCGCTCGGCGTGCCAGTCGTGGCGTCGCGGGTCGGCGGCCTTCCGGACATCGTCGTCGACGGAGTGACGGGTCTCCTGGTGCAGCCCGCGCGCCCCGATGCGCTCGCCGATGCCCTCGTGCGCTTGCTCGGTGATCCGGCGCTCCGGCGGGCGATGGGAGCAGCAGCGAAGCTCGACGTCGAGCGTTTTTCGCTCGACACGTACTCGGGCAGGCTCTCCGAAATTTATAGAGAGCTCGCTTCGGACTCCCCGCACGCTCCGCAGGCAGCAGCAGGAGGAGCGCATGCCTCCGCGTCCAGCGCGGCGCACACGCCGCGAACCCCCACTCCCGCATCGATCTCTCGCACCCCGTCGGCTGATCCGTGACCTCCACAGCTCCGAGACCCACTGTTTCGTCTCCACGCCGCGTCGCCATCGTCGGCGCCGGTCTCATCTCGAACATCCACGTCTCCGGGCTCAGACGCGTCGGCGCGGAGGTCGTCGCCGTCGTGGACGCGGACGAGCGCCGCGCTCGCGAGAAAGCCGAACAGCTCGGCGTTCCGGAGTGGTTCACGACTCAGCGCGCAATGCTGGACGCGATGCGACCGGACGCTGTGCACGTTCTCACGCCGCCGGCTACGCACGCTGCGCTCTGCGTCGAGGCGATGGAATCAGGCGCGCACGTGTACGTGGAGAAGCCGCTGGCGGAGTCGGTGGAGGATTGCAACCGGATGATCGCCGCCGCTGAGCGCACCAACCGCGAGCTGTGCGTGGGCCACTCGCTGGTCTACGACCCCCTCATGCAGCGGATGCTGTCGCTCATCGCCTCCGGTGAGATCGGCGACGTGTTGCACGCGTCGGCGACCTATGCGTTCGATCCGAAGCGAATTCCCGGCTTTCGCAACAAGGCGTGGTACCGCAGGCTTGCCGGCGGCTTCCTCGAGGATCTCGCCTCCCATCCCGCGTCGGTCCTGATCCGCCTGGTCGGCGAGCCGCTCAGTGTATCGGGGGTGCGGGACCGCCGCTCCGCCGATGGGCTAGAAGAGGTCGCGGCGCTCATCGACGCCGAGGGCGGGGCGGCAACTATGCATATCTCGCTCGCCGCGCGTCCCGAAGACGTGAGCGTCACAGTGCGATGCACGCGCGGCACCCTGCGCGCGGACTTCTCCACGATGACGCTCGTCGTACAGCGCGAGCGAAAGCTCCCGAAGGCGCTGTCTCACGGCGTGAAGAACTTCGAGACGGCAGCGCAGCTTGCGACGCAGACCGTCGCCGCTACCGTGCGCGTCGCAACCAAGCGCACCGATACCACGAAGGGAATCCATTCCCTCATCGCCGCATTCCACGCTGCGCTCGACGCGGGCGAACCGGCGCCGGTCAGCGGCGCGGAGGGACGCGCGGCCGTCAGCATTCTGCGCGCGCTGTGGCCCGACCCGTCGCCGCTCGTCTCGCAACCCGCGCGCTGGGTGCTGTCCTCGGGCGGAGACGCGCCGACATCTCCGCTCGGCGAATCGGCGCTCGTCACCGGCGCCACGGGTTTCATTGGCCGGCACCTCGTGCGCTTCCTGGCGGCGCGCGGCGTTCGCGTGCGCGCGCTCGCCCGCGACCCGGTGCGCGGACGCGAGATCGCCGGCCCGAACGTGGAGGTGGTGATCGGCGACTTCGCCGATGCCGCCGTCATCGACGGTCTCGCCGAGGGCGTGCAGACTATCTATCACCTCGCCTCCGTCATGAAGGGCACGGCGGACGAGTTCGAGCGTGTCGATCTCGACGGTGGCCGGCGACTGCTCGACGAGGCAAAACGCGCGGGAGTTCGCCGCTTCGTCTTCACCAGCACCATGGGCGCGTTCAAGCTCGGCGGCCTCCGCGACGGAACTGTCGTGACCGAGGAGATGACCGACGACCCGGAGCGCGTGGGTCACTATTCGCGCGCCAAGCTTCTGCTCGAGCAGATGCTTCTCGACGCCAATCGCGCTGGCGAGATCGAGGCGGTGGTGCTGCGTCCGGGACTCGTGTTCGGCGATGGCATCAGCCCGTATCTCGAGCACCTGCCGCACGTCGGCTCACTCAAGGGCGACCGCTACACCGTGTTCGGCGATGGCGAGGTGCCGCTCCAGCTCACCTACGTCGGAAACGTGGTGGATGCGCTCTGGCGCGCGTCCATCGCTGCGGACGCGCCGGGACACGTCCTTACGATCATCGACGACCAGATCCCGACCCAGCGCGAGTTCGTACGCCGGCTCGCCGCGCTCACCGGCAGGCCCCTCGAAATCAGGGCCGTCCCCCGGCCGGTCGCGTGGATGATCGGATTCGGCGTGGAGCGCGCCGCCGGCGTGCTGCGGATCAAGCCGCCCACCACGCGTACGCTGCTGCTCGGCAAGACGGCCAAGCTCGCCTTCGACTGCTCGCGCGCGAAACGCGTGCTCGGCTGGTCCCCCGTGGTGGGGTGGGAGGAGGGCTTGCGCCGTGCGGTGGCGTGGGACGCCGCGCGCCGCGGAACTGCCCCCGAGCCGGACGACACCGGCCCGTTGCGAACGGAAGGCGGGACCGAGCCCGTAATCCAATAATGT
>JBDTOD010000241.1:0-4377 GCA_039933415.1 bacterium
GAGCTTGCCGCCGGCATGTACCTGTCGCCGCATGTCGCCGGCATCACGCACCTCTTTACGCTCGGCTGGCTCACCACGACAATTTTCGGCGCGCTCTATCAACTTCTCCCGGTGGCACTCGGCGCCCCGATACGTTGGCCACGCATTGGCCACGCGAGCTTCTGGACCTTCGCGCCAGGCGCCGGGCTGTTCGCGTGCGGCGTTGCCGAAGGCTCCACGCTTCTGCACCACACGGGCCTCGCGCTCGTCACTGCGGGCATCGTGCTCGCGATGATCAATCTCACGTCGTCGCTCCATCGTGCGCGCAGACGCGATGTGACGTGGGCCGCGATCGCGCTCGCCGCGACCTTCCTGGTGTCGACGCTTGCCCTCGGGATCGCGCTGCTCCACAACCTGCACACCGGCTTCCTCGCCGGCGCTCGCGTGCGGGTGCTCGCGACGCACCTCCATGTGGCACTCGTCGGCTGGGCGTTGATCATGATGGTCGGCGTCTCACACCGGCTCCTGCCAATGTTTTTGCTCGCGCACGGCGCGGACACGAGGTGGACGAAGCGCGCGCTGACGTTCCTTTCCATCGGCATCCCCATATTGGCGGTTGGGCTCGATACGCGCTTCCACGCAGCGGGATGGATTGCCGTCGTGTTGCTCGAACTGGGCGTCGCGTGCTTTCTGCTCCAGGCACGCAGCTTCTATCGTGCACGGGTGCGCAGGCGCATTGACATCGGGATGCGGTTCGCCGCGACGGCGTTGGTCTTCCTGGCGAGCGCCGCGATGCTTGGACCGGCGGTGCTGGCGGCCGGCGCAGACGCTCCGCGCCTCGCGATCGTGTACGTGCTTCTTGGCTTGCTCGGCGGCGTGATCCTTTTCGTCGTCGGCTTCTTTTACAAGATCGTCCCGCTACTCGCGTGGACCGTGCGGTACCGCGATCGCATGGGGAGACGGGACGTGCCCACGGTCGCCGACATGTTCTCCTCGCGAATCGCGCTGGTGCAGCTCTGGACGATGGGCACGGCCCTCGGCGTGCTCGCGTTGGCGATCGTCGGCGGTTCGGCGCGCGGCGCCTACGTCGGGGCGGCACTCTACCTCGGCGGCGTGCTGTTGTTCGCCAGCCAGATCATGCGGGTCGCCTTCGGTGGGGGCGCGCTGGAGACCACGCATGAATGATCGCACGTCGGATGCGAGTGTCATCGAGCTCGACGTGCGGGACGACCTTCGCCTGGGGCGCGAGCCATTTGCCACGATCATGGCCGCCGTTGGCGCGCTACGTGACGGCGAGGTCCTGCTGCTCCGGACGATCTTCGAACCCGTCCCGCTCTTCGCGGTATTGGCGAAACGCGGCCTCTCGCATGAATCGCGAGAAGACGCGCCCGACGATTGGCGAGCGTGGTTCTGGCGACCCGCCACGCCGGAGCGCGCGCTCAACGCCTCGACGACGAGCACAGAGTCCAATGCGGTCACGACGCTCCGGCCGCGCGGCTCGGTGGCTTCGGTCGACAGTCCCGGCGACGACACAACGAGATGGCTCGACGTGCGTGGGTTGGAGCCGCCAGAGCCGCTGATGCGCACCTTGGCGGCCCTCGAGACGCTCCCCAATGGCCATGTGTTGGTTCAGCTGAACAGCCGCGTTCCACAGTTGCTTTTCCCCATGCTCGCCGAGCGTGGGTTCGCGTGCGAAGTCGATGAGTCGCGCGCCGATGTTGTGTCCGTCCGCATTTGGCACAGGCGCTGATGCGCTGCCGCTGTCCCGACACTCCTGGCGCGCACTGCAATGGCGCCCGCTTCTCTGCAGATTCACCATTGTGACAAGAGAGTCTTCCAACATGTCAGACAACGTCCTCGAGCTCGACGTCCGCGTCATTCCGCCGCGCGACAAGCATCCTTCCATCTTCCGCGTATTCGGCAGCCTGGCAAGCGGTCGATTCCACCGAATCGATACGGAGCTGTGTGGCGATCGCACGCAGTAGTGCAGCGGGACGGCGGCGCGCAACAGCACGGTCGGCGCGTGAAGCAACAGCGGTGCTCATGACATTCTCCTCGGACACAAATGACGCCGGCAAGCACCGGCATGATGCGTGCCTCATGTGGTCCCAAAGCGCATCAGTGCGCTGATGTCGTGCGGCGTTGCGTCTCGCTGCCAGAGATCGCGCCGCACGTCTGGCCGACTGCCAATCGCGAACCACAAGCAGATCCTTTGCGTCGCTCAGGATGACAGCATGACAGCGGCTGAAGAGACACGCGATCGCCGTCGTGATGCACTTGCTGACGAGAGTGCATGGCTTACCCTCCGCGCACTAATCGCACTGCCGCGGCAACCAGGAGCACACCGAGGATCGCGTTGACGCGCGCAAGCAGCGCCGCGCGGCGCCGACACGCGAGTGCCGCCGGCGGCCCGGGCGTCGCCTTGCCCGCGCGCGGTCCGAGCTTGAAGTCGTGCACCGCACTGATGGTGATCACCAGCGTGACGATCGACAGCTTCACCGCGAGCGCATGGCCGACGCTCGTGTTCCAGAACTGATGGGCATCCAGCACACCGCATCAATGCAGCCACCCGCGGTAGTACCCATTGACAGTGCCGGTGACGACGAGCACACCCGATGGTCCACCACGCCATCCGACGAAAGCGGCGCCCGAGCTCGTGGAAGACACGGTCCCGGAGCGCGGGCGGTTCGATCGCGCGGAACACCGGCGCTCCAACGAGGCCGACGAAGAGCATTCCTCCGAGCCAGAGCATCGCCGCGAGGACGTGCACAGTGACGCTGACAAGGTAGAGCGTAGGCATCCTCGCCTACTGCGTCAGAGCGGCTACGCCGCTCTGACCGAAGCGCGCCTGACCGGTACACAAGTCGGACTACGCATGATGCCAAGGCATCGGGTCGCGCTGCGTTGCATCATGATCGCACACGTTCCGCTATGTCCTCGGACGCCGGTCTTCGTGGTCGAGCCCTGACGAGCCAGTGGCGAGGCGCTGGCGCGCTGGTCGCTCGTCACGAGGCCATCCCCGCGATCGCACTCGAATGGCAACCTCGCATTCGACCATGCGCTGTCGCTGGTACGCCCGTTGAGGAACATGGTACGGATGCATCATTGGCGTGCCTCTCAGTACGCTCAGATGCGAGGCGTTGCGTGGCAATGCTGGCGTTGCAATCCGGCAAGCTATATGCAACGGTGGCCAACTCTGGGCGCGTCAGCCGCCAGCAATGCCCCATCACTCCGAGCACCGGATGCCCAACTACACGTATTTGATCGTTGGCGGCGGTATGACCGCCGCCGCCGCTGTCGTGGGTATTCGCGAAGGAGATCACGACGGCACCATCGGCGTCATCGGCAGTGAGTCGCATCCGCCCTACGATCGGCCACCGCTCTCAAAAGCGCTGTGGAAGGGAGATCCGCTGGATAGCATATGGCGAAAGCTTGACGGGAGTGGCGTCACTTCGCATATGGGCCGGACCGCCCGAAGCCTGGACCCGAGCAACAGGCAGGTCCTCGATGACCAAGGCACGTCGTACACGTATGGCAAGCTGCTGCTTGCTACCGGTTGCTCGCCTCGACGACTGCCGTTCGGAGGCGAGCAGATCATCCATTTCCGCACGGTGGACGATTATGAGCGCCTTCGTGGCATGACGGATCAGGGAAAGCGCTTTGCGGTCATTGGCGGCGGATTCATCGGCTCGGAGCTGGCCGCCTCGCTGGCCGGCAACGGCAAGCAAGTCGTCATGATCTTTCCGGACGCGGGGATCGGCAGCCGGATGTACCCGGCGGATCTGGCGGCGTACCTGACGAGCCTGTATCGAGAGAAGGGCATCGAGGTACTGGCTGGAGCGACAGCGACCGGCTACGAATCGAGCGACGGGAAGCCGTCTCTCCTGAGAGTGCAGACGGATCACGTCGGCAACGAACGGACAGTATCAGTCGACGGCGTCGTAGCTGGCATTGGTGCCGAACCGAACGTTGGCCTGGCTCATGCGGCTGGCCTCACGGTGGACAATGGCATTCGCATAGACTCCTCACTCTGTACGAGCGATCCGATGATCTATGCTGCGGGAGACGTCGCGAGCTATCACGACCCGTCCTTGAATGTGTGGCGCCGTGTCGAACACGCTGACAACGCCAGCACGATGGGCGGGTTTGCTGGTGTCGCCATGACCGGCCGGCCGGTTTCGTACGACCACCTGCCATTCTTCTATTCCGACTTTTTCGATTTGGGGTACGAGGCGGTCGGCGAGCTGGACTCACGCCTGCAGATGGTCGCCGACTGGAAAGTGCCCTTTCGGGAAGGTGTGATCTATTACCTCCGCGACGGTCGCGTACGTGGCGTGCTACTCTGGAACATCTGGGGCCAGGTGGATGCCGCCCGCCGGCTGCTTGGCTCTCGGGACA
>JBDTOD010000242.1:0-4230 GCA_039933415.1 bacterium
CCACGCCATCTCCTGCGCGGAGACCGGGCGGAAGATCAGATCCGCCGCGAGCCAGAGTGACTTCGAGTAAGGGTAGCACAGCACGGCGCCCGCGATCATGAGCGCGAGCCCACCCCACTGCACCAGCGCCCACGGCGTGCGCGGATAGGTGGCGATGATGATCGTGGCGAGCACGAGCGCGAACAGCACTTCCACGGCGACGAGGTTCAGCAGGTAGGCGCCGATGAAGTAGTCGCTCTCACCCCGCTGCAGCCGGAGTCCGCACGTCGGGCATCGCTCGCGCAGTGTGGTGTAGGCCGAGAAGATCCCGCGACCACCGCAGTTGGGACAGCGTCGCAGCAAGGCGCGCACGATCATCGTCGGCGCGGAAGGTCGGCTCGCGGACATGCCGGAATCTAGCCTCCATCGTCGAGCGACGCTGACGCTCTCCGCGTTGCCGCCGCTCTCGTGGCGCGCCAGATTCGGCGATGCCTTTCCGCGAGACACTCACGACACCGCCACAGCGAAATGGGAGCCATCGCTTCGACCGCTCGGTCGCGCTGGCCGTCGGTGTGGCAGTGGTGCTCGTCGCGCTCGCTGCGCTGCGCGTCCTGCCCGTCTGGACGATGCCAGCGCTGCCGTGGGTGTTGGCGGCGAGCGAGCTGTCTCCAGTCGTCGCGCTTCTCGCGCTGATCTGGCTGGCGATTGTGCAATGGCTTCTCACGCGGCACGGACTCTGGCGCGTGCTGGTCTCGGTCGCGCTGATCGGTGCGGCGTTCTCGAGCGTCCGTCCGCTGCTGCAAGCGCGCCAGGTGGCGAGCGTGTTGACCGAGCGCCTGCCGGGCGACGCGCGGGTTGGCGCGCCGGCGTCGTCTGAGCCGCTGGCCGGCGTACCTGATGCGCCAGACGTGACCGAGCGTACGATCTCCTATGCCGCGGTCGACGGCGCTCCGCTCACGATGCGTGTCTTTCTGAGCACCGACAAGCGCGAGCGGCGGCCCATCGTCATCGAGCTGTATGGCGGCGCATGGCGAGGCGGCGACCCTGGTCAGGGCGCGACGATCAGCCGCGCGCTCGCCCAGCACGGCTACGTCGTCGCGGCGATCGACTATCGGCACGCGCCGACGTTCGTCTATCCGGCCCAGATCGAGGACGTGCGCCGCTCGATCGCGCTGGTGCGCGACTCGGCCCCGAGCTGGAACGGCGACACGACGCGCATCGCGCTGCTCGGTCGCTCGGCTGGCGGCCATCTCGCCGAGCTCGCCGCCTTCGCACCTGGCGACCGGCCGGTGCAGGCGGTGGTCGCGCTGTACGCGCCCTGGAATCTGGTCGAGGGCTATCGCGACGTGCCGACGCCCGACCCGATCGATGTGCGCGCACGGATCGCCGATTTCATGGACGGCTCACCCGACGCGCGACCCGCGCGCTACCACGAGGCGTCGCCGTCATCGTATGTGCGACCCGGACTCCCGCCGACCCTTCTCCTCTACGGCGGGCGCGATCATCTCGTGAAGCCCGAGTTCAACCGCACGGCTGCGTCGGCGCTGTGGGCGGCGAACGATCGCGTCGTGGCGATCGAGCTCCCGTGGTCGGAGCACGGCTTCGATCTGGTGCCGGCGGGACTGGGCGCGCGGATCGCGTACGCCGCGATCGCGCGCTTTCTCGATCGGGAGCTGACGGTGCCTCCGTGACGAATGCACCGAAGGCGGCGAGGCACGCGATGCTTCCATTCGACGTCGTTCGCGGTGCCTTCGGCGAAATCCGCGCGAACAAGCTGCGCAGCTTCTTCACCTTGCTCGGAATCATCGTGTCGGTGGCGTTCCTCGTCGCCGTCGTCGCGGTGATTCAGGGGATGAACGCGTACGTGAAGGAGAACATCGCCGACTCGCTGATCGGCACCAA
Source organism: bacterium (assembly GCA_039933415.1). Lineage (GTDB taxonomy): Bacteria > Gemmatimonadota > Gemmatimonadetes > Gemmatimonadales > Gemmatimonadaceae > AG11. The sequence continues at coordinate 1,882 of JBDTOD010000242.1, forward strand.
TGCGTTCCAGGTGCGTCGAGTGCCGATCCAGCTCGGCTTCTTCGACGACGAAGCGTTCAAGAAGGTCGCGCGACGCCCCGTGATCACGTGGGCCGAGTTTGAGCGGGTGCGCGTGGAGCTGCACGACGCACAGGCCGTCGCATTGAGCTCCGGCTTCCCCACGCCACTCTCCGACGTGCAGTGGGGCAACCGGGAGGTAGGCGACGTCACCATCCGCGGCATCACCGAAGCGTACCAGGAGGTGCAGGACTATCGCGTCACACGCGGCCGACCGCTCACCGATCTCGACGAGACGCAGCGGCGCGCCGTCGTCGTGCTGGGCTTCGAGGTGGCGGACAAGCTGTTCGAAACGGCGGATCCGATCGGCGAGGAGGTTCGTCTGGGCGGTGAGCGGTTCGAGGTGATCGGCGTGCTCGCATCGAAGGGGCGAGTGCTCGGACAATCGTTCGACGCGATCGCGCTGGTGCCGCTCACGCGCTACGAGATGATCTACGGGCATCGCAGCACGACGGCGATCTCCGTGAAGATGCGCGACGCAGACGGGATCGCTGACGGGATGGCGCGCGCCGAGGAGGCGATGCGGCTGTCGCGGCATCTGCGGCCCGGGCAGGAGAACAGCTTCGCGGTAGAGACGGCGGAGGCGCTCGTCACGTTCTGGAAGAGTCTCACCGCGGTGCTCTTCGCCGTGGTGCCGGCGGTCGTCGCGATCGGAGTGGTGGTCGGCGGGATCGTGATCATGAACATCATGCTGATGGCCGTGACCGAGCGCACGCGAGAGATCGGGATCCGGAAGGCGGTCGGTGCGCGGGTGCGCGACATCGAGCGGCAGTTTCTCGCCGAAGCGGTATCGCTCTCGATCACCGGTGGGATCATCGGCGTGCTCTGCGGATGGAGCTTCGCCACGCTCGTGAGCGCGGTGTCGCCGCTTCCAGCGCGCGTCACCTGGTGGTCGGTGGCGCTCGCCGTGGCACTCGGCGCGGGAGTCGGCGTGCTGTTCGGCGTGTATCCGGCGCGGCGAGCCTCGCGGCTCGATCCCATCACGGCACTGCGGGCCGAATGAGGGGCGTCCTCGCGCTCGAGCGCATCGGCGAGAACGTCGGCGTGGCCGTCGACGCGCTGCGTACCAACAAGCTGCGCTCGAGCCTCACGATCCTCGGCGTCGTGATCGGCGTGGCCACCGTGATGACGATGGCGACGATCGTGAAGGGGATCCGCGATCAGATCCTGACGACGATCTCCGTAGCGGGCCCCACGACGTTCTATGTGATGAAGGTGTTCTCGACCACGCCGCTCAACCCGGATCAGCTTCCGAAGTGGGTTCGCGTGCGTCCCGACCTGCGCGCCGAGGAGGGCGAGCGCATCGCGCGGCTGCCACAGATCGAGTACGCGGCGATCTGGTCACAGATCCAGGCACGAGTGAGCCACGATGGCGTGCGCACGCGCGACGTGATCGTGTACGGCGCCGACGATCGCTATCAGGAGATGTTCGGCGGCGAGCTCGTGTCCGGGCGCTGGTTCACGCGCAGCGAGCTGCGGAGCGGCGCGCCGGTCGTGGTGTTGCAGGAGCGACACGCGCGGCAGGTGTTCGGCCGCGAGCAGCCATTGGAGAAGATCGTGCAGATCGGCGGTCGCCCCGTTCAGGTGATCGGTCTGTATCAGGAGCCGGCGAACATCTTTGCGCCGCCGGGCCAGGAAATTGGCGCGATCATGCCGTTCCAGTTCACGTGGCATGCGTACAACATCGACCGCACGAACGCGCTGTTCATCGTCGTCAAGCCCAAGCCGGGCGTGACCGTCGGTGACGCCGAAGACGCCGTGACGATCGCGCTGCGCGAGATGCGCCGACTTCGTCCCGCTGATCGGAACAACTTCGACCTGTTCAGCCAGGATCAGGTGCTCGATGTGTTCACGTCGATCACCGACGTGTTCTTCCTGGTCATGCTCGTGCTCGCGTCGGTGGCGCTGATGGTTGGCGGCATCGGCGTGATGGCGATCATGATGGTGTCGGTCACGGCGCGCACGCGCGAGATCGGGATCCGGAAGGCGCTCGGCGCGACGCGACGCGACATCCTGTTCCAGTTCCTCGTGGAGGCGGCGACGCTGACCGGGATCGGCGGAGTGATGGGCATCGCGCTCGGCCTCGTCGCGGGCCGAGGCGTGACGATGCTGCTGAAGGTCCCGGCGAACGCGCCCCTTCTGCAGACGCTGGTCGCCGTGGTCGTGTCGATCGGGATCGGGGTGGTGTTCGGCGTCGCACCCGCCCGCAGGGCTGCCAGGCTCGATCCGATCGAGGCGCTGCGGCATGAATGACGGCAACTCCCCAAGGGCCACCCCTACGGCCACCCCCTG
>JBDTOD010000243.1:0-4206 GCA_039933415.1 bacterium
GGGCGCCGCCGTCGCGCTCTCGACCTCGCTCCCCGTCATCCGAACGATCTCATCGAGATCCCCCGATCGTCGCTGCACGCCGCGGACGACGGCGTCCACCGTCAGGAGCGGGGCGTCGGCCTCCTCGGTCACCGACACTTCCCACTTGCCGCGATCCGGGCCCTTGAGCGTGTGACGGTAGCGCGCGGTGTACACCGTGAAGCGGCGCGGACGCGGACGAGGGGCGTCGTCTTCGATGTCGTCCAGCGCCATCGTGTCGTGCAGAATATCCGATTCGGCGTACGGGCCCGCGTCGTCGCCCTCGTCACGCGGCGCGTCACTCGGCGCGTCAGCCGTCGGTTCGACGCTCGGGATGTCGGCGACTTCGATCGGCTCGGATGCCTGCAGCAGATCGAGCGCGAGCACGGCGACGCCACTCTCCATCCCGCCCTGCCGGATGGCGGGGAAGAGATGCACTTCCGCGATCCGTTCGACGTCGAGCTGTGCCGCGATCGCCTTGAGGAATCGGACGCGCGTGTCGTCCATCACCTCGATGCCACCACGGCGTGCTCCGCCGTGAGCGCCGTGCGGCGCTGATCCATCTCCCGCTCGACGTAGAGTCGCAGGATGTGCATGAAGTCCTGCGCGTTGGTGACGACGCCGAACGCCTGATGCGTGCCGCGGTCCTTCAGCTTGCTCACGACGAACTCCGCGGAGTCGACGCAGATCGTCGCGAGCTCGCGCAGGTTGCCATCGGGCTCGGTGACGAAGGCGGGGAGCATGTTGCCCGTGGCGATCGCGTGCAGCGCCGTGGCAATGAGGATCGCCATCGTCGCCTTGATTGCGTGCGCGCGCATCGCGTCCTGCGCGGCGATCGCGTCGGTGATGACCTCGGGGAGCGGGCCGTCGTCGCGGATGGAGCCGGTGAGCACGAACGGCGTGTTCGTCGTGACGCACGCGTGCATGATGCCGTCGGTGATCGTCCCGTCGGCGACGGCGGCGGCGATGGAGCCCGCGGCGCGCACCTTGTTGATCGCGCGCATGTGAAGCCCGTGGCCGCCCTGGATCGCCTTCCCCGCCCCGCTCATGCCGAGCGTAGTGCCGAAGATGGACGCCTCGATGTCGTGCACCGCGACGGCGTTGCCGGCGAGCAGCGCGCCGACGAAGCCGTTCTGGATGAACCAGACCATGTCGTTGCGCGCGCGCGAATGCACGAGCGCCGGACCGGCGACCCAGATCGGATAGCCGCCGGCGTCGCGCTCGTCGACGAGGATGCTCGCCATCAGCGCGTAGTCGATCGGCTTCTCGCGCGACACCTCGCTCGACATGAACTTGAACTCGCCGTCGGAGCCGACTTCCTCCATGAACGCGCCCGCGTGGACGAAAATCCCCTCACGCCCGTCCTCGGCCGTGCCGACGGCGACGCGATCGCCCCGCTTCACGCGGCGCCCTTCGCGGATCCAGAGCTCGCCGGCGGAGTCGAGCACGAGCGCCGAGTCCATGCGCGGCTCGTGCGGCAGGCGCCATTCGCCCCCGACGCGCACGTAGGTCGGGAGGTTTGTGGTGGAGAAGAAGTTCTCGGGGAGCACGCCATCGGCCGGAGCGAGCGCGAACTGCGCGTCGGGAGCTGCGGCAAGCGTGGGCTTGGTGAAGTCGGGGGCGTTGAAGGAGGGCACGAGCGAAAGATCGTCTGGAGGGAGGGTTACAACAACTGCGACTGGCACTACACGGCAGGGGGTCAGAGTCGCAGACTCTGACCCCGGGCTCTGACCCCGGGCTCTGACCCCGGGCTCTGACCCCAAAGGTACGATGGGTTTAGAGCAGAGCCACCGGATCACGGTCCAAGGTGAGCCTCAGCCCGAACTGCTTCGGCACCTCGAACCTCTCCACCAGGTACCGCGACACGCGTCCGAGCTCGACCGGACGCTCCGACTTGATCAGCACGTGCCAGCGCCACCGGTTCTTCACGCGCTCAACCGGGCAGGGTGCCGGGCCGATCACCGTCACGCCGCTCACCGTCCCCTTGGCGAGCAGGCGGTGCAGCCACGCGGCGACTTTCGTCGCCAGACGCGCCGTCGCCTCCTCCTGCGTCCCGCTCACCACCACGTTCGCCAGACGCAGCGTCGGCGGATAGGCGGGATGCGTGCGTCCCGCCAACTCCTCCTTCACGAACGCGTGGTAGTCGTGCGTGACCGCACACCGGACCGCGTGGTGAGACGGCGAGCGCGTCTGGATGAACACTTCGCCTCCCTTCGGCCCGCGCCCTGCGCGGCCAGCGACCTGACTGAGCAGCTGAAAGCAGCGCTCCGACGCTCGGAAGTCCGGCAGGTTGATCCCCACGTCCGCGTCGATCACGCCGACGAGCGTGACGTTGGGAAAGTCGAGCCCCTTCGCGATCATCTGCGTGCCCAGCAGGATGTCGACCTCTCCCGCACCGACGCGATCCAGAATTGCCGTATGTGACCACTTGCCCCGTGTGGTGTCGATGTCCATCCGCGCGACGCGCGCCGTGGGATAGCGTTCGACGAGCAATCGCTCCACCTGCTGCGTGCCGAGTCCGCGCTGTCGCAGTCGCGCGCCGCCGCAGCGCGGGCAGGTCGTGTGCAGCGGCTCGGCGTGCTGGCAGTAGTGACAGACGAGCCGCTCGGGGGTGCGATGATACGTGAGACTGATGCTGCAGTTCGGGCACACGGCGACGTCGCCACAGGTGCCGCACTGCACGAACGCCGCGTAGCCGCGCCGGTTCAACAGGAGGATGCTCTGCTCGCCGCGTGCGAGACGCACGCGCAGCGCGTCGGCCAACGGAGGGCTCACCGCCATGGCGAACGCCGCGTCCGCATCGGGCACGTCGCTCGGTGGCGCCTTGCCGCGCTCGGCGCGCAGGTCCACGACGGCGACGTTCGGCAGCTTGGCCCCGCCGGCGCGGTCGGGCAGGGTGAGCAGCTCGTACTTCCCGCTCGCCGCGTTCGTCCAGCTCTCCAGGCTCGGCGTCGCGCTGCCGAGCACGACGACGGCACCCTCGGCACGCGCGCGCACGATCGCGACCTCGCGCGCATGGTAGCGGGGCGACTCGCCCTGCTTGTAGCTCCCCTCGTGCTCCTCGTCGACGACGATGGCGCCGAGGTTGCGCAGCGGCGCGAACACGGCAGAGCGCGCGCCGACGGCGATGCGCTTCTCACCGCGGCGGAGCGCGAGCCACGCGTCGTAACGCTCGCCGTCGGACAACGCACTGTGAAGCACGGCGATCTGATCGCCGAACACGGCGCGAAACCGATCGACCGTCTGCGGCGTGAGGGCGATCTCGGGCACGAGTACGATCGCCGATTTTCCCTCGTCGAGCACGACGCGACGCAGCAGCTCGAGATAGACCAGCGTCTTCCCGCTTCCCGTGATGCCGTGCAGCAGCGCGACGTGGCCCGGCTCGGCCACCGAGAGCCGATGGATCGCGCGCTGCTGTGGCAAGGTGGGCACGTGGTTATCGGGCGCGCGCTGCGCGCGGCTGAGAAAGGGATCGCGCGCGACCGTCTCGTCGACGACCTCCACCAATCCTCGCGCGACCAACCCGCGCAACACCGACGGCGAGAACGGAAGCTGCTCGGCGAGATGATCCACTGCTGCGCGTCCGCCGCGCGCCTCGAGCAGCTCGTACAATGCGCGCTGCTGCGGCGCGCGCGCGAAGATGCGGTCGCGGTGGAGGAGCGACGGCAGCTCGTGGCCGAGCTGGAGGACGCGGCGCGTCTTGCGCGACGGGGTCGGCGCACCGGCACCGGTGAGCAGCGCGGGCAGGGCGCTCCGCAGCGCGACGCCGAGCGGCACGATGTAGTAGTCGGCGATCCACCGGCACAGCGCGAGCATCGGTGGATCGACGGACGGCGCATCGTCGGGGGCGGCGAGGATCGCCTTGTACTGGACACCTTCGCGCGGCTCGGCCGGTCCGACGACGATGCCGATCTGCTTCTGATTGCGGAACGGCACGAGGACGCGTGCGCCAAGCTCGACGCAGCCGGTGATCTCCGCGGGGACGGAATAGCTGAACGTGCGGAACAGCGGCAGAGGGAGGGCGACGTCGATCAGCATCCGGGGAAAGATACCGGGCTGCGGGATGCGGGATGCGACCCGATCAAGGGGTCAGCATCGTTGAAAAACGCGCCGGTACTCGGCGAATGTGAACGCGTGGCACAGGATTGGAGTCGAGCATCGAATCTGACCCCGGGCTCTGACCCCGGG
>JBDTOD010000244.1:0-4153 GCA_039933415.1 bacterium
TGACGCAATGGCCAGGGCAGGCGCCGCAGACCGTCGAAGATCAGGTCACGTATCCACTGTCCACGGAGCTGCTCAAGGTGCCGCACACGAAGTTCGTGCGCGGGATGTCGCAGTTCGGTCTGTCGGCGGTGTACATCGTCTTCGAGGACGGAACGGACCTGTACTGGGCGCGCTCCCGCGTGCTCGAATACCTGAACGGCGTGACGGGCAAGCTCCCCCAGGGCGCCATGCCCATGCTCGGACCCGACGCGACCGGCGTCGGCTGGGTGATGCAGTACATCCTTGCCGACACAACGGGCCGCCTCAACCTCGCGCAGCTGCGCGGCCTTCAGGATTGGACGGTGCGCCCGGCACTCACCGCCGTGAAGGGGGTTGCCGAGATCGCGTCGTTCGGCGGCTTCGAGAAGCAGTACCAGGTCGACGTCGATCCCGCGAAGCTGCTGGCCTACGACATCCCGCTCAAGAAGGTGAGCGACGCCGTGCGTGCGTCGAACGAGGACGTCGGCGGCCGAGTGCTCGAGATGGGCGGCTCTGAGTACGTGATTCGCGGGCGCGGGCGGTTTCAGAGTCTGGATGACATCCGCAAGGTCGCGCTGGGCACGGGTGCCGGCGGCGCACCGATCACGGTCGGCGAGGTCGCGACCGTCCAGGTCGGACCCGAGATCCGGCGCGGCATCGCCGACCTCAATGGAAAGGGTGAGATCGTGACCGGGTGGGTGGTCATGCGCTACGGCGAGAACCCACTCGACGTCATCGAGGGGGTGAAGACCAAGATGGCCGAAGTCCAGAAAGCGCTCCCAAACGGCGTGACGTTCGTCGACGGCTACGATCGCTCGGGGCTGATCGAGCACGCCATCGAAACGCTCCGCGGCAAGCTGATCGAGGAGTCGATCATCGTGGCCATCGTGACGGTGATCTTCCTGCTCCATGCACCGAGCGCGCTCGTCGCGATCCTCACGTTGCCGATCGGGATCCTGATGGCATTCCTCGCCATGCGTGTGCTGGGGCTCACCGCGAACATCATGTCGCTCGGCGGGATCGCGATCGCGATCGGGGCGATGATCGACGCGGCGATCGTGATGGTCGAGAACCTCCACAAGCACATGGAGCGAAATGACCGGGAGGCCAATCCGCGCACGCACTGGGAGCTCGTGGTGGACGCGTCCAAGGAGGTCGGCCCCTCGCTCTTCATCTCACTTCTCATCATCACGGTCTCGTTCATCCCCGTCTTCGCGCTCGAGGCGCAGGAGGGGCGGCTCTTCAAACCGCTCGCCTGGACCAAGACGCTGTCGATGGCGGCGGCGTCGTTGCTCTCCATCACGCTCGTACCGGTGATGATGGGGCTGTTCGTCCGGAAGGGGGTGAAGCCGGAAGCGGCGAACCCAGTCAACCGGATACTGATCCGGTGCTATCGGCCGGTGATTGCGCTCGTCCTCCGCCACCGCTGGCCGACGATTGCCGTGGCGGGCGTGTTCCTCGTCGCCACACTGTTCCCGTGGTCGCGCCTGGGAAGCGAGTTCATGCCGCCGCTGAACGAGGGGTCGATCATGGACATGCCTTCGCTCTTTCCCGGCGTGGGGACGACACAAGCAAAGCAGATCCTGCAGCAACGCGATGCCGCCATCGCGAAGATTCCAGAAGTCCAGATGGTGCTCGGCAAGATCGGGCGCGCCGAGACGGCGACCGACATGGCGCCGATGTCGATGATCGAGACGATCGCCATCCTCAAGGACAAGGAGGAGTGGCGCCGTGGCGTGAGCTACGACTCGATCGTCGCGGAGGCGAATGCGACGGTGAAGACGCCGGGCGTGGGCAACATGTGGTCGATGCCGATCAAGAACCGCCTCGACATGCTGGCAACCGGGATCAAGACACCCGTGGGGATCAAGCTCTTCGGACCGAGCCTCGATACACTGGACATGATCGGGAAGCAAATCGAGGGGATCTTGCCGGCGGTGCACGGGACAAACACCGTATTCTCGGAGCGAGCGGTCGGAGGGAAATACCTCGACGTCACGATCAACCGCGACGCGGCCGCGCGCTACGGGATGACCACCGGAGACGTGCAGACGGCCTTGGCGACTGCTGCCGGCGGCATGAACGTCGGACAGGTGATCGAGGGGCGCGAGCGGTACTCGGTCCTCGTGCGCTACCCGCGCGAGCTGCGCGAGCACCCCGATCAGATCGCGAGCATTCTGGTGCCGACGCCGTCCGGCGCGCAGGTCGCGCTCGGCGAGCTGGCGCGCATCGAGGTGGTGAAGGGCTCCACGCTGATCAAGTCGGAGAACGCTATCCTCAACAACATCGTGTACGTCGACGTGCAGGGACGCGATGTCGGCGGCTACGTAGCCGACGCCCGAACTTTGCTCGAGCAGAAGCTCGTCCTGCCGTCTGGATATCGACTCGAGTGGTCGGGGCAGTTCGAGGCCATGGAGCGAGCCGGCAAGAAGCTCAGGATCGTCGTGCCGATCACGCTCGCGATCATCTTCGGTTTGCTCTACTTCAACTTCCGCAGCGTGACGGAGAGCGTCATCGTGATGCTCTCGCTGCCCTTCGCGCTCGTCGGTGGCGTGTGGCTCATGTGGCTCCTCGACTACAACATGAGCGTCGCGGTCGCCATCGGTTTCATCGCGCTCGCTGGCGTGGCGGCCGAGACGGGGGTGATCATGCTCATCTATCTCGACCACGCGTATGATGCGCGTTGTGTGCGCGGCGAGCTTGGCGGACGCGCCGACGTCGATGCCGCGATCGAGGAAGGAGCGGTCGAGCGGGTGCGGCCAAAGCTGATGACGGTGACGGCGATCATGGCGGGTCTGGTGCCGATCCTCTGGAGCCAGGGGACGGGCGCCGACGTGATGAAGCGCATCGCGGCGCCGATGGTGGGGGGCATGCTGACCTCGACGGTGCTCACATTGGCCGTCATCCCGGCGATCTACTCGCTCTGGAAGGAGCGTGAGGTCGCGCGCGCCGCGCTCATTGCGACGACCTCGACGCGCGGCACGCATCAATCGCCATCGGTGAGCGTGCTCGGAGAGACTCCGACGGTCAGCTGAGGGGACACCAGCTCGCCTCCGATTGATGCGCGAAAGCGATCCGGCGTCGTACCGGCGCGCACGTGGGTGGTGGGTACTCGCTTCGCTGGCACAGCGCTCCGGGTCGCGATCTCTGGTCGGTCCGTGCTGCGCTTCTTGCATGCGGATATCACGCGCCTGGCATTGCTGGTGCGCTGAGAGCCGCTTGCCAGGAGACCATGAAAACGAGCGTGATCGAAGTCAGCGGCATGGTGTCGGCGTTGAGCTCGCACGGAGTGGAAAAGCAGCTTGGCAAGCTCCGCGGCGTGCACAGCGTGACCGTGAACTTCGCCGCCGGAAGCACTGCTGCTGTGGCGAGCGCCGCGACAAAAAGAGAACGAGCAGACCGGCGGCATCGGCGAGAACGTACCGACAATTCGTGCGCGCATCTGTGAACACTCCGGCCTGCTCGGAGTCGTGTCGAATTGGACAGAGCGAAGAATGAAACAAACGAACGGGTGATTTCAACCGCCGCGAGCCGAATCACGGTGCGAGTGATTCGTACGAACGCAGATCTGATGATCGCGAAGGCAGCGTTAGCACTGATGGGAGAAACCGCATGAATGGACCACTGTCGGCCGAACTGCTTCAACGTATGAACGCCTATTGGCGAGCCGCCAACTATTTGTCGGTGGGCCAGATCTATCTGTTCGACAATCCGCTGCTCAAGCAGCCATTGACTCTGAAGCACATCAAGCCACGGCTCCTGGGCCACTGGGGTACGACGCCGGGTTTGAATTTTCTCTACGTCCATCTCAACCGCATTATCAAGCAGTACGACCTCGACATGATATACGTCACCGGGCCGGGGCACGGTGGGCCCGGCTTGGTAGCGAACACCTATCTGGAAGGCACCTACAGCGAATTCTATCCGCACATCTCCAAGGATGAGGCGGGATTGAAACGCCTCTTCACGCAGTTCTCGTTTCCCGGCGGCATACCGAGTCATGTGGCGCCGGAGACGCCTGGTTCGATCAACGAGGGCGGCGAGCTTGGTTATTCCCTCGCGCACGCGTACGGCGCCGCCTTCGACAATCCCGACCTGCTCGTGGCGTGTGTAGTCGGTGATGGCGAGGCGGAAA
>JBDTOD010000245.1:0-4103 GCA_039933415.1 bacterium
AGGATGAACCCCCACGTCAGGCCGACATCGGTGGGCAGGAGCAGGCGCAGCAGCGCGGTGGGATAGAAGATGTCGCCGTGCATGGCGGCGATGTACGGCAGACCCCCGAACAGGTACGGATTCCACTCCGGAACCCCCTGCCCTGCCTTGAGCGCCTGACCGGCGAAGTCGCGGATGGGCCACCCACCGATGTATTGATCGCTCGGCGGGCTCACGAGGAATCCACCGCCGAGCGCCGGCCACGCGAGCAGCATCGTACAGACGGCGTACGTGAGTGCCGCCCAGGCGGCCGGCAGGCGTGGTTCGGTCGATGCCGGCGCGGAGGCCGATCCGGCGCTGCGTCGTGTCGCTGAGGTCATTCGGGGCGGTTGCGCGGGGTGCCGGTCGTCCTTCTGCATACGAAAGCGTCGGCCGATCAGGACAAAAGTGGCCGAGGGGCACACCGGACGCCAGTGAAGCCCACCGATCGCCGCGCGCTAGCGTGTCGTCGCCATCACATCGTGATAGAGCGCAACGTAGCGCCGTGCCGCCGCATCCGGTCCGAACAGGCGAAGCGCATGATCGCGCCCCGCTGCTCCCATCACGCGCCGAGCATCTGGATCGTTCAACAACGTATCGAGCGCGACGGCGAGCGCATTCTCGTCACCCGCGGGCACCAGCGTTCCCGTCGCGCCGTCGAGCACGATGTCCGGCAGTCCGCCGGACGCGAAGCCCACGACCGGCGTTTCACTCAGCAGTGATTCGACGGCGGTGAGGCCAAGACCCTCGTCCAAGGCCGGAACGACGTGAATCGCCGCGCGCCGGTATTGGGTCGCGAGCTCCTGCTGCGTGAGCAACGGCAGCCATTCGATCCGATCCTCGAGTCCGAGCTCCACCGCCATCGCCTTGAGGCGGGCATCGTCGATGCGCCCCGCGCCCACGACCGTGAGCGTGGCGCGAGTGCTCATCTGCGTCATCGCGCGCAGCAGACGGTGCAGTCCTTTCTGCTCCGAGAGCTTTCCGATGAACAAGAGTCGATCAGGATCGCGCGTGCCACCCGCGGAAAACAGGCCGGGGACAACGGGCATCGGTGCGACGCTCACCGGAGTGCTTGGCGCCATCGCTTCGGCGCCGCGCGCAAGCCAGCTCGAGACGGCGGACATGGCGCCCGCGCGCGTGGCGACGCGCCGGTACAGCGACTTGCCCATCGGAAAGCTTCCGGCGAGTCGAAGGTCGGAGCCATGCATCGTCACGAGGTACGGCATTCCAACGCGTTGACGCAGCACGGACGCAACGAGCCCCGCGGGGAACCACCAGTGCGCGTGAATCAGATCGAATGGCGCAGCGCGAAGCAGCGCATTCGATGCGCGATAGGCAGCGGCGAGGTACGAGGCCATGGCGGCCTTGCCGGCGAGCGACTCGCGAACCTGCGCGCCCATCGTGCCGGTGTACGCGAGCGTCTCGTACTTTGAAGGCGCATACCGGAAACGATGGATCGGGACGCCATCGATCTCCTCGAATGCGGCGAGACCGGGTGCGCTGGGCGCCGACACGGTGACCTGCACGCCGTGATCTCGGAGGGCGACCGCGAGATTGCCGACGAAGGAGCCGACGGGATCACCCGCGTGGCGTGGATACGCGTGAGCGAGAAAGAGTACGCGCACGTGTCAGCCGGCGATCGCTCGTGCCGCACGACCAGTCTCGTCGCGAAGCGTGAAGCGATGCTCGTCACTCGAACCGTGTGCGAGCACCACATCGCCGTTCGGGGCGAGCGCCGTGGCCCGCAGTGCCCGTCGCGCGCGACGCCACGCGACGAGCTCTCCGATCGGCGCGATGTAGGCCTGCCGCGCGCGAAGTTCGGAGACGAGTCTTGCATAGGCAGCCGGCGCGCCGGGAAAGCCGAGCGGCTCGGCGAGGTTGGGATGCCAGATGCCCACCCACAAACCTTCGACGTCGCGACACGAATCCGCGAGCGTGAGGGCGTCGTCGATCCATGCCATCGGGTCTTCCACGCGTTGATACTTGCTGAGCGCGCGATCCATCCAGCTGAACGGCGCCTCGTCGATGCCAACTTCTGCACCGCTCTTCGCGTTCCACAGCGGCACGACGTCGGCGACGCCGAGTCGGAATCCATTTCGGTCGGCGAATCCGTAGGTGGAGTCGTACGCGAATCCGGTGCGAGCCATGCCGACCGGCGTGGAGCTCGCGCGCATACGGAGAAAGTGCTGACGCACGCCCGCCACGCGGGAACCGGTGAGGGAGGCGAGGCGCGTGCGTTGCGCAGCGAACTGCGCGTGATCGTCGGACGTGGCGAAGCTGCCGTGCAGACCGATCTCGTGGCCGGCGCTCTGCACCGCGGCGAAGATGCGGCGTGCGGCGGTGGATTCCGGTTGGTACGTGAGATCGCCTGCCCGCGCCGTGGCCAGCGTCGGCGATCCGCACAGCACGAACCACGTAGAGCGGACGTCGTGGCGCGCTTCCGTCTCGAGCAACTCCGCGATGGCGCTCCAGACGACGGGTCGTCCAACAGATCGTAGTGCGCTCGAGACGACGCGCACGACGCGACGCACGTCGCCGCGCGCGGCGAGCTCGGCGAGCCGAAGAGACGTGAACGCGGGCCACCATTGTACGACGTCGAGATCGTGCGAAAGCGCGGCCGCCCAGCGATGGCCGCCGGGCCACGGATCGATCATGCGCACGGGGCGGCGGTCCGCGGCCGCTCGCACCGACGACGCGAGGACGCGCGAGACGATCGAGACGATCGGCTCACGCTCGAATCCCTCCACTACCGGAGGGGTGGCGGAGGCAGGCACTCGGTCGAACCGGTCGGCCGCCGTCGATGCTTGTTCGACTGTCGCGCCCGCGACGGCGATGACGAATCCGAGCAATGAGCGATCGATCGTCACCAAGCCGTCGGCGACGGTGATCCCCCACGCGCGAGCGCGGAGCTCGGACGCGCCGATCGACCGCGGCTCACCGGCGACGGCGACTCTCACGACGTCCGCTGAGCCGTCGAGACGCACCACGGATGAGAGGTCCACGAGCAGCTCGAGCGCGAAGCGCTCGGCGGGGAGAAGCGATGCGTCGTCGAGGAGCGCGAGCACGGGGACGATGTGATGGGCCGCGGCCGGTCGGCTCCGCTGCGCCGCAGTCTATGAATCCCGGCGGAGAGCGGCAAGAGCGATCACCGTGCGCGACGCGGTGCCCTTGACGCTCTCCAGACCGCCGGTCACTGTACCTCGACTCCCACCCTGCTCATCGATGATTCGCAAGAAGCGTCTGCCGCTCGGTCATCTCGCGCTGTACGGATGGCTGCCCAGCCCGATCAAGGTGTGGGCGTATCGGACTTTTCGCGGCTACAAGATCGGACGCGGGGTGAAGCTCGCGTTTGGAGGCGTCGTGATCGGTCGCGACGTGGAGCTGGGCGACGGCGTCGAGATCGGGCTGCTCGCGATGGTCATGGGTCGTACGATCCGCATCGGACGATTCTCGAGCATCGGCACGATGAGTTATGTGGCGTGCGAGCGAATCCAGATCGGCGAGGATGCGCGCATCCGCGAGCAGGTGTTCGTGGGTGGACCGCAGCTCCCGGAATCGAGCTTCACGCTCGGCAGCCGCACGATCATCCTCCAGCTCGCGTCGATCAATCCCACCAAGCCGGTAACGATTGGCGACGACACCGGCATCGGCGGGCACTGCCTGATCTTCACGCACGGGGCCTGGCTGAACGCCATGGACGGCTATCCGGTGACGTACGAGCCGGTGACGCTCGGCAACAGTGTGTGGCTTCCCTGGCGTGTATTCGTCATGCCCGGCACGACGATCGGCGACGGCAGCGTGATCGGCGCGAACTCGCTCGTGCAGGGAACGATCCCGCCGATGAGCCTCGCGGTGGGGAGTCCGGCGAAGGTCATTCGTTCCGCGCCTGATTTCCCGCGCGCGCCGACGGAGGAGAAGCGTGCGGCGATCGTCGCCGAGATGTTGAGCGAGTTCGAGCGGTACATGGCGTACGAGGAGATCGTCGTGGACGTGCGGGGCGCGACGCGGAGCTACCGTCCGGCGAAGGGTGGCGCGCCGTGGCGTCTCGTGTGGCGACGCACGCCGGATGACGCACTCGCGGCGAC
>JBDTOD010000246.1:0-4097 GCA_039933415.1 bacterium
GGCGGCGCGACGATGAGAAAGAAGAAGTTCACCGGCTTCTCGTCGATCGCCTTGAAATCCACGCCGAGCGGCTTGCGGCCGAACGCGACGCGGAGCTTGCTCACCACGAGCGAGCGGCAGTGCGGGATCGCGATACCGCGCCCGATGCCGGTCGAGCCGAGGTTCTCGCGTCGCTTCAGCATCTTGTAGAGCATCCCTTCGGACTTCTCGTCGAGACGCAAGAGAGCGATGAGCTCCTTGAGGATGTCGTCCTTCGTCTCTCCGTCGAGCTCGAGCTTGATCGCGTCTTCGCTGAAGAACTCGCGCAGTTCCATGCGGGCTGGGTCCGGTGCGTGGCGGTAGTGACGGCCTGAGGCGACTCGGCCACCGGGGCGGCTGATCGTGATGGAGCCGATGAAACTACCCGTCGGCGCGGTCCATTGTCAAACGACGGCGTTGCTTGCACTTCCGTGGCTCGGTAACTTTCCGTGATGCGCTTTCCGTTCCCGCTCTCGGTCGACGTGCCCCTTTACCTGGCCCCAATGGCCGGCGTGTCGGAGTCGCCCTTTCGGCGCCTCTGCGGGCAGCACGGAGCGGATGTCGTCGTCACGGAGTTCCTCTCCGCCGAGGGGATCCGGCGCGAGAACGAGGCCACCCTCCACAAGCTGGCTTTCGGTCCGGACGAGCGACCGATCGGCGTCCAGATCTTCGGCGCCGATCCGGTGGCGATGGGCGAGGCGGCGCGATTCGTCTCCGACGTCTTCCAGCCCGAGTTCATCGACATCAACTTCGGCTGTCCGGTCAAGAAGGTCGTGCGGCGCAATGGCGGGTCGGGCTGTCTGCGCGACCTGGATCTCGTCCAGCAGGTCATTCGCGCCGTGGCCTCGGGCACGCATCTTCCCGTGACGTGCAAGATCCGCAGCGGGTGGAACGAAGAGATGCGCGATCCGGTGCAGATCGGCCTTCGCTGCCAGGACGCCGGAGTGAAGGTGCTTACGCTGCATCCGCGCACGCGCACGCAGATGTACTCAGGATCGGCGCGATGGGAAGAGATCGCCGCCGTGGCCGACGCGCTCGATATCCCCGTGCTCGGCAACGGCGACATCAAGGTCGCCGAGGACGCGATCCGCATGTACGAGCAGACGAAGTGCGCAGGAATCATGATCGCGCGCGGCTCGTACGGTCAGCCGTGGATCTTCCATCAGGTGAAGGACCTGCTCGCCGGTCGTCCCAAGCGTCCCGCCCCGTCGATCGAGGAGCGCTTCGCGATCGCGCTCCATCACGCGCGCATGGTCATGGAGTACGAGACGGATCCGCGCGGCGCGGCGATCGAGTTCCGGAAGCACCTCGGTTGGTACGCGAAGGGACTGCACGGCGGCGCCGAGCTTCGGAAGAAGCTCTATGCCGTGACGTCGTTCGGAGAGGTGGAAGGGATCTTCGCCGACTATCTCACCAACCGTGAGCGCTACAGCGCGGGCCCCGATCTCGACGCCAGGGAGGTCGACCACTCGATCGAGGCGGACGCCGCGTGAGGCGCGAGCGAGTGCGCGACCTGCTCGCTCAGGTCGCGGACGGCTCGCTCGAGGTGGAAGCAGCGCTCGCGTCGCTCGCCCAGGAGCCGTCGGAGTCGCTCGGCTTCGCCACGATCGACCACCACCGGGCGCTCAGGCAGGGCTATCCAGAAGTCGTCTACGGCGCTGGCAAGACGACGGAGCAGGTGGTCGCCATCGCGCGGCGCATCGCCGATCGTGGGGACGGCGTGCTCGTCACGCGAGTCCAGTCCGACGCCGTGGAGGCCCTGGCGACCGCACTGCCCGGCGTCGAACACAACGTGCTTGGACGCACGATGCTGCTAAGGCCAGCGCATCCGATCGCACCGGCGACGGGTCAGATCCTCGTCGTGACGGCCGGCACGAGCGACCTGCCGGTGGCCGAAGAGGCCGTCGTCGCCGCCGACGCGATGGGGTGTGGAACGGATCGACTGAGCGACGTCGGCGTTGCCGGTATCCATCGCTTGCTGTCGCGACAGGACGTCCTCGAGCGCGCGACCGTCATCATCGTCGTGGCGGGAATGGACGGCGCCCTGGCGTCGGTGGTGGGAGGCCTCGTTCGAGTACCAGTGATCGCCGTGCCGACGAGCGTTGGCTACGGGGCGTCGTTCGGTGGAATCGCCGCCTTGCTCACCATGCTCAACAGTTGCGCGGCCGGCGTCACCGTCGTCAACATCGACAATGGATTCGGTGCGGCTGTCGCCGCCGCACGTATCCTTCACGGACCGCGAACGACCCGCTGATCACGGGCGACACCGTCCGCCGTCGCCGAACCCGCCGCACCTTCGCTCATGCTGCTCTCCGCAGCCCTCCTGCTCGCCATCGCCGCGCTCGCCGCGGCGGGCAACGCCATGCTTCGCGAGCGACGCTTTCGGCGCGAGCTGGAGGCCGCGCGGGCGCGCCTCGCGAGGATGGACGCCGAGCTTCCCAAGCGAGAGCAGGAGACGACGGTCCCGACCAACGCGCTCCATCGCGACGTGCGCGTGTCCTTCGAAGTGAACGAGGCTCGGCACGACCGTCAGGTGATCGCGCGACTGCTCCAGGACTTTCGCGACGTTGCCGGCGGCGAGGAGGCGATCTTCTGGCGCTGGTGGCCAGAGCGGGACTCGCTCGCGCCGGAGGTGTGGTCGTCGGACGGCACCCGGCCGGCCCACTTCAGCATCACCGACTGGGCGCCTCTCGTACAATGGTCGGCGGAGGGAGGAGTCGTTCAGACGGTCGGGCAGGACGAAGTCGTCCATGTCGGTGCCGCGCCGATCACGCACGGCGACACCTTGCTCGGCGTCCTGAGCATCACGCACAAGACGGGGCTCGGTCTCGACCGAGCGGCGCTCCGCGAATGGCTGCCGCGCCTGGCGGCGCAGCTCGGCACGGTGCAGGAGCTCGTCGACATGCGGCGGCGGCATGGCCGTCACATGCGTCAAAGCCAGGCGTTGCTCGACGCGGTGCAGCGACTCCAGGGGGATAAGCATGGCGTGGGCCTCGCACGAGCGCTGTGCGAGACGGCGCTCGACGTCTCGGGCGCACGCGGCGCGACGTTGATCCGGTGGAATCCCGAGAGCGAAAGCGGTGAGCTGACCTTCGCCACGGAAGGGACGGGACTTCGCGTTCCTTCGGTGCTCGAGCCGAGCAGCGTGGTCGCGGAGGCTTGCCGAACCGGCAAGCTGCACGTGCTGGAGGATGCGCGCGGTGGTGCATCGGGCCTTGCCCTGTACGGCGTTCCGCGCGTGGTGCAGGAGCCTGGATCGGTTGCCATCGTACCACTCACGAAGGACGGTCGCACGCTCGGCGCACTGGTGATCGAGGCGGAAGAGGCGGGGGCGCTGACGCAGGAGGAGGCGCGCCCGCTCACCGTGCTCAGCGCGGTGGTGGTCGGATCGCTCGAGCTGGTGTGGCAGATCGCCGAGGTGGACAAGCGGGCGCGAACCGATGCGCTGACGGGACTCTGGAACCGGCAGCACTTCGGAGAGGAGCTGCAACGCACGCTCTCCGAGGCTGACCGGTACGGCCATCCCGTGTCGCTCGTGCTCGTGGACATCGACCATTTCAAGAAGGTCAACGACACGTGGGGGCACGAGGCAGGCGACTCGGTGCTGCGTCAGGTTGCCCGCATTCTCCACGACGGTGTCCGGTCGGTGGACATCTGCGTGCGGTATGGCGGTGAGGAGATCGCAATGCTGCTCTCGCAGACGGACAGCGAGCGCGCCGTGGAGGTGGCCGAGCGGTTGCGCGAGCGCATTGCCGCTCAACCGATGCGACACGGCGGGGCGGAGATTCCGGTGACCGCGTCGTTCGGCGTGGCGACGTATCCCGAGACGGTGAAGGTGCGTGACCAGCTTTTTCCCGCGTCGGACAAGGCGCTGTACATCGCCAAGCACGCCGGTAGAAATTGCGTGAGAGCCAAGCCGGCAACGAAAGGCCGGGCAACGAGTTGAGGCATTTCGCCAAGCGCCGAGTGTGAAGGCCGCGCGCGCTTGACTGCCGGTGCGATCCGATTAGCTTTCGAGACGTAGGGGGGCGACTGGCTTCGACGGGACTGGTGAAGCTGTGGGCGCGTGCCGAGGTCCT
>JBDTOD010000247.1:0-4039 GCA_039933415.1 bacterium
CCGCCGTCGAGTGCGGTGGGGCCGAGCAGGACCGACGCGACGCCCTGCCAGACCTTTCCGAACGGAGCTCCGTACGCGACCTGGCTGAGGAGGCTCGCGAACAATCCATCTATGACCGCGGTGAGCAGCCATGCGCGCACGAGACAACGGAGAGCGTTCCGGTTCATGGTCGCGATCGTTGGAGGAGTGTGAAAGCCGAATACCGATGCGACGGACCCTCACGGCCGCCGGTACGCCACGCAGTCGATCTCGACCTTGCAGTCCACCACCATCGTCGACTGCACGCAGGCGCGCGCCGGAGGCGCCTGCCCGAAATATTCTCTATACACCAGATTAAACGGCCCGAAATCCCTCGCATCGTCGAGCCACACGCCGCATCGCACGACGTCTTCCGGGCCATAGCCCGCCTCGCGAAGGATCGCGATCACGTTCCGGATCGCCGCGTGGGTCTGCGGCACGATCCCGCCGGTCACCATCTCGCCGTTCTCGAACGGCACCTGGCCGGACACGAACAGCCAACCGTCCGCGCCCACCGCGCGCGCGAAGGGAAGCTGCTCGCTGCCGGTTCCATATCGTACGATGTCGCTCATGCGTGCATCTCCAGTGTCTTCATGGACGGGGTCAGAGTCTGCGACGCTGACCCCATTTCAGCGCTCGCTCGACCCGCCCTATCCGCCCTCATTCTGTTGCCGCATGCCGGCGCGGTAAAACGCCGCGTGATCGATCGGTCCGCGCGAAATGAAGCGTCCTCCGCGCAGGCCGGTAGTCGCCTGCGCGCGAGACGAGAGCACCCCATTCACCCACACTGCGGCAATGCCCTCGGCCGCACGCTGCGGATCGGCGAACGTCGCCACGTCCCGCACGGTCGCCGCGTCGAACAGCACGAGATCCGCCGCGAACCCTTCGCGCACGAAGCCGCGGTTCGACAGGCCGAACCGTTGGGCCGACAGCCCCGTCATCTTGTGCACGGCCTGCGCGAGTGGGAAGAGGCGCTCATCTCGGCTGTATCTCCCCAGCACGCGTGGGAACGCTCCCCACAACCTTGGGTGCGGCATCGGATCGTTCGGCAGGCCATCGGAGCCGATCACCGTGGCGGGATGACGGAGGATCCGTCGTACGTCGTCCTCCGACATCGAGTGGTAGATCGCCCCCGCGGGCTGCAGACGCGTCACGGCGTCGGTCAGCGACACGCCCCACTCGGTGGCGATCGACGCGAGCGATCGGCCTCCCAACCCAGGGTGCGGCTCCGACCAGGTGATCGTGATCTCGATCTTGTCCGTCACCTGCTTGAGATCCAGGGTCGTCGAGCTCGCGGCGTACGGATAGCAGTCGCAGCCCACGGGATGCGATCGGCTCGCCTCCTCCAGCGCGTCGAGCACCTCGACACTGCGCCCCCAGTTCTCCGGGCCCGCGCACTTGAGATGCGAGATCGCTACCGGCACGCGCGCGTGACGGCCGATGCGGAACGCCTCGTCCATCGCATCGAGTATTCCGGCGAACTCGGTGCGCATGTGCGTCGCATAGAGTGCCCCCGCCTCGGCGAGCGGCTCGGCGAGCGCCATCACTTCCTCGGTCGTCGCCGAGAACGCGTTCGGATAGGCGAGCCCGGTGCTCAGCCCGAGCGCGCCGAACGAGAGCGCTTCGCGCAGCTCGGCGCGCATCGCGTCGATCTCGCCGTCGCTCGCGACTCGGTCGAAGCTCGACATATGATTGGCGCGCAACGTCGTATGCCCCACCAGCGCGCCGACATTCACCGCGGGTCGGGCGCGCTCGATGGCGTCAACGTAGCTGCGAAAATCAGGATAGACGAACGCCTCGGCGAGGCCGAGCAGGTTCATCGGATCGGGCGGCTCACCGGTGAGCCGAGCCGGTGCCGCGCTGATCCCGCAGTTGCCGACGATCACCGTCGTGACGCCCTGCGACAGCTTCATCCACATCGCCGGCTCGCGGATGACGTTGGTGTCGTCGTGGGTATGGACGTCGATGAAGCCGGGCGCGAGCACGAGGCCGGCCCCTTCGAACGTCTCGCCGGCGTCGGTCGTCGCATTCCGCCCAACGTGGCGGATGATCCCATCACGAATGACGACGTCTGCCTCGAATGGCTCGCCGCCGGCTCCGTCGAGCACGAGGGCGCCGCGAATCAACGTCTCACAGGTGGTCTGCATGGCGCGAGGCAAGCTATCCATCGACGCGCCTCCCGCCAGCGCGACGCCCGGGCCGCAACCCGTCAGTGCAATCGCGCGAGCGACTGCGCCGCCTCGCGCGAGCGCGGGTGCTCCGCACCGACGCCGAATCGGAGCGCCGCGATCGCACGACCGAGCGCCACTCGTGCACCAACGGTGTCGCCCAGCGCGGCGAGCGCTCTCCCTTCGGCGAGTCGCGCCTCGCCGACGTAGGCGCTGCGCGTCTCGCTGAGCGAGTCGGAGACGGCGATGCCGTGCGCTGCACGCGCGAACTCGAGCGCCCTGCGCGCATCGTGCGCCTCGAGCGCCGTGCTCGAGGCTTCGACGAGAACGGCACGCATCTGGTATGGACGCTTCCCCTTCGCGTATCCCATCAGGACGAGTGCCGAGTCGAAGGCGGCCCGCGCGGCCGAGAGATCGCCGCGCAGATGGGCGAGCCCCGCGTCCAGGTCCACCGTGACGTGCTGCTGCGGTTTGGGGCGCCGCGCGCTCGCGTCGCGGTCCACGGCGATCCAGTGGGCGGCCTGGTCTGCGTGGCCGCGTGCCAGCTCAACGTGCGCCATCCCCGACGCGCCCTCCGATTCCATCGCCGCGTCCTTCCGCTCGGCCGACGCCGCGTAGAGTCGCTCGTACCAGTAACCGGCGCTGTCCAGCTTCTGGAGGAAGAGGAGCGTCCGGCAGTAGTTGATCAGAATTGCCGGATGGACGAAGCCGGTCGTATTGCTCTGTAGAAACGTGGCCACCGTCTGGCGCAGCACCGGCTCCGCGGCGGTCATCTCGCCCAGGTTCGACAGGGCGATGCCGAGGTTGTTCCGGATCACGTTCCGCGTGCCGCTCTTCTCGCGTCCGGTGCTGTCCATCACGGTGGCGATGCGCTCGTACATCGCCATCGCCTCGCGCCGCCGCTTGAGATTCTCGAGCGCGTTGGCCGACGTGTTCAGCATGCTGATGAACTGCATGTTATTCGTCTGATCGAGGCTTTCCATGATCGTCGCGGCGCGTTGCGAGTGCACCGCCGCGCTGTCGAAGCGCGCCGACTTGATGTCCAGCTCCGCCGCCACCTGCAGGCATCCGGCTTCATCGGCCGGCGCCGCGCGCGCGATCTGGTCGCGCAAGCTCTGGAACAGCGCACGCGCCTCGGCTGGACGGTCGCGCTTCTGGAGGTTCAACGCGAGCAGGCACCGGCTGAGCAGCGCCACGTTGCTCCCGCCCTCCCCGCCGCTGGAGAGCGAATCGGCTTTCAGCAGCATGCGAGCTTGAGACTCGTGCTCGCCGAGCTGCGAGTACATCTCGGCGAGCGAGAGGGCGATGTGTCCGGCGAGCGGCCCGCGGGCCGAGTACTCCTTGTCGAGCAGGATCTGTCCCTGGTCCACGACCTCCTTCATCGTGATCGGCCCCGAGCCGACGCCCGAGAGCAGGCCGTACTGGAACTCGAGCTGCGCGTCCGCCCGCTGCCGCTCGAACACCGCCGCGTCGCGCTGGATGCGCGCTTCGTGCATCCGGTCGATCGACACGAGCGTCGCGGTGATGAGACCCGCGGCGGTGATCAGGCCGGCGATCAGCGGCACGCGTCGGCGGCTGACGAACTTACGTGCCCGATAGGCGAACGAATCGCGTTGCGCGCGTACCGGCTCGCGGCGAACGAAGCGCTCGAGATCGTCGGCGAACTCGGCGGCGGTCTGATAGCGCTCGCTCGACTCCTTCCTGAGCGCCTTGCCGAGCACCGTGTCGAGATCGCCCATCCCCAGCCGCCTCGGCTCGACGTCGTACAGCGCGGCCATCGCCTCCGCGGGAGACCTCGATCCTTCGCTGGTGGGATGCCTTCCGGAGAGCAGGAGGTACAACAGCACGCCGCA
>JBDTOD010000248.1:0-4021 GCA_039933415.1 bacterium
AAGGCGATCCTCGACGCGATCATCGGTCGTTGCCGACTCGGCCATGTCCGCGGCGTGGCACGATCGCGTGACGCCGCTCTTCTTTCGCGCTGGCCGCGTTGATGACGCTCGGACTGTGGCTGCATCTCGCCGAGCGGCACGAACACTTTTAAGTGCACGAGCGCCGTGACCCACACGAATCGGCACGTACACGACGAACATCACACGCGTCGGGTTCAGCGCAGGCATTCGTCTATTGCTTGTGCCGAGTCGCTCTCGCCTAGCCAGAGCGACGTCGCAGTGGCGCAGATCTGCCGGTCCTGGTGCTTCAGGGTTGAGTCAGGAATTCTGCCCACAGCGTCTAGGCAGATTCCCGGCTCGCCTCAGCGCGTCGCTTGACGTACACTCCAATACGGTCGAGCGATCCTAAAAGGCTCGTCCGAGTCTCTCTGTCGGGCACACCGATCCAATGATTCATCGGCTCTTCGCCGTTCTCCTCTCGTTCACCCTGTCTCTCCAGCTCGTCCTGGCGGGAGCGGGTGTAACGTGTCTCGCGCCATCCGGCTCGGGCGCGAGTTCGCGCGCGGCCGAGGGTATGGCCGGAATGAGCGGTAGGGAGGCGACTGGTTCGGCCGAGCACGGCGGTTGGCTAGGCCAGGATGCTTCGGGACGACAGGACGAACGCTCGGGCCGCACGCCGTGTGAACGTGCCCCCACCTCGGCGAACTGCCAACCGTTCGCCTCGTGCGCGGCCGGCTTCGTGGTTGCGGACACGCCAATAGGTGTTATGCCGCAGACGGCGCCCTCGACGGTTCGCGTGATCGAGCTACTCATGCCGTCGTCGCGAACCGTGGTTCCCGAGCTTCCCCCTCCGCGGGCGTAGTCCACCTCACAACTCATCGTCGAGGCTGCTCTCGCGAGTCTGGCATCGTGCCGGGCGAGAGAGCAGCAGCGCTGCACATCGAGCGATCTCGAAACACCCGAGACCCGGTGCGTGCGTAGTGGCTTCCATACGGGGAACTCATGTCGTTCATCATCCGCTTCACCGCGACCCCGCTGCAGGGGCGCGGGCGGTTGGGCAGTCGCCGCGCGTTCCGTCCAATGGCCCGACGGTGGGTGATGGTCGTGCCGATGCTCGCGGCCGTCGTCTCGCCCTCACTCGCGCTCGCTCAACGCGACAGTGCCGTCATCGGCTCCACCATCCTTGACGCGCGAAGCGCCGCCGGAGGCACCGAGCTGGATGCGCTCGTCGCCACCGCGCTGACTCGCAGTCCGACCGTCCGAGCGGCGAGCGCCCGTGTCCTCGGCGCGCGGCATCGCGCGGAGGCCGCGTCGGCGCCTCCCGATCCGATGTTGATGGCGGGCATTCAGAACCAACCGCTCGGAAGTGGCCCGGCTTCTATGGCGGTGGGCGGGCCGGAGCCGATGACGATGCGGATGATCGGTGTGTCGCAGGCCATCCCGTATCCGGGCAAGCTCGCGCTCCGGCGTCGCGTCGCGGAGCGAGAGGCCGAGGCGGCCGAGGCTGCGGTCGAGACGGCGCGGCGCCTTGTCGCGCGCGACGTGAAGCAGGCGTACTACGAGATCGCTTTCATCGATCATGCGCGGCGCGTGGTCGATCGCAACCGCGACGTGCTCGCGAGCGTCATCCACATCACCGATGTGCGGTACGGACTCGGTACGTTGGGACAGACCGAGGTCCTCAAGGCCCGGCTCGATGGGACGCGCCTCGCCCAGGCCGCGTCCGATCTAGCCGAGCAGCGGAACGCCACACTCGCCCGATTGAGTGCGCTGCTCGATGCACCGATCGATACGGGAGCGCTCCGACCTGTCGTTCCAGATCGTATCGCGCGGTTCGTGATGCCTGAAGCGCCCGACGACATCAGGTTCACATCGAACGTGCTCGGTTCCCGCGCCGCCGGGTCGCCGCTGCCGCCGCTCGCGGAGTTGCAGGAGGCAGCGCTCGCCAGCAGCCCCGAGCTTCGTGAGCATGAAGCGATGATCTCGGCCCAAGCGGCTCGCGTGGAGCTCGCGCGCACCGATCGGCTTCCGGATGTGGATGTCTCGGTGCAGTACGGCCAACGTGGCGGTGGGCTGCCCGACATGGTGAGCGCAACCGTCTCCGTGCCGCTGCCGATCTTCGCACGCCGGAAGCAGGATCAGCTCAGCGGTGATGCCTCGGCCCAACTCGAGGCGCTGCACGCCGAGCATCAAGCGGCGGCCAACACGCTGCGCGCGGACGTCGCATCGCTCGTCTCGGAGATCGAGCGAGCGCGAACGCAACTCGCGCTCTACGCGAAGGCGCTCGTTCCGCAGGGCCGGGCGATGCTCACCTCCGCGATCGCAAGCTATCAGGTTGGCAAGGGCGAGCTACGCGACGTGCTCGATGCACAGGCCTCGCTCTTCACCTACGAAACCGACAACGCCAGAGCGCTCGCCGACTTCGCCAAGCAGCTGGCGGAGCTGGAACGCGTCGTCGGGACGGAGGTGGTGCGATGAGCGGGCCATCGAAGGACACATCGCGCTCACGCGGGATGTCGGCACGCTCGCGCTACGCGATCATTGGGGTCGTGCTCCTTGGAGCCATCGTGACACTGGCCGTCGTGGTCACGCGGCGACGTGCGCCGGCGCACGCCAGGACAGCCGTGGCCGATACGAAGATCGTGCAGCGCACGAGTGGGTCGAAGATGGCCGGCATGCCAGGAATGGTTGACGTGCCAGCGACGCAGACTCTAGCGGACGGCAGCGTGCGACTCACGTCGGGGCAGATCAAGCAGTTCGGCGTCACGTTCGGCAACGTGGAGCAGCGCACACTATTGAGCGAATCGCGCGTCGCGGGCGTCGTGACGGTCGACGAAAGCCGGCTCGCCCAGGTGGCGCCCAAATTCGCCGGCTTCATCGAGCGCCTCTATGTGAACTCGACGGGCCAGCCGGTGCGCCGTGGGCAGCCGTTGGCCGAGGTCTACTCCCCCGATCTGGTGTCAGCGCAGCAGGAGCTGCTTCTCGCTGGACAGCTCGAGCGCGACATCGGGCGAAGTGCCGTGCCGGGCGTGCCCGGCGGCAATGCCGATCTCGTCGGCGCGGCTCGCCGGCGGCTGCAGCTCTGGGACATCTCGGACGCGCAGATCGCCGAGGTGCTGCGGACGGGGAAAGTGCGGCGAACGCTGACGCTGTACGCGCCGGCAATGGGCATCGTGCTCGAGAAGAAAGTGATGCAGGGACAGTCGATCGCGGCCGGAGAGCAGCTCTACACCATTGCCGATCTGGGTGTCGTCTGGGTTGACGTCTCGCTCCGCGAGAGCGACGCCGCCGCCGTACGCGCCGGCACCTCGGCGGACATCGAGATCACCGGGCTTCCTGGACGCACGTTCAAGGGCCGCGTGACGTACGTCTATCCCACGCTCGATCAGGTCTCGCGCTCCGTGCGCGCGCGAGTCGTCGTCACGAACACGGACGGCGCGCTCAAGCCCGGCATGTACGCTACCGCGCGGCTCTCGACGCCGAGTCGCGCCGCGCTCACGGTGCCGACGTCGGCGCTCCTTCGCACGGGCGATCACACCGTGGCGTTCACGGACATGGGCAACGGTGAGCTGGTACCGATGGACGTGGAGGTGGGACAGACCGCCGGCGACTACACCGAGGTGCTCTCCGGACTGGAGGCCGGCACGCGCGTCGTGACATCGGCGCAGTTCCTTCTCGACTCGGAATCCAACCTCGGCGAGGTGATGCGATCGACGATGGGCCAGATGGGCTCGGGCGACAAGCCGAGTATGAGCGACACGAAGGAGACGCCCGAGTTGAGCATGCCGACCACTTCGACCCCCAAGAGGTAGCCGGCCATGCTCAAGCGCATCATCGAGTGGTCGGTCACTCACAAGCTGATCGTGCTGCTTGGAACTGCGGCGGTCACACTCGCCGGCATCTGGGCGATGCTCCGGACGCCGGTGGACGCGATTCCTGATCTGTCCGACGTGCAGGTCATCGTCATGACGCAATGGCCAGGGCAGGCGCCGCAGACCGTCGAAGATCAGGTCACGTATCC
>JBDTOD010000249.1:0-3925 GCA_039933415.1 bacterium
ACGCCTGTGCCAACCGCTCCGGCGATGAGCACCAGCGCGACGAGCCACTTGCCACGGCGTCGCGGCTTCACTGTCTGCTGCGTGATCAGTCCTACCTCCGCGGTGCGCTCCGCGGATCGTTGCGGCGTCGGCTCCGTCGTCGCCTCCACCGCGCCGAAGACGAGGGTCGGTGCGCTGCGGGGCGTCTCCATGCGCGGCATCACCGTGCCGTCGCTGCTGAGTCGGCGTGTGTGCGTCCCGCCGAGCGCGTCGCGCACTTCGGCCGCGGAGCTGTAGCGGTCACCTGGGCTTCGCGCGAGCAGACGTCCGATGATCCGGTCGATCGAGTCGGGGATCCCCGGATCGATCAACTGTGCGTGCGGCGCCTCCTCGGACAGTCGGCGCTTGATCATCTGCTCGCGCGTCGGCGCCTCGAACGCGGGCGCCGCGGTCAGCATCAGATGAAGGATGCAGCCGAGCGCATACAGATCGCTGCGCGCGTCGACGGGGTCGCCGAGCAGCTGCTCGGGGCTCATGAACTCCGGCGTGCCGATCACGAGTCCGGTGCGCGTGAGCGCCTCACCCGCGCCTTCCTGCATCGCTTTCGCGATACCGAAGTCCACGACCTTCACCACTTCGCGTCCGCTCCTGGCGCGCGCGACGAGAATGTTGTCCGGCTTGAGATCGCGATGCACGATCCCGAGCTCGTGCGCGCCGCCGAGCGCATCGGCGATCTGGCGTCCGAGATCGACCGCGCGCTCCAGAGCGAACGGCGCTTCGCGCGCGAGCAGTCGCGAGAGTGGTTCGCCGTCGACGTACTCCATCACGAGGTACACGAGGCCGTCGCTCTCGCCGTAGTCGAACACGGCGGCGACGTTCGGATGGATGATGCGCGCCGCGTTCGATGCTTCGCGCGCGAACCGCGACGCCGACTCCGCATCGTTCACCAGCGCGGGACTCATCACCTTGATGGCGCACTGGCGATTCATCTTCACGTGCTCGCCGAGATACACCCGCCCCATCCCACCCTCGCCGATGCGCTTGAGGATGTGATAGCGATCCGCAAGCACGCAGCCGACGAGGGAATCAGACCCCTTGGGGCGTAGCGCCGTGCCGTCGGTGGGACAGAAGCGCGCCGCCGTCTCGTACTCGTTCCCGCATTGCGGACACACCTTGAGCACTGCGATCGTCTGCGACTCCGCCGTCGACTGCTCACGCAGCTGTCCGGAGCCGAGCTGACTCGTCTCGAGGGGTGCGTCTCCTTCCGGCGGGGCAACGACCTGCGCCTCCCCAGCCTGGTCGGGCGGGGCGGGGGGCATGGTCTCGTCGGGCGTCTCTGACGGCATCGGGTGTAGAGTATGCGCGACGACAGGGCCCGCGTAAGGTCGGAGGGCCAAAATACGGACGACCCCGCGTCGGCATCACGCCGACGCGGGGTCGTCACTCGTTCCCAGCCCAGTATCAGGGGTTGTTCCGCGGCAGGTCGCGACGGTCGCGGCGCAGATCGCGCAGGTCCTTCCGCCCGTCCACACGGTCGCGGGTCAGGTCGCGACGATCGCCCTTCGCGTCGTGCACATCGCCTCGCAGCTCGTGGCGGGCCGCTCGCACGCCGGCGGTATCGTGTTGCGCCTTGTTCGTGGCGATCTCCCGCTTGTCGCCGCGAATCTCGCGCTTGTCACCGACGATCTCGTGGCGGTCCTGTCTGACCTCGCGGTGATCTCCCTTGAGCTCGCGCCGATCCTGACGCACTTCCTTTCGGGGGGGCTGCGCGGACAGGCTACCGGCCGCGCCGAGCGCGAAGGCGGTGCCGAGCATGAGAGACTTGAGGGTGGACATTGGTGTGCTCCTCCAGATCAGGTGGTCTCGCGTGAATGATTGACGCGGGGCCCTCGCGCCGTTCACAGAAGAAGACGCCCCAGGATCGGAGACGTTAATGGCGGCGGTGGTTGTGGCGAGATGTGATCTCCTCTCACGCGGCCACTCTCGATCAGATCTGCCCCTCGCGTCGCACGACGAGGTCCCGTGAGAGCGTCAGGCGCAGCGCGCTGCCATCGGCGAGGCACGCATCCGATCCCTTCGATGCCCTGGACGCGGCGCTTCCGGCGGCGGCACCAGCGGCAGCACCGATCACGGTGGCCTTGGTGCTCTTGCCGAAGATGCGACCGAGCACCGCGCCGGCGACCGCGCCGCCGACAACCTTCGTTCGATCATTCCCCGACGCGACGCGTACGGCCTCCATCGAGCCGAGTGTCGCGACGTCGCCTTCGACCGGATACGCGCTGCCGTTCACGTCGATCGCACGGACGTGGAAATGGATCTGGCTCATCTCGATCGGATCGGCGCGGTCCACCGACGTCACCTCGACGACGACAGTCGCACCGGCGGGGATGACCGCGCCATTGCTGCCGACGGTGGCGCTTGAGACGGTGGCCGTGAACTTGTCGCCGGCGAGCACGGTGCCCGCACACACGCGTCCATTCATCGTCATTCCCACTCGGCTTCCGACGCCGATGACCCCCGCGGCCGGCGCTGCGGCGGGCGCCGGTGTCGCCGCAGGCTGCTCGACGGAAGGCTCTGGCGACGGCGCGGTGGGGCGCGGCGAGCGTGCCACTGAAGCGGGTGGGCTCTCACGCCGAGGGCTGGGCACCGGCCGCGGCGCCCGTGCCGTCGGTGGCGCTGGTCGCGGATCGGGCATCGCTTCGGCGGGCGTGGCGCTGGTGTTGCCGCCGATCGGCGCGTCGTTGAACACCGTCTGCGGTGGCAGCTGTCGCTGCGCCATCGCGAGATCGCTCGCCAGCGCGGAATCCGGCGCCGACTCGACACGATCCGCCGCTCGGTCGCGGCAGGCGGCGAGCAGTGTCAGAACCACGATGGCCGCGGCGGCGCGACGCGTGAACGGCGAGGGGCGGGGCATGCTGATCTCCGGGCGGTGTGCGCTGGAATTGATACCCGTGGCGGAGGCTTGGGTGCCGCGCGAGAACACGGACAACGGCACCGGTCCAATCAGACCATGATGCTCGGCCCGAGCGCGGCGAGCGCGGGCAGCAAGGAATAGCGCGCCGTTCCCCGTGGCTCGTACTCGTTCCCCGTCCCGTCACGAGGTACTGCTGGAATCTGCTGCCTCACTACGTCGGGACTCGTGAACGTGCTTGCGTATAGCAGGAGGCTCGCGGTCACACCCCCACTCCCTCCCGCCGCAGCGACCCGGGAAACAGCTCCGTCTGCGGCAGCTCGGGCTCGAGCCTCGTCCGCACTCTCGCCGCCACGACTTCGATCGCCGCAGGATCGGACACGAGATCGTAGTCCCGCACGTCGAGGCTCAGCACCGGACACGCGCGGAAGCGCGCGATCCAGCTGTCGTAGCGGGCGTGAAGAGCGGCCCAGTATTCGTCGGGTGTCTCCTTCTCCTTTGGTCGCCCGCGCGCGTGAATGCGCGCGACGATCGTTTCCAGTGGCGCGTGCAGGTAGACGAGCAGCCGAGGGGGACGGGCCGACGGGGAATGGAGCAGCTCGGCGTACAGACGCCGGTACAGCTCCCACTCGAGCTCCGTCATCAACCCTTCGTCGAAGTGGCCACGCGCGAAGATCTCCGCGTCTTCGTACCAGGTGCGATCGAGGATCCAGCTGCCGCCCGCACCGCGCATGCGGCGCATGCTCTCGAAGCGCGTGGCGAGAAAGAACAGCTGCAGGTTCAGCGCGGTGTCCCGCATCGCCGCGACGCCGCCGTCGTAGAACTGCTCCAGCCACGGATTGTGCTCGTCGACGCTCTCGAGCGCGTGCTGCAACCCGAAGCGTGCGGCGAGCGCCCGCGTCAACGTGCTCTTCCCCGATCCGACCATGCCGGCGATCCCGATCAGCATGAGTGAAAGCTACGACGCCGGAGGCGGGGATGCCCCCGGGGTCAGAGCCCGGGGTCAGAGCCCGGGGTCAGAGCCCGGGGGCAGAG
>JBDTOD010000250.1:0-3908 GCA_039933415.1 bacterium
GAAAATCGTCGCCGCGCGAAATGGTGTCGGCGCGCCGACGCGCGCGGACAGCGACGCCCTTCGCGCGACCATCCAGGCGATCGTGGACAGCGCGGTGAAGCAGGCGTTGGGTCCGGGAAATACCGGTCCGACGCAGTGCCACGACATCACCGTCTATCCCGCGATCGGCTTGGCCGGTGGCGCGTGCGGAGGCTACGGATTGTTGCTCGACATCCACGATCCCGCGCATCCGACGCGTCTTGCTGCAGCTGCCGATTCGAACTTCTCGTACTGGCACTCGGCGACGTTCAACAACGATGGCACGAAGGTGCTCTTCAGCGACGAATGGGGCGGAGGAAGCCAGCCGAAGTGCCGTGTGACCGACAAGCACGAATGGGGCGCGGATGCGTTGTTCACGATCGTCGGCAACGAGCTGCACTTTCAGAGTTACTACAAGATGCCGGCGCCGCAAACGAGGTTCGAGAACTGCGTCGCGCACAACGGCTCCCTCGTTCCGATCCCGGGCCGGGACGTGATGATCCAGGCATGGTACCAGGGCGGCATCTCGCTCTTTGACTGGACGGACGCGGCGCACCCGAAGGAGATCGCGTTCTTCGATCGTGGTCCGGTGGACTCGACGAAGCTCGTCCTCGCTGGATCGTGGTCCGTGTACTGGTACAACGGCGTGATGGTGAGTTCGGAGATCGTGCGCGGACTCGACATCGTGGAGCTGACGCCGAGCGCGTTCATCTCGCAGAACGAGATCGACGCGGCGAAGAGTGTGAGATGGGACTATCTCAACACGCAGGGGCAAAGGAAGATCGTCTGGCCGCCGAGTTTCGCACTGTCTCGCAGCTACGTCGACCAGCTCGAGCGGTCGCACGGACTTTCGGCGGACAGGATCGCCGCGGTGCGCGCGTCGCTGGCAAGCGCCGAGAAGGCGTCGGGGAGTGCGCGCCAGACGGCGCTCTCGGCGCTGGCGATGCTGGTCGATGCGGACGGCGCCGGCTCGAGTGACGCAGCGAAGGTGGGGAGGCTGTCGGAGTCGGTGAAGGCGCTCGTGACGGCACGGTAAGCGGTGCGTCGCCACGAATCGGCACTCGCCGCTTGCGCCGGACGGGAACGAGACACGACATGAATACGTACACGTCCGATGCTCCCGCGCTCACGAAGCCATACGTGCGAGGGATGAACTCACGCCGCGCGGCTGTCCGTTGCAGGCGTGGGCGGTTAGCGAGTTGCTCAGGATCGGCGCGCGGACCTCGCGACAGCCGCTAGCGTGAGTGTCGTATGACCACCCCGCGGAACAAGAGCACGAGTCGGAACACCGGAAATGCGGCGCGGAAAGCCGAGACGGGCGGTCGAGTTCACGTCGCAACTTTGGCAATCGACATCGGGGGTTCCGGGCTCAAAGCGACGGTGTTGGACCGCGACGGGTCCATGTTGGCGAATCATGTGCGCGTCGACACGCCCGATCCTTCGCCGCCCGACGTGATCGTCGATGCGCTCGTCGCACTGGTCAAGCCGTTGCCCCCATTCGATCGGATCTCGATCGGCTTTCCCGGCGTCGTCCGCGACGGCTACGTGCTGACAGCGCCGAACCTCGGGACGGAGCAATGGCACCGGTTTCCGCTCGCTGGCGCGCTGCGGGCTCGGCTCGGTGACAAGCCGGCGCGCCTGCTCAACGATGCGGAGGTTCAGGGCTACGGCGTGATCTGCGGCATCGGCTTGGAACTCGTGGTCACCCTGGGTACAGGACTCGGCTCCGCGCTGTTTCGCGACGGCGAGCTGATGCCGCACCTCGAGCTCGGCCAGTACCCCTTCAGGAAGAAGAAGATGCTCGACCACTACATCGGCGACGCCGCGCTGGAGAAGGCCGGTGAGAAGAAGTGGAATGCGAGGGTCGAGAAGACAATCGAGGCGTTTCGCACGCTGCTGAACTTCGACACGTTGTACATCGGCGGCGGCAACGCCCGCCGACTCTCGATCAAGCTGCCCGAGGATGTGAAGATCGTGTCGAACGATGCGGGCCTCACCGGCGGTATCCAGCTCTGGAATGATGAAAGGGCGAGAACGTGTTGAGCGGCCAATCGGCAGAGGCGAACTTAGGCATCGGTGAGAGGATCGCACACGCTATGACCGCGGCCGGGCGATGAGCGCGATCGACGACTACGCAGCCATCGGCGACGGCCGTACCGTCGCGCTCGTCGGCCGCGATGGGTCAATCGACTGGCTGTGCTGGCCGCGGTTCGACAGCCCATCCATCTTGGGCGCGATCCTCGACCAGGACGCGGGCTGCTGGAGTCTCGCGCCGACGGCGCCGTCCCGCGTCGAGCGACGCTATGTCGACGGCACGAACGTCCTCGAGACGCGCTTCGACACCGACGCCGGGTCACTCGTCGTCACCGATCTGATGCCGGTCGCCTCCGAGGAGGACAAGCGCTGCATGCTGCTGCCGGACCACGAGATCCTCCGTGTCGCCGAGTGCGTGCGGGGTGAGGTCGAGCTCGAGATGCGCTTCGCTCCTCGCCCCGACTACGGGCGCCGGCGCGGGCGCATTCGGTACGCCGGTCTGCTCGGCGTTCGGGTGGAAATTGGTGGCGATCTGCTCGCGTTGCGGAGCGACATGCCGCTAGACATCGCCACGGATGGCGAGATCCGAGGTCGCGCGCGTCTCTGCACCGGCGACGCCGTGCACGCCTCGTTGACGTTCGCGGACGACTGGCCCGCGGTGCTCCCGCCGCTCGGCGCGTGGTCCCGCGCAGCGATCGCCCGCTCCGTGGCCTGGTGGCGAGGCTGGGCCTCGGGTGTGCGGTACGACGGCCCCTGCCGCGAATCGGTCATCCGAAGCGCCCTCGCCCTCAAGCTTCTGGTCTACGCGCCGTCGGGTGCCGTGGTGGCCGCACCCACTACGTCGCTGCCCGAGCGGATCGGCGGGGATCTCAACTGGGACTACCGCTTCTGCTGGCTGCGCGACGCATCGTTCACCGTGCGGGCGCTCTTCGCGCTGGGCTGCATGGCTGAGGCGCACGCCTTCGTGGACTGGCTGCTGCAAGCCACCCGGCTGACGCAGCCGGAGCTGCGCATCCTCTACGACGTGCATGGCAACGCACCCCAGGACGAACGCATCCTGGAGGGTCTCACCGGTTACCAGGACTCGCCGCCGGTGCGGGTGGGCAACGCGGCGGTCGGACAACGCCAGCTCGACGTCTACGGGGAGGTGATCGACGCCGTCACTCATTTCGTGGGGGCAGGTGGGGCGCTCGACCGCGATACGGAGCGAACCCTGTGTGCCT
The DNA here is from genome assembly GCA_039933415.1 of bacterium. Lineage (GTDB taxonomy): Bacteria > Gemmatimonadota > Gemmatimonadetes > Gemmatimonadales > Gemmatimonadaceae > AG11. The sequence goes on from JBDTOD010000250.1 coordinate 3,276, forward strand.
TTGGCGACTACGTGTGCAGGCATTGGCAGGAGGCGGACGAGGGGATCTGGGAGCCGCGCTCGGGTGCGGCGCACAACACCCATTCGCGACTCCTGTGCTGGACGGCGCTCGACCGGCTGTTGCAGCTGCACGCGAAGGGTCACCTGCCCGGTGCGCCCGCCGGCAAGTTGCGGGAGCAGCGAGACCGAATTCGCCGCGAGATCGAGACGCGCGCATGGAATCCGGCCCTGAATAGCTACGTCGCCCAGCTCGACGGCGACCGCCTGGACGCCACGCTGCTCCTGCTGCCTTGGTATGGCTTCGAGGACGCCGGGTCGGATCGGATGCGCGGAACGTACGCACGCGTGCACAAGGCGCTGGGCGCCGGCAACGCGCTCCTCTACCGATACCATACGGCGGACTCGCCCGGCGAGGGCGCGTTCGGCATCTGCAGCTTCTGGGGCGCGGAGTACCTGGCGCTCGGGGGCGGGACGCCGGAGGAGGCTCGCGCCACCTTCGAGCGTCTCTGCGGTTATGCCAATGATGTCGGGCTCTTCGCCGAGGAGATCGATCCGGCGACCGGCGCGGCCCTGGGCAACTTCCCGCAGGCGTTCACCCACGTCGGCCTGATCAACGCGGCCGTCTCGCTCGCGC
>JBDTOD010000251.1:0-3903 GCA_039933415.1 bacterium
TCGACCTCTTCATCATAGAAGTCGGCGATCTTCGACAGCATCTCGTCCAGACCACCCGTCTGCTCGCCGACCGCGATCATGCTGATCACCATCGGCGGAAACACCTTCGACTTCTCGAGCGGCGCCGAGATCGTCTCACCGCCAGCGATCGACGTCCGCGATTCCATGATCGCGTCCGAGATGACGCGGTTGCCCGCCGTCTTCGCCGTGATCTCGAGTCCGTCGAGGATCGACACGCCTGAGCCGATCAGCGTGCCGAGCGTGCGCGTGAACCGCGACACGGCCGACTTGCGCAGCACGTCGCCGAGCACGGGCATCTTCAGCATCAGACGATCGATCGCGAGCTTGCCGTCGCTCGTGGCGTAGTACTTCTTGAGCGACCAGCTTCCGCTGAAGATGACAGCGAGCACCGCCCACCAGTAGCCGGTGAGGAACTTGGACATCCCGATCACGACGCGGGTCGGCATCGGGAGCGCCATGCCCACGCTGGCGAACATCTTCTCGAACACCGGGATGACGAAGAGCAGAAGCACGATGATCGCGATGGCCGCGACGCTCGTGATCACCGCCGGATAGATCATCGCGCCCTTCACCTTCCGGACGAGGGCGTCGTTCTTTTCCATGAACGTCGCGAGCCGCATCAGGATGGTATCGAGGATACCACCCGCCTCGCCGGCGGCGACCATGTTGACGTAGAGGTCGGTGAACGCCTTCGGATGCTTGCGGAGCGCGTCGGCGACGGTGTGGCCCGACTCGACGTCGTACACCACCGCGCGCGTCACGTCCTTGAGCGCCGGGTTCTCGCTCTGCTTCGCCAGGATGTCGAGCGCCTGCACGAGCGGCAGACCGGCGTTGATCATCGTCGAGAACTGTCGCGTGAAGATCACGACGTCGCGCATCGAGATCTTGCCGGCGCGCTTCTTCTTCTTCGCTTCGGCTGCTTCGTCGATCTTGACGACGTTCAGCCGCTGGCGCCTGAGCTGCGCGACGACCTCGTCGCGGTTCGGCGCGTCGATCGTCGCGGTGCGGAGATCGCCGTTGAGGGCGCGCGCCGTGTAGGTAAATGCTGGCATCCGTGTGCTCCTTTACTTAGCTGGCGGACAGGGGGAGGTCCGGCAGGCCTGCGTGATCACGCTCTCGTATTACCGACGCGCCGTCGCGCCACCATTCATGCCCGGCTTCTTCGCGTCATCGTCGGGCGACTGCCCGATCATGCGCAGGAACTCGTTGGGGTCGTGCGAGGCGCGCAGGCAATCGTCCATCGCGACCTCTCGATTCATGTACAGGGCATACAGCGCGTCGTTCATCGTCTGCATGCCGAACTTCTTGCCGCTCTGCATCGTGCTGTAGATCTGATGGACCTTGTCGTCGCGGATGAGCGCGCGCACGGCGGGAGTCACGACGAGGATCTCGGCGGCCATCGCGCGGCCGCGGCCCTTGGCCCTCGGCAGCAGGGTCTGGGTGACGATCCCCTCGAGCACGAACGCGAGCTGCGCTCGCACCTGGCTCTGCTGATGGCTGGGGAAGACGTCGATGATGCGATTGATCGCCTCGGCCGCGCTGTTGGTGTGCAGCGTCGCGAACGCCAGGTGACCCGTCTCGGAGATCGTCAGCGCCGCCTGGATCGTATCCAGGTCGCGCATCTCGCCGATGAGGATGACGTCGGGGTCCTGCCGGAGCGCGTACTTGAGCGAGGCCTGGAAGCTCTTGGTGTCGGTCCCGACCTCGCGCTGATTGACGATGCAGCCCTGATGACGATGAATGAACTCGATCGGGTCTTCCACGGTGATGATGTGTCCGCGCCGATCCTTGTTGATCTTGTCGATCATCGCGGCGAGCGTCGTGGACTTGCCCGAGCCGGTCGGGCCGGTGACGAGCACGAGGCCGCGGGGTCTTTCGGCCATTTTTTGAATGACTTGAGGCAAGCCCAAGTCTTCAAAGGTCTTGATCGAGAACGGGATCTGCCGGATGACCATCGAGACGCAGCCGCGCTGCTTGAAGCAGTTGCCGCGGAATCGCGCGAGGTTCTGGATGCCGAACGAGAAGTCGAGCTCGTCCTCCATCTCGAACCGCTTCTTCTGGTTCTCGGTGAGGACGGAGTAGGCGAGCTGCATCGTGTCCTTCGGCGACATCACGAACTCGAGGTTCGAGTTGGTGATCTCGCCGTCGACGCGGAGCTTGGGGCGCTCGCCTGCGGTCACGTGCAGATCCGAGGCATCCCGCTCGATCATCTCCTCGAGCAGAACACGCAGATTGACGCCACTTGGGGCCTGAACGGGAGCGGTCATAGTCGGGGCATCTGTGAAACGGCCGCATGGGGGACGGACGCGGCGCGCCGGCGGAGCGCTGCCGGGCACGACCGTGCCCGGTCTGGATTGACGAGCGACGGCCCCTGGGGGAACAGTCCGGGTCCGCTCGTGCGGTGGATCACGCCGTCGTCTCGCGAATGACCTGCTCGAGCGTCGTGATCCCCTTCATGACCTTCATCCAGCCGTCCATGCGGAGCGTCAGCATCCCTTCGTCCACCGCGGCATCCTTGATCTCGGCGGCGCCGACGTTCATGAGGATGAGCTTCCGCAGATTGGGCGACATCGGCATGACTTCGTACACGCCCTGGCGCCCCTTCATGCCGCTGCCGCCGCACTGATCGCAGCCCTTGCCCTTGAAGTAGGGAAGCTCCGAGACGGTCGTGTCGAGCGTGCAGTTCTGGAGCAGCGGCTTCGCTTCCTTGGTCGCGCGTTCCTTGGCGTACTCGATCGTCTCGGCCGTGAAGCGCAGGTCGCGCAGCGTCGTCGTCGGCTTCACCTTGGCCGCGTCGAGCTCCAGCACGCTCGGCGTGTACTGGGTTTTGCAGTTGCCGCAGATGCGCCGGAGCAGTCGCTGCGCGAGCACGAGGTTGAGCGCCGACGCGACGTTGAACGGCTCGAGACCCATGTCCATGAGACGCGTCACGGTCTCAGGCGCCGAATTGGTGTGGAGGGTGCTGAGCACCATGTGGCCGGTGAGCGCGGCCTTGATGGCGATGCCGCCCGTTTCCAGATCCCGGATCTCACCGACCATGATGATGTTCGGGTCCTGCCGCAGGAACGCTTTCAGCGCGGCGGCGAACGTCATGCCGATCTCGGTGCGCACGAGCACCTGGTTGACCCCGTAGAGGTTGTACTCCACGGGATCCTCGGCCGTCATGATGTTGACGTCGATGTTGTTGACCTTGGAGAGCGCGGAGTAGAGCGTCGTCGTCTTGCCCGAGCCAGTCGGGCCGGTGACGAGCACCATTCCGTACGGGTTGGACACCGCCTCCATGAGGTCCTTCTCCGCCTTCGGCTCGATCCCGAATTTTTCCAGGTCGAGGGTCAGGTTCCCCTTGTCGAGGATTCGGAGCACGATCTTCTCGCCGAACAGCGTGGGAAGGGTGGAGACGCGATAGTCGATGACCTTCTTGCCCATCTTGAGCTTGATGCGGCCGTCCTGCGGCACGCGACGCTCGGCGATGTTGAGCTGCGACATGATCTTGAAGCGCGAGATGAGCGCCGCCTTGAGCTTCATCGGTGGCTTCATCACCTCGATCAACGCACCGTCGATGCGGTAGCGGACGCGGATGTCGTGCTCGAAGCACTCGAAGTGGATATCGGACGCGCCGCGCTTCACCGCATCGGTGAGGATCGCGTTGATCAGCTTGACGACCGGGGCGTCCTCCATCTGCGCGGCGAGCGCCGCGGCGGAGACGTCCTCTTCCTTCTCCTCGACGACTTCGACATCCCCTTCCATGTCGTCGATCACGCTCATCAGGTCGGCGACCTGAGTCTCCATCGCGCTCTCATACAGCTTCTCGATCGCGCCCTTGAGCGTGAACTCGCCGCCGATGACGGGGAAGATGTCGTAGCGCGTGATGAACTTGAGGTC
>JBDTOD010000252.1:0-3877 GCA_039933415.1 bacterium
CCACGCACAGCTCCCGGCTCGTGCGCTTGGCGGCAGCGATCATACGGTCGCAATCCTCCACCGACTCCGCCAACGGCTTCTCCACGTACACGTGCGCGCCGGATTCCATCGCCTCGACGCAGAGCGCGGCGTGAGTCGCCGGCGGGGTGAGCACGTGCACGGCGTTTGGGCCCATCGCGTCCAGCATCGCGCGCTGAGTCGTGAACCAGGCCGGGACGCCGAGCTGTACAGCCTTCTCTCGAGCGCGGCGCTCGTCCGCATCCACTATGGCGACGACCTCGGCGCCGGCGCGTCTGACCCCGGTGACGTGGATGTTCGAGATGAGACCGGCGCCGACGATGGCGACGCGGCGTGGAGACGAAATAATGGGCCTCGAAGGAATGGAGGTCACGGATCGGCAGACGGGGTGCGAGAGATCGATGCGGGAGTGGGAGTCCGCGACGTGTGCTCTGCAGTGGACGAGGAGGCATGCGTGCTACGAGCTGCCGCCTGCGGTGCGTGCCTGGATTCCGCAGCGAGCTCTCCATAAATTTCCGAGAGCCTGCCCGCATACGCGTCGAGCGAAAAACGCTCCACGTCGAGCTTCGCTGCCGCGCCCATCTCGTGCCGGAGCGCCGGATCACCGAGCAGGCGCATGAGGGCGCCGGCGAGCACATCGGGGCGCGCGGGTTCCACGAGGATACCCGTGAGCCCATCGACGACGATGTCGGGAAGACCGCCGACACGGGACGCCACGACTGGCACGCCGAGCGCGAGCGCCTCGAGCGCCACGAGCCCGAACCCCTCCTCGAGCGAGGGAACGGCGGCGACGTCGAAGCCACCGACGTACTCCTGCGCGTCACGTTGGAATCCGGCGAACACCACGCGATCGGCGATCGCGAGCTCCTCGGCGCGCGCGCGGAGCGCCGCTTCCTCCGGGCCCTGTCCCACGAGCACCAGCCACGCACGAGGGTGCGCGCGGCGGACGACCGCGAACGCGTCGACGAGGTGCTCGATCCCCTTGGCGGGATAGAAGCGGGTCACCGCTCCGATCACGGGATCGCCAACCGCGATCCCGTGTGTCGCCCGACGCGCCGCGATCGCGTCCGCGGTGGCCGGCGCGAAGGAGTGCCGAGGCAGCGGGTATGTGAGCACCTCAACTGATCCGGGAGCGAACCCCATGCGCTTCACGGCAAAGTCGCGCACGCTGTCGCTGATCGCGAGCACGCGGCTGGTGTGCGGTGCGAGGGCGCGATACGCCAGCTCCACAGAGCGTGGAAACCCTCGTGGCTGACCCGGGCTGTGGTGCGAGATCACCTGCACGATGGATGGGATGCCCGCCATACGGGCGGCGATTCGGCCGAGCGTGCACGCGCCGAAGTCGGTGAGGTGGACCACCTCGATCCGATCGCGTCGGATGATCCGGAGGAGGCGGACGAGCGAGACCGGACTGAACCGGGCGTCGCCGAAGAAGCGGAAGGGCAGCCCTTCGGCTTGCAGCTGGGCGCCGAGTGTGCTGGCCCCGCGAAGCACGCATACCGTCGGCTCCACGAGCCGTCGGTCGAGCGCGCGCGCCAGCTCAATGAGTTGCCGGCCGCCCCCGTGCAGGGCGCCGTCATAGTCGATGTGGTCGCACGCGATCAGCACGCGCACAGGCGTGCGGGCTGCATGGACCGTTCGGTCGCTGGAAGGATGGCTCACGCGTACCCATGCGCGCGGTACCATTCTGCCGTCTCCCGCAACCCATCGTCGAGCACCACGCGTGGGCGATAGCCTATCATCCGTGCCGCCTTGTCGATGCGAAAGGCGCGACTCTTGGTGAAGAAGGCGACGCGTCGCCGGAAGATCGGCGGATCGATGTGCAGCGGCACACACACCGCCTCGCACAGCGCGCCTGCGAGGTAGAATGGCCACACCGGCAGGTGGAGTCGCGGCGCCGGGACGCCCCACACACGCGCGATGCGGCTGGTGAGCTCGTCGAGGGAGCAGTACTCCTCGCCAGCTATGATGAACGATTCGCCGACCGCATCGGGGTGCGACGCGGCGAGCCGCATCCCGTCGATCAGATCGCGCACGTGCACCATGTGGAAGAGCGTGCGCCCGTCACCGAGCATGACGAAGCGCCGCCTGGCGATCGGGCGGAACAGCTTGAGGAGCCGCATGTCGCCCGGCCCGTAGATTCCGGCCGGCCGGATCACCGTGAGCGGGAAGTTGTGCTCGAGCTGGAAGGCGGTCGCGAGCCGCTCGGCTTCGCTCTTGGTCGCCTGGTACACGTCACCCGGCGTATGCGGGGCGGTCTCGTCGGCCGGCGGGTGCTCGATGTGCCCATGCACGCCCGCTGTGCTCACGTGCACGAAGCGACGTACCCCCTCCGCGCGAGACGCCTCGAGGAGGTTCCGAGTGCCGTGCACATGGACTTCGCGATAGCGCCGATCGGCGATTCCCGGCTCCCGAAAGGCCGCCGCGAGGTGAAACACCACGTCGCGACCGCCAACTGCCTCGCCGACCGCGCGCCGGTCAGACACGTCGCCCTCGATCACGTCCACGCCGGCGGGAAGCCGCTCCCGAGCGCGCGCGGCGCTCCGCGCGAGCACACGGACGTCGTCACCCGCCTCGACGAGGGTTCGCACCAGATGCGATCCCGTGAAACCCGTACCTCCCGTGACCAACACCCGTTCCATCCACACTCCTGTCGGCTCGGATGCCGGTCCACCGCGCTGCGCCCGCACCGGGCACGGTCGATCGCACGGGTCAACAGATACAGGGTTGGCCCGACTCGACGATGACTGCGTAGCTATTCAAATTGGGTGCCGCAGTGGTCGGCGCGGCGAACCCGCGTCCCGCGCGCCGCGATTCGCGCCGAGGCCGGCGCTGGTGCGCTTCCTGCTCGACGGGGATCGCCGTTCCTGTCGCAGTATACTTCCCTCAATTCCTTGCGCGCGCCCATCAGAGCGGAATCGACTCTCAGGCAAAGCACTATCGTCGGCGTCCTCTGGATGTCCGCTGGCAACGGTGCGCGCGCGATCCTGAAGATCGCGGTGCTGGCCGCGCTCGGACGGCTGCTCACTCCCGCGGAGTTCGGGGTCGTGGCCGCCGCCGGGGTGGCCGTCTGGCTGTCGCTGATCTTTTCGAGCCTCGGCGTGGGCCCTGCCCTTATTCAACGACCTTCTGTAGATGCCGAGCACGTCGAGGCAGCGGCGGCCGCATCCGCGCTGTTCGGAGTCGCGACCGCGCTCATCGTCGTGGCAGTCGCGCCGGCCGTCGAGTCGCTGCTCCGCGTCGCCGGGCTCGCTCCGATCCTTCGCGGTCTCGCCGTTGTCTTCCCACTCGCGGGGCTTGCGTCGGTCGCCGAGTGTATGCTGCAGCGCGAGCTCCGCTTCGGCGAGCTCGCCCGAGCGGAGCTGATATCGTATGCGATCGGCTACGGGCTTGTGGGAGTCGGCCTCGGCTTCGCGGGCGCCGGCGCGTGGGCGCTCGTCGGCGCCGAGATCGCGAAGTCGGCGGTGAAGACCGTCATCCTGTTGCACGCCGTGCCGGAGGCGCGGCGTCTACGCATGCATCTCGGCCCTCTGAGAAACCTGCTCCACTTCGGCTCCGGCTACACAGCCACTGCGCTCAGCACCTACGCGGTCGCGCAAGGAGACAACGTCGTCGTGGCGCGCGTCCTGGGCGCTACGGCCCTCGGTGTCTACGGACGCGCGTACGAGCTCATGCTGGTGCCGGCGCAGGCGATCGGGACGCTGCTCGAGAAGGTGCTCTTTCCTGCGCTGTCGCGCGTGCAGGAGGAGCCTACGCGCCTGCGGCTGGCATACCGGCGTGCGTTGTCGCTCGTAGCGCTGCTCGTCATGCCGATGAGCGCGGCCTCGATCATCCTCGCGCCCGAGCTGGTCAATGCGCT
>JBDTOD010000253.1:0-3832 GCA_039933415.1 bacterium
GGGCTCTGACCCCGGGCTCTGACCCCGTCGTTCGATGTGGCGGTCCATCAGAACCGCCCATCGAGATACGCGTCCACCCTCCACCCTCTCTGCCCGACCGGCTGCAGCCCTCGCGCCACGTCGAGCCGCACCAGCCCATCCATCAGCGAGAATCCCGCACCGACACCCGCCAGCGGCGTCCCGCCGATCTCACGCCACATCCGCCGGTCGCCCGCCCAACCGATGTCGCCGAACAGCACCGGCTTCACCACTCCCAGCCCCAGGCCGTACTCGGCACGCGCGAGCCAGAACGCGTCGCCCACGCCCGAGCCGGGCCGCAGGCCGCGCACCGTCTGCGTGCCGCCGAGGAACCAGTTGCGTTGGAGCGGCAGCACGCCGAGCGAGCTCCCCGCGGCGAGCGTGAGCGAGCCGGAACCGCTGAAGATTCCATGCGACGCCGTCACGTCGAGCGCGGCACGGCCGTAGGTGCCCGTATCGCCGTGCGCCGCTTCGAGCCGGAGATCGTTGAACAGGCGGAAGCCCTGCGGATCCTCTCCGAAGCTCCGTGTCACGCGCGCCCGCGCGCCGGCGTACAGCGCGCGCCGTGTCGTGATGTTCGGCTCGAACTGCACCCCGCGCACCGAGCGCGCGAGCGAGAACGTCGTGCGCTGGCGCGCGTCGCGCTCCTGCTCGGCGAACAACGACCACGAGAGATCGAAGTCGCTGGGCTGATCGGGCGTCCGCGTCAGCTCGACGCCGGTGGCGCGATAGTAGAAGCCGTCGTCGCGTCCGAAGAGGAAGCCGGAGATGGAGCTTCCCGTGCTCAGCGGGTTTCCCCAGTCGCTCGCCGACACGAGGCGATTGTAGGCCGTGAGCGCGAGTGTGCGACGCAGGTCGCTGCGCGCGCCCGTCAGCTCGACGACCGGCTGGCGATCCGCCACGCCGATTCGGCCGAGCGCGCGGAGCGAGTAGCCCGCGCCAAGCTGTTGCTCCGCCGTCCCGCCGAACGACAGTCCCTCGACACGGTTGTAGCGGAACGGCGCCACGGCGAGGATGGGCGGTTGCGGTGCGTATCCGGCCTGAGTGCCCATCGACAGCGCCTGCGACACGAGCTGGTCGATCTCCGCACTGTTCACCGTCTCCTCACCGGAGTCGTAGATCGAGGGCGGAAGGTCCGGCGAGTTCGCGAGCTTCGTCGAGTCGCACGGAATGCTGATGAGCACGGGATTCTGTGTGCTGTCCCGGTTCCTCACGCGCGTGCGATTGCCGTCGGCGTCGCACCGCAGGCGCGCCGCACGACGGCGCGCGCGTGCCGAGTCGCGCTGTGCGCGCGTTTCGTCGGGATCACCGCCCACGGACACGCTCACGCTGGAATGCTCGCGCGTGGAATCCGTGGACGCGGGAATGGGCTTCAGTGGTGCGCCCGCGTTCACGTTCTCGTAGGTGAACTTCTGCTCCAGCTTGAACGGCACGCGCACGAACCCCATCTGCCCGCCGCCCTGCGCCACCTGCAGCCGCGGCAGCCAGAAGCGTCCCTGGTACAAGCCGTACTCCACGCCGATCGCGCTGATCTCCGCCTTCATCGGAAAGAGCATCGGCTTCATCACCGTCGGCACGTCCTCGAACGCGGTCGAGTCGTCCTCTTCGGCCACGGCGCGGATGTCCATCGGCACGCTCATGCGATACGCGGCGCGCACGAGCTGCCCGCCACTCATGTCGAACCAGAGCGACCCGACGGCGAGGTTCCACCTGGGAGTCCGCGGACGGATCTTCAGCTCACGAAGCCGGATCGCTCGTCCGTCGGGCAATCGAAACGTTGCCGAGTCGCCGCTCTCGTAGGTGTAGTACGCCTCGGACCCATCGGCGAGCGGATGGACGACGCCTTCGTTCTCGTCCACCACCTGCCGCGCAGCGCTCGCGCCGATCCAGAGCGTCTCGCTGCCGGGGTAGTAGGGGATCGGCGAGAGGCTCCCTTCGATGTCCACCTTGGCCGACTTGCCGGCGATCGGCACGACCGTGCGCGAGCCGGTCACGTCCACGTATGCGCCAATCCCCCGGCGCCACCGCACGCGGGTCGAGCCCTCGCTGCGGAAGGCGAGCCGGTCGCGGCCCAGCTTCGTCAGCGCGAAGCCGGCCGAGATGCGCTGGTACGTGGTGGCGTCATAGGCGGTGAGCGCGGAGTCCTGGCGCATGCGCGCCTCGCGCGCGAGGAGCAGGATGGCCTTCGCCGCGGGGTCGCGAAACGCCGAGGCGAGATGCTCCGGCGTCACCGCGAGGCGCTTCGGTGCTCTCGGCGTGCGGTGCATCGCCTTGCTCGAGTCGCGATCCGGTGGAAGCGGCGCAGCGGGAACTTGCGCGGGAGCGGCGGTCTGAAGGAGCGCAGCGACCAAGTGAGCGAGCATGCCGGACGACCCTGGGTGGAAGGGAGTATGCCGTCCCGTACGCCGCTCGGGGCCGAAGGTTTCCTGTCGCCTGCCGGCGACGGAGCGCGTAGCTTGTTCGGCCCGAGCCCGCTTCGCCGCAACGTGGCAAGGGGTCAGAGTCGAAGTTCGACTCTGACCCCGACCGCAATTCCCGAATCTGTCCCAACATGCGCCTCGCCCTTCGTCTCGCCCTCCCGCTGCTCGCGCTACCGACCGCGCTCACCGCGCAGACTGCGGCTCCCGCACCGCGACGTCCCGTGGATTGGCCGGCGATCGAGCGCGAGGGCACGGCGCTCCTGCAGGAGTATCTGCGGGTCAACACCACCAACCCGCCCGGCAACGAGCTCGCGTCGGCGCGCTTCATCCAGCTGTTTCTCGCGAAGGAGGGAATCGAGGCGCAGATCCTCGATACCGCCACGCTCGGCCCCGGTCGCGCGAACCTGTACGCGCGAGTGAAGGGGAGCGGCGCGAAGAAGGCCATCGCGCTGGTCCACCACATGGACGTCGTGCCGGCGAACGCGGAGACCTGGACGGTGCCCCCGTTCTCGGGTGAGTTGCGCGACGGCTTCATCTATGGTCGCGGCGCGCTCGACATGAAGGGCGAGGGCATCGCCCAGCTCATGGCGCTCGTGGCGCTCAAACGGAGCGGCGTGCCGCTCACGCGCGACCTCGTCGTCATCGCCAACGCCGACGAGGAGTGGGGGAGCACCGGCGCGATTACCTTCGCCGACCGCCACGCCGATCTACTGAAGGACGTGGAGTTTCTGTTCACCGAGGGCGGGAGCAACTCCGTGCGCAACGACACGCTGCGCTACTACGGTATCGGCGTCTCGGAGAAGCGCACCTTCTGGCAGAAGCTCACCGTGAAGGGCACGCCGTCGCACGGCTCGCGTCCCACGAGGGACAACCCGGTGCCGAAGCTCGTCGCGGCGCTCGACCGTCTGGCGAAGTTCGAGACGCCGCTGCACGTGACACCGGGCGTGAACCGCTACTTCCGCGACATGTCCCGGATGTACACGGGCGAACGGCGCGAGTGGCTGCAGGACGTCGCGAAGGGACTGGAGACCCCGCGCGCCCGCGAGTGGATCCTCTCCGACCTGTATTGGAACGCCATCCTCCGCAACACGATCTCGCTCACCGGGCTCACGGGCTCGAACAAGACGAACGTCATTCCCGCCGAAGCCTCGGCCGAAGTGGACATCCGCCTGCTGCCCGATGCGGATCCGGACTCGGTCCTCGCCACGCTGAAGGCGGTTGTCGCCGACACGGCGGTGCACTTCTCACCGCTCATCGTCCCGAAGACGCCGTTCGAGAGCCCGACGACGACGGACTTCTTCCGCGCCATCGAGCGTGCGGCGAAGGAGCGCGATCCGGGCGCCTTCGTCACGAGCTCGATGCTCACCGGCGCGACGGACCGGCCGATGTACCGC
>JBDTOD010000254.1:0-3791 GCA_039933415.1 bacterium
GTGAACGGTGAACGGTGAACGGCCGACCTCGGGACACGGCGGTTGACCGAGGTAGTCACCGATCACTGACCACTGATCACCGATCACTGCCTCTCTAGTGTGCACCTTCGCGAATGAGCCCGATGAACACGCTCGACAAAAGCGCGAAGATGAACGCCTGCAGAAATGCAACGAATAGCTCGAGCATCATGATGCCCACCGCCATCAGCAGGGGCGCCGTCCAGAGCATGTATGCCTTGAACGCGAAGATCAGCCCGATCAACGCGAGCACGACGATGTGGCCCGCCGTCATGTTGGCGAACAGACGGATCGCCAGGGCGAACGGCTTCGCCAGCTTGCCGGCGAACTCGATCGGCGTCATCAGGAAGAACATCGGGATCCGCACGGCCATCGGCAGATCCTTGTTCCAGTAGAAGATCGTGTTGAGATAGGCCAGCCCCTGCGCTCGAATCCCGGCCAGCTCCACCACCAGGAAGGTGATGATCGCCAGCGTCGCGGTGACGGAGACGTTGCCGGTGACCGTCGAGCCGTACGGGATGAGCCCGAGCAGATTGGCGAACAGGATGAAGAAGAACAGGCTGAGGATGAATGGCGCGTACGCCTCTCCGTGATGCCCGAGGTTCGGGATCGCGACTTCCTGCCTGATGTAGAGCACCATCGACTCGATTCCCGCGGCGAATCCCTTCGGGTGTCCCGACGTGTCGGTCTCGCGCACGTGCGCGCGCGCCGCGCCGATCAGGACAATGCAGCAGAGCAGCGCCGCGGCGACGAGCATGACGACGTGCTTCGTCGGCGACATGTCCAGCTCGAGCGAGCCGATGTGGATCGGCGCCCAGCGCGGTAGCACGTGCTCGACGGGCTTCCAGAGCTTCCAGCCGTGCTCCGGCAGCTCGATGCAGTGCGCGTCGGTGATGTGCGGGGTGATGATGTCACCCGGCAGGAAGGCGCCGCAGGCTTCGTGGGCGCCGCCAGCGTGCGCGGCCGCTGGAGCGGAATCGAGCGAGCGCTCGACCGTCCCCTGGGCGGCGAGCGGCGCGGCGGCGAGGAGCAGAGCGAGGACGAGGGAACCGGTCTTCATACGGTAAGGAGCGGCGGTTCGATCAGTTCGGTCAAGAAGAAGAAGGTCGCAAGGCTCAGGAGCGCCGCGTTCGACGGCAGCCCGAGCGTCCGACTCACGAATCCATACACGATGAGAGCCGTGAAGCAGATGATGGCCCCCACACCCCATCCAGCGATCACATTGCCCCGCTCGGCCATCAGCCGGGCGATGGCAAAGGCCACGAGCTGCACCGTCAACGCGACGATCGCGCTCGTGAGGATCGCCTGCCTGGCGGCTGGCCCAGGGTAGATGGCCGAAAACACCCCCGCCGCCAGTCCAATCGCCACGACACAAGCCAGCCCGTAGAGCACCAGCCCTCTTCCCATCCGTTGCCCGCTCATCTCGACCCCTCGCGGCGAGCCTTGCGTGCGGCGTCGTCGCGGGCCTGTGCCGTCATCAGCTTCCGATACATGCTGTAGAAGCTCGCCCCGGCACCGAGAAAGACCCCGACGATGAGCAGCCAAGGCGTCGTGCCCAGCTTTCGGTCCAGCCACTGACCCAGGTACACGAACACGAGGATCGAGGCGGCGAACTGGAGCCCGACACCGGCGAACTCGGAGCCCGACAGCCCTTCCTCTTGCTGCCGCTTGCCGGGAGGCGCACCGGCCGGCCGGTCACCAGGCGATCCGTTCATCCGGGGCGGAATCTAGTGCTTGTGAAATTTTTCGCAAGCGATTCAGAGACGCAAACCGAACATGAGCCGAAGATTTGTGTACGCCCGCAAGTGTATCTCGCATCACAACTTCCCTGTGACTATTGCTGTTGCATGTTCGTCCGGGTGTTGATAACTTCGCCTCCGGTCGGATGTGTGAGCGCGTGCCGCTTTCCACCGTCTACCGAAGCCCCCATCGGTCTCACGAATGAACGCCCGCAACATCCTCATCCCGCTCCTTTGCATCGGTGCCGTCGCGTTCGCGTGCGGTCCGCGTTCGCATTCCGAGGCGTCGCTCGTCACGACGAACATCGCGACGGCGGAGCCGAGTCCGGCACATCACGTCTCGAAAAGGCAGCCACTACAGAACGTGACAAAAGTCACAGGCCGCTTCGCCGTCACCGCTGAGCAGAATGCGATCCGCTTCGCGCTTGACGTCACGAACGACGGCAAGAAGAACGTGGAGCTCGAGTTCCCCAACGGTCAGCGGTACGATTTCGCGGTGATCGACAACAGCACGGGGCGCGAGGTGTATCGCTGGGCGGCGGATCGCATGTTCACGCAGTCGGTCCAGAACGCGTCGCTCGGCGGCGGCGAGACGATGCACATCGCCGAGCACGCGGCGAAGACGTTGCCGCGCGGCAGCTACGTCGCGGTGGCGACGCTGCGCAGCGTCAACTTCCCCGTGCAGGAGCGCGTCGCGTTTGACATGCCCTGAGCTCGCCGTGCGCCTAGTGACCGCAGCGGCGCCACGCGGGTTCGACGGATGAAGGGTCCCACGCCGCTCGGGTACTCCGGGCGGCGTTCGTATCTTCAGCACATCCGGGAATGACGATGATGAGACGCTTCCTCCTCTGCACCACCGCGCTGCTCGTCACGAGCGCGTGCTCCAACGACACGACCGCGCCGACGCTCAACGCAGAGACCGACGCGGCGCGCGCGGTCGATGCCTTCACGCATCTCGCCGACTCGGTCAGCCGCAGCGGCGGCGACGCCGACGTCGGGAGCGCATACGCCGCGATCGCCGGCGCCGTGCGCGCGGGCGGCCGAGTCGCGCCGATCACGCTGGCGATCGACGGCACGCCGACGGCGTTCGTCGCGACAGTCGTCGTCACGGAGCTCTCGCAGAACGTGTACTGCGTGCGCGCGCCCTGTCCCCCGATCTCGATGACGCATCGCAGCGTGATCGCGTGGGAGAAGGACAATCCGAAGCGCGTCGTCCAGCTCACGTCGTCGAACGACGCGGAGCCTATCGCCGCGGTGCTCTATCCGTCGCTGCTGGCGAGCTACGTACCCATGGCGTCGCTCATCTACATGGACGGGATGGGCGGCACCTACTTCGGCACGAGCGGCACGCAGAAGTTCTCCGAGTCGA
Source organism: bacterium (assembly GCA_039933415.1). Lineage (GTDB taxonomy): Bacteria > Gemmatimonadota > Gemmatimonadetes > Gemmatimonadales > Gemmatimonadaceae > AG11. Next base: position 3,127 of record JBDTOD010000254.1, read on the forward strand.
ACACGAAGGCGCTGTGTCCGTCGCCGACGCCGACGAGCAAGGATTCGGTGCCCATCGGTTTCTTGCGGCCGAACGTCGGCGTGTGCACGCTCACGGATGCGACGATCGCGTTCGACGGCAGGCTCGAGCCCTCGCCCTTCCTCGTGGCGAAGAACTCGGCGACGGGCACGCACACCATCACGATGGCGGCGCAGAGCGTGCCGGGCGCGCACACGCTGTTCGCGTTCGCGAGCTGCGACAGCCTGTGCTCGGGGAAGCCGACGGTGCCGACGCCACCCGTGGTCGTGCGTCCGTCGAACCAGCTGCCGGCGCAACTCAGCACCATCGTCGCCAGCACGTCGACATCGGACGTGTCGCTCACGCTCACCGTGAAGAACCCGAACGCGCAGCCGATCGACGTGACGTTTCCGTCGGGACAGAAGTACGACTTCGTCGTGACGGATTCGCTGACGGGCAAGGACGTGTGGCGCTGGTCGGCGGGGCGCGCGTTCACGCAGGCGATCGAGACGCGCACCGTGCCGGCGAACGGCGCGCTCACCTTCACCGAGAAGTGGACGCCGCCGGCGAAGGGGCTGTATCTCGCGCACGGTTTGCTCGTGTCGACGTCGCACCGGGCGGAAGCGTACGCAAGCGTGATCGTGCGATGATCGTGCGATGATCGTGCG
>JBDTOD010000255.1:0-3783 GCA_039933415.1 bacterium
CGTCGGCGCCGTGGTCGAACTTGGCGTCGATGTCGGCCATGACGGCGACATGGATAGGATGTGACAGCGCCTTGTCGAACAGATAGCCGGACCAGAAGGTGCCGTTCGGTGCCGTGCCAGCCTGGACCAGCGCCTTGGCAAGCGCAGCGCCGTGCAGAGCGGCCGGAGGCTCCGGCAACTTCACGCCCTTCTCGGTGGCCCGCTTCAGCCCATCCGTGACGGCGAACGTCATACCGTCGACAAAATTATCGACGTTTGCTTTACCGTACTGTTGGGTCAGCTTGGCGACTTCGGCGTTGACTGTTTTTTCGCCGAGCATCGACACCAGGGCCTTGGCAAAGCTGAAATTCTCCGCCCCGCCGCCGGCCTTGACCAGCGCGGCCGTGGCCCCGAGCGCCGGGTCGCCGTTGTAGATCGGACCACCGAACCAATTGGTCGTATCGGAACCGTAGGTCGTGGCGACGGCCTTCGTTGCCGCCGCGCTGGCGACAGCCGCGTGCTGGCTGTCACTGGCGGCGGCCGCGTTCTGGCCGTCGCTGGCGGCGGACTTATCGCTGCCGGATTTGTTGCAGGCCGACGACACCAGAGCCACGGCGGAAACGCCGACGACGGCGAGTACTCTACGCCTGAGTTTCATTGAAGGCCTCCTGACCTTGATCGTGAACGAATACAGCACCGACTCCGTGGGATCCTTGATCCTTCGCAACGAGTCGGAGGAGTGCGCCCATCGAGCGCCCCCATCAACTGCTTGTCCCTGCATTCGGCGAATGACCTGCTTATTTCTTCGCCGTGCGAGTCAGTGCTTTGCCAGAATGGAATACGACGTCCGCTTCGCCAGGGTGATGGTCATGTTCCCTGATCGAATACATCGTGTTCGCTGCCGTAGTGCCGCGCTTGTGGATGCCGGTAACGGTCCCATGGCCAATGGCGCTACGATAGTGCCAGGTTACGGAGGTGCCGGCGGGAATCGTCTTGAACGATGGCGCTTGCTTGGTTGGCACGTTGGTTTCCTCGATTTGTTGATGGGTCAGTTCCCGGTGAGGCGTGAAGTGGTGTCCACCGCGACGCGCTACTCGTCGGACATCGTGCGGGGCGGCGACGACGAGGACCGCCAGGCCCGATGGCATGCTAGCTGCCGGCCGGTGACGCGTCGATGATGCACCCGTACCATGTGCCTCGACAGACATACCAGCGACGGCGCCTGCTCGGATCGATAGGTTGCTGGGCGAGTGGTCGTGAGTCGCCGCGACACGAATGCCACCGCCCCAGGCAGCGGATCTGACGAGGTAGGGGAGGATGCCAACGCTCTACTATATCAGCGTCACTGTACATGTCCTCGCGGCGATGCTCTGGCTCGGGGGGATGTTCTTCGTCGGCCTCATTGGAGCGCCGGTGTTCCGCGCGATCGAGCCGCCCGCACTCCGGCAGCGTGTCTTCCACCAGCTCGGACTCCGCTTTCGTCGTATGGCCTGGTGGACGATTGGCGCGCTCGTCGTCAGCGGAGCCGTCAACCTGTACTACCGCGGGTGGCTGCACTGGCATGGGGTGTGGGATTCTCGCCAGTTCTGGAGCACGAGCGTCGGCCAAACGCTCGCGGTGAAGCTGTCGATCGTCGCGCTCATGGTCGCCATCAGTGCGATCCACGACTTCATACTCGGACCGCGCGCAGGCAGCATGACACCCGGGTCGCCGGCGGCACTCGCGTTTCGGCAACGGGCGGCGTTGCTTGCGCGCGCCAACGCGATCCTCGGTGTGCTCCTCGTTGCCGCGGCGGTGCGATTAGTGCGCGGGGGCTAAGCCATGCACTCCCTCGTTCGCAAATACATCAAGACGGCGATCGCCTTTCTCTTCATCGGTCTCCTGATCGGCGGATGGATGATCGCGCGGCGCGAGCTGTGGCAGCGATACGCAACACCGTACGAGATCAGTGCGCACACGCATGCGATTTTCGTCGGCTTCGTGATGATGATGATCCTGGGCGTGGCGCTCTGGCTCTTCCCACGGCCAGAGAAGAGTGATCAACGGTACCGGCCCGCTCTTGCAGAGGCGGCATACTGGATGCTGGCAACGGGCACGGCGGCGCGCATTGCGGGGGAGCTCGTGCGACAGGTGTTCGCGGGATTGTGGCTTCGCGTGGCGATCGTCGCGAGCGGGGTTCTGCAGATCGCCGCGCTGGCGCTCTTCTTCTTCACGATGTGGTCGCGGATCCGAGGCGTTGGCAGCCAGGCTCGAGAGGCGCAGGGTGAACGATTCTAGCGCGGCGGCCCAAACGCGATCGGCCGCGCTGCTCGCGTCGCGCCCGATGATTACGCGAGGCACGCATCATGCCGCATGCTGCCTGCGTCATGTGAATCCGGGGGGATGTCATGAGCACCGCTAGTACTCTGGGCGCCGGCAGTGCTGTCGCGCGCCCGCGTTCCACCGCACTGCTGCACGCGATCGCCACACAGCTCCGTATCGATTCGGTGGAATCGACGACGGCCGCGGCGAGTGGGCATCCGACCAGCTGCACGTCGGCCGCCGAGATCATGGCGGTGCTGTTTTTCGACATCATGCGCTACGACGCGGGGCATCCGCTGGACCCGCACAACGACGTTTTTGTGCTATCCAAGGGGCATGCGGCGCCGATCCTGTACGCCGCCTGGGCTGAAGCGGGCGCATTTCCCCGGCAGCACCTGCTAACGCTCCGGCGTCTCGATTCCGATCTGGAAGGACATCCCACGCCGCGAATCCCGTTCATCGACGTGGCTACGGGCTCGCTGGGCCAGGGACTCTCGGCAGCGATCGGGCTCGCGCTCGACGCCCGACTGCTCGGTGTCGATCGCAGAACTTATGTCCTGATGGGAGACGGCGAGAGCGCCGAGGGCTCCGTCTGGGAGGCAGCCCAACTCGGCGCGCGCTATGGGCTGGGCAGCCTGTGTGCGACGATCGATGTCAACCGGCTGGGCCAGAGTCAACCGACGATGGTCGAGTACGACATGGACGTGTACAAGGCGCGGTGGGAATCGTTTGGCTGGCAGGCGCTCGTCGTCGATGGCCACGACATCACCGCGTTGCGTGCAGCGTATCACGCAGCCGCCGAGACGCAGGATCGCCCGACCATCGTGCTCGCTCGGACCGTGAAAGGGAAGGGACTTCCCGGGCTGGAAGGGAAGGAGGGCGAGCATGGCAAGCCGCTCACGCCGAACGACGCAAAGCATGCAGTCGCGTCGCTGGAGCCGGAGCTTCATGGAGAAACCGGGCCGTGGCCTCCGCGGCCACCCGACATGCGCGTCACGCTCCCCGATGATCGCGCGCGGGGGAACGCTCCGAAGCCTCCCTACGTGGTGGGTGGAACGCCGTTCGCACCGCGGAAAGCGTTTGGTGAAGCGCTCGCCGCGATCGGGCGCAACTGGCCCGCCGTGGTCGCGATCGATGGTGACGTCGAGAACTCCACGTTCACGGAAGACTTCCAAGCGGTTGCGCCGAACCGCTTCTTCGAGGGGTACATCGCGGAGCAGAACATGGTGGGCATGGCGCTGGGGCTCGCCGCGCGCGGTCGCATTCCGTTCGTGGCCACGTTCGGCGCCTTCTTCGCTCGTGCATTCGACATCGTGCGAATGGCGTGCATTGGCGGGACGGGGATCAAATTGGCCGGCACGCACGTCGGCGTCTCGATCGGCCAGGACGGCCCGTCACAGATGGGTCTCGAAGACCTGGCGATGATGTGCGCTGAGCCGAACATGACAGTGCTGTATCCGGCCGACGCGACGAGCGCGTGGCGCGCGACGGAACTGGTGGCAT
>JBDTOD010000256.1:0-3656 GCA_039933415.1 bacterium
TCTGACCCCGGACTCTGACCCCGGACTCTGACCCCGGACTCTGACCCCGGACTCTGACCCCGGGCTCTGACCCCGGGCTCTGACCCCGGGCTCTGACCCCGGGCTCTGACCCCGGACTCTGACCCCAATCGTGATGCCCTGCGCTCTCCGCACGAGGTTCGCCCTCGCGCTCCTCGCCTTCGCGGCGTGCACTCCGTCGCGCGCGCCGGAGCCGCCGTCGCCGTCCAGTCCACCGGTGGTGGAGCGGCCCGCGCGTCGCGACACCACCGTCGTGTCACCTCGGAGCGCGAACCGTGATTCAACGCGGCGTGCCGCGAGGACGGAGCCGACTGTCGAGCCGAAGACGCCGCCGAGGGCTGCCCCGCGAGTCGCGGTGCGGCGCGCACGGCCGAGCGCGCGGATCGACACGCTCGCGGTGCGTGCGCTGCGCGCGCCGGTGCGTGTGTGCGCGGGGGGTGACGTCACGCTCGGGACGAATCTCGATCTCGCGTGGGCGCGTCCCGCCGCCGCGAAGCTTCGTGCGCACTACGGGCGCGACGATGATCCGGCGTCGCTCATTGCGCCGCTCCGGCCGCTCGTCGCCGGAGCGGAGCTCGTGCTCGTCAACGTGGAGTCGGCGATCGGTGCCGGACCCGCGCCCAGCAAATGTGGACCACGCTCGACCAAGTGCTTCGCGTTCCGGGCTCCGATCTCGAGCGCGCGGGCGATCCGCTCTCTCAATCCGGGCGGCGCGGTCGTCGGCAACGTCGCCAACAATCATGCGCGCGATGCCGGCTCCGAGGGACACGCCAGCACGATCGCCGCGCTGGCGCGCGCGGGCGTGTTGGTCACTGGCGCCGACAGCATCGCGACCGCGGTCGTGACGAAGGGCGGAGACACCATCGGCGTGCTTGGCTTCTACACGTCCGACTCGACGCCCGATGCGCGCGATACCGCGGCGGTGCGGCGGCTCGTCGAGCGGGCAGCGGACCGATATGCCGCCGTGATCGTGACGATGCATCTCGGTGCCGAGGGGCAGGGCGCGCAGCGTACATTCGATGCGCCCGAACGCTTCCTCGGGATAGAGCGAGGAAATCCGGTGGCGTTCGCTGATGCGGCGGTGCGCGGCGGCGCGGCGCTCGTCATCGGGCATGGACCGCATGTGCTGCGCGCGGTGGAGTGGCGGGAGCGCGGTGCGCTGATCGCCTACTCACTGGGCAATCTGCTCACCTACGGTCCATTTCGCCTGCGCGAGCCGATGAATCGCGGCGCGGTGCTCTGCACGACACTTGATGTGAACGGTCGCGCGCGCGACGCCGAGCTACGGGCGACGATGCAGCTCATTCCAGGCGTCATGCAGTCCGACGCGGACGGGCGCGCGCTGGCGCTCGTCGACTCACTCGGTCAGCTGGACTTCCCGGGCTCGGCAGCGCGCGTCGGAAAGACGGGCGCGCTGCGAGCGAGCCGACGCTAGGACTCAGCCGTCGCCGAGGCGGGTCGAATCCATCTCGGCGCCCGATACCACGCGGCGAACACCGCGCCAGGCGCGGATCAGGGGAGAGGCAGGCCGGTGAAGGTCGCTCTCGATGACGCGACCGGCCACGCTACTCGCGTGTACGTAACGGCCCTGACCTACGTAGATCCCGATGTGGCTGACGCCGGACTTTCCCTTGCCGAACGTGAGGAGGTCACCGGGACGAAGCCAGCTGTCGTCCCGCTTGATCTCGCTGCCGACGCGCGCCTGCTGCGCCGCGGTGCGGGGTAGCTCGACGTGCAATGCGGCCATGACGTACTTCACCAACCCGCTGCAGTCGAAGCCGTTCGGCGTCGTACCGCCATGAACGTACTTTGTCCCCACCTGGGCACGCGCCACGGCGACGAGGGAGTCCCTGACGGAATGGATCGACTCGCTCCACAGGGCGAACGGCTTCCGCCCGTCGATCGAGCGAACGCTGTCACTCCGAGCGGACTGCGCGCTGGCAACGGACGCGATCAGCAGGCACCCGGCGAGCGGGCACACGAGATGACGCAGCGAGCGGCTGGGGAGGGAGATCGGCATCACGACGAGGAGTTGCGGCCGGGGAACGGTGCACCGGCGATTCGAGGGACGGCGTCGCCCGCAGAGATGGTAGGCCAAAAGCGGGACGGGGGCAACCGTTGTCCGGAAACTGATTTGTCTGCTCACAGACGGATGAGCGCAAGCCGCGTCACACGAGCAGCTTGAAAGAGCACGCTGGCCGAACGATCAGCGAATGTCGAGCAGCTTGTGCGTCTGCAGGCTGAGCCGCCACTGAGGATGCTCGAGGCAGTAGGCAAGGGCGGCCTGAACGTTCGATCGACTGGCCACTGGGTCAGCCTCCTCCATTGGCTGCAGAAAGAAGGCGTCGAACCGCAGTTGTATGAAGCGCTCCGGCTGGGCGGAGCGTTGCGCCTGCGGATAGACGAGCTTGAGCTCCTGGCCCTCGGTGAGCACGAGCGGAGCGTCTGCCTTGGGGCTCACGCACAGGTGGTCAATCCCGTTCGGGGCGAGCTGAGTGCCGTTGGTCTCGACGGCGATCTCGAAGCCGGCTTCGTGAAGCGCACCGATGGCCGCGTCGTCGAGCTGGAGAAGCGGCTCGCCGCCCGTGCAGACGACGAGCGGCCGTCCTCCCACCGCGCGGCCGTCGCGTCGTTCCGGCCAGCGCTCCAGCACCGCCTCGGCGAGCAGGCGCGCGTCGGCGAAGCGGCCGCCGTCGGGACCGATGCCGACGAAATCGGTGTCACAGAACTGACAGACCGCGTGTTCGCGATCCGCCTCGCGCCCCGTCCACAGGTTGCAGCCGGCGAAGCGGCAGAACACTGCCGCCCGCCCGGTGTTCCGCCCCTCGCCCTGGAGAGTGTAGAAGATCTCCTTGACGGTGTAGGTCATGGTGCCTCAGCCGGCAGTGCTGGAGTAGGGCGCCGGGTCGGTCACCCCCGCCTCGGCGAACCCTTTCTTTCGAAGCAGACACGAATCGCAATGTCCACACGCCAGTCCGTCGGGCGACGGATCATAGCAGCTGAGGGTGATCGAGTAGTCGACGCCGAGGGACTGCCCGAGCTCGATGATCCGTCGCTTGCTGAGGTGGAGGAGCGGCGTCTGGATGCGAATCGGCGTGGTGCCTTCGACACCGCCGCGCGTTGCCAGGTTCGCCATGCGCTGAAACGCGGCGACGTACTCGGGGCGGCAGTCGGGGTAACCCGAGTAGTCCAGGGCATTCACGCCGATGAAGATGTCAGAGGCGCCGAGCACTTCGGACCAGGCAAGACAGAAGGAGAGAAAGATCGTGTTGCGGGCCGGCACATACGTGATCGGGATCCCGTCGCCGATCGCCTCGTCGGTGCGGTCCTTCGGCACAGCGATATCGGCGGTGAGGGCCGAGCCGCCGAACGTGCGCAGGTCGATGTCGACGACGACGTGATCGGTCACGCCATAGTGTTGTGCGACGCGGCGTGCGGCTTCGATCTCCGTCGCGTGCCGCTGCCCGTAACGGAATGTCATCGCGTGCACGTCGAAGCCCTCGTGCACGGCGTGCGCGAGCATCGTCGTGGAGTCGAGTCCTCCCGAGAGGAGCAGGACGGCGGGGGGCATGGGGGAAAGTTAACGGTGGATCGGTGGGACGGTGGATCGGTGGGACGGTGGATCGGTGGGACGGTGG
>JBDTOD010000257.1:0-3629 GCA_039933415.1 bacterium
CGAGAAAGACCACGCTCGGCTCGTGCAGCAGGGCGGCGGCGAAGGCGAGCTTCTGCTTCCAGCCGAGTGGGAGCGAGCCGACGATCGAACGCTCCTCGCGCTGAAGTCCAAGGCGCTCGAGCATGGCCCGCATCCGCACGTCGATCTCCGCGGGACGAACGCCGTATAGCCCGCCGTAGAGCTGCGCGTTCTCGCGAACGGTGAGATCGTCGTACAGTGCGAACCGCTGGCTCATGTACCCGATGCGGCGCTTCACCGCCTCGGTCTCGCGCGCCACGTCGTGGCCGGCGACGATGGCGCTTCCTCCGCTCGGCTTGAGCAGCCCGGTGAGCATCCGGATGGCCGTCGTCTTCCCCGCGCCGTTCGCGCCGAGGAATCCGAACACCTCGCCCTGCGCGACGTCGAAGGTGATGTGATCCACCGCCGTGAACGCGCCGAACACGCGTGTCAGGTCACGGACTTCGATCGCGAGCGCCGTCACGCAGCCGCCTGATCGCCATCGGGTGAGCCCATCAGCGCGATGAACGCATCCTCGATCGTCGGCGTGATGTGGTGTACGGTGGCATCAGTCACCCCAACGGCCGCGAGATGTGCGACGAGCTCTCGCGCCACGTCCTCGGGGCGCGCGTCGGCACGTGCGTCTGTGTAGTGCAGCGTCTCACCGAACGGATATACCGACTGCGTGTTGGGCATCGCGCGCAGCAGCTTCAGCGTGCGATAGCGGTCTGGCGCCACGACGGCGATGAGCGGACGGTCGAGCCGTCGCGCCACGGCGGCCGGCGTGTCGACGGCCAGGAGCCTGCCACGCTGCACGAGCGCGACGCGATCGCATCGGTCGGCCTCGTCCATGTAGGGCGTGGAGACGACGATGGTCAGGCCGTTCGCGCGCAGAGTGCCGAGCAGGTCCCAGAACTCGCGGCGCGAGACGGCATCCACGCCAGTGGTGGGCTCGTCGAGCAGGAGGATCTCGGGACGGTGTACCAGGGCGCAGCAGAGCGCGAGCTTCTGCTTCATCCCGCCCGACAGCGCGCCCGCGCGACGGGAGCGAAAGGGCTCGAGCTGCTGATAGATCGGCGCGATCTGCTCGTACTGGGCTTCGACCGTGGTGCCGAACACCGACGCGAAGAAGCGGAGGTTCTCCTCGACGCTCAGGTCGGGATAGAGCGCGAACCTCCCCGGCATGTAGCCGATCACTTTCCGAAGCGCCCACATGTCGCGCACCACGTCGCGGCCGAGCACCCGTGCGCTGCCCGAGTCGGGAAGGATCAGCGTCGCGAGAATGCGGAAGAGGCTCGTCTTCCCTCCGCCGTCGGGGCCGATGAAGCCGAACAGCTCTCCTTCCTGCACCTCGAACGACACGTCGCCGAGTGCCACCACGGCGTCGTAGCGCTTGACGAGCCGCTCGGCCACCACGGCGGCGGTCATGGCGACGCCGAGATCGCGGCGAGATCGACGTCGGCAGGCATGCCGATCTTGAGCGCGCCATCGGTGTTCGGCACGCGGAGCTTCACCGCGTACACCAGGTTGGTGCGCTCGTCGCGCGTCTGGATCGGCGTCGGGGTGAACTCCGCCTGCGCCGAGATCCACGTGACCACGCCGGTGATCGCGCGACGCACCCCCGCACCGGCGTCCACGCTCACGCGCGCCCGCTGGCCGATCTTCACCGACGTGAGCTGCGACTCGGTGACGTACGCGCGGAGCTCCATCGTGTCGAGATCGGCCACCTTGAAGAGCGGTTGCCCGACCTGGACGAACTCCCCCACTCGTACGTAGGTGGTGAGCACGGTCCCGCTCACCGGGCTCGCGACGTGACTCCTGGCGATCTGGTCGCGAACCTGGGCGACGCGCGCATCGGTGGACGACGCCTCGCGCTCGGCCGCCACGCGCTGCGATCCGGCGCCGGCGCGCTGCGCCACGAGCGTGCGGTATTCGCGCTCGGCCTGATCGAGCTGCTGCGCGGTCGCGGCCTGCTGGTCGAACAGCCGCCGCGCCCGGGCATAGCTGCGCTGCGCCACGGTCGCCTGCGCGTCGATCGCCGCGATCTGGTGCCCTGCCTCCGCCACTCGCGCCGAGCTCGCGGCGCGCTGCGACGCGATCTGCTGGAGTTGGAGCACGAGCGCCGTCGTGTCCACGATCGCTGCCGGCGAACCCGCACCGATGCGGCTCCCCTCGGTGGGAACGAACCGCTCGAGCTGGCCGCTCGACTGCGCGGCGACGACGGTCTCGGTCGCCTCCAGGTGACCGTACGCGTCGGGCTCGGGTGCTTTGCGACAGGCGATCAGCGCGGCGAGTGGAATGCTCCACGCGATCGCGCGCCGCGACGACAGTGATGGAAGCGGCATCAGCGGACCTCCACGCCGAGCGTGTTGAGAAGGGTGACCCGCGCCTGGTCGAGCGTGACGCGATGCTGCACGCGGCGCAGCCGCGCGACGAGGAGCTCGGTGCTCCGGTCGGCGTAGGTGGCCGCGGTGATGACACCCTCTCGCAGATGGATCTGCGCCTCGCGCACCACCTGCTCGCGCAGCGCGACGACGTGCTCGTCGATCGCGAGCGTGCTGTCGAGCCGAGCGATCGTCGCGAGCGCCGGCTGCACGCTGCGCGTGAGCGACCGCGAGAACGCCGCTTCGTTCGTCGCCACGATCTCCCGCTCGAGCTCGAGCTGCTCGCGGTCGCGCGACGTCGTCCCCCAGCGCATCGGAGTCCAGTGCAGCTGCACTCCGGCGAGCCAGTACGACTGAAAGTCCGTGCTCAACAGATTGAGCCCGGGTCGTCCATACCCGAGGCGACCGAAGGCCGAGACGCGCGGCCGCTCGAGCGTGGAGGCGAGCTCGCTCTGCCGCGTGAGCCGCTCGCGCGCGGCGGCGAACTGCTCGTACTCGGGGCGCGCGTGCAGCGTGTCCAGCGAATGTGCGACGTCGCGCACGAGCGAGTCGGTCGCGGGCGGAATGAGCGCCGTGCCCTCCGCGAGCGGACGGCCCGTCAGTAGCGAGATGCGCGCGAGCGCCGCCGCCCGATCGGAGACGAGGGCGAGACGATCCTGCCGCCGCTCGTCCAGCGTTGCCGCGAGCGACGCCGTGTCTCCGCGCAGCGCCGCACCCTCGCGAAAGCGGATCACCGTCTCGTTGAGCCGCGCACCGACATCCGCGATCGACGCGTCGGTCTCGCTGATTCGCTCCTGGAGCGCCGCAGCCGCGAAGAACGCCTCCGTCAGCTCCTGACGCAGCCCGAACAGCGTGCCGCGGACCGACGCGCGCGACTCGGCGAGTCGCGCGCGCTCCAGCCCGCGCCGCGCGTCGCGCGTCGGGTCGAGCAGCGACTGCTCCGCGCCGACATGCGCATCGTAGGTATCGTGCGCCGGCGTCGGGAACACCACCCCGGGGAGTGGTGCGGAGATCTTCGTGACGGCGGATTGGTACTGCGTCTGACCATCGACGGAGAGCGACGGAAGTCGCTCGGCCGCAATGCTCTCGAGCCGCAATCGGCTCACTCGCTCGTGCAGGCCGATCTGTTCCTGGCGCGGGTCGGTGGCCATCGCCGCGGCGAGGAGATCGCGGTAGCTCACGGAGTCTCGCCGCGTGGCGGCGTCCTGCGCGGCGGCGCCCGACGTGGCGAGTGCGAGTGCGAGCGCG
>JBDTOD010000258.1:0-3555 GCA_039933415.1 bacterium
TACGACGCCGAGCCGTGGCGCGGCACCTGGGAGTTCGACGGTGGCGCGATCATGAACCAGGCGTCGCACTACGTCGATCTCATGCAGTGGCTCGTGGGTCCGGTGGAGAGCGTGATGGCGAAGACGGCCACGCAGGCCCGGCGCATCGAAGCCGAGGATTCCGGGGTCGCGCTGGTCAAGTTCCGCTCGGGTGCGCTGGGTGTGATCGAGGTGACCGTGCTGACGTATCCGCGCAATCTCGAGGGATCGATCACGATCCTCGGCGAGAAAGGCTCGGTGAAGATCGGCGGCACGGCGGTCAATCGCGTCGAGCACTGGCTGTTCGCCGAATACGACGACGACGACAAACTCGTCGAGGCGGCGAACACCAATCCGCCGACCGTCTATGGCTTCGGGCACGAGGGCTATTACCGGAACGTGCTGCCGGTCCTGCGCGGCGACGCGAAGCCGGATACCGATGGCCGGGCCGGCCGGAAGTCGCTCGAATTGATTCTTGGCATCTACGAGTCCGCGAAGATCGGGCGCGAGGTGCCGATCCCGTTGCGCACCAAGCTCTGAGACACGACTCTGGGCGGTCGGTTAGCCCGCCTTCCCACTAGATTGCCACGCATGCCCGTTCCTCTTCTCGATCTCAAAGCGCAGCACGCGACCATTCGCGACGATGTCGTCGCCGCGGTGATGGACATCGTGGATTCGCAGCTGTTCATCCTCGGCGAGCCCGTGGTCGCGCTCGAGCGCGCGGTTGCCGAGCTGTCGCACACGAAGCACGCCATCGGGTGCGCCAATGGCACCGACGCGATCCTGCTGGCGATGCGCGCCCTCGACGTGGGTCGCGGCGACGAAGTGATCACCACGCCGTTCACCTTCTTCGCCACGGCCGGCACGATCCACAACGTCGGCGCGACGCCGGTGTTCGTGGACATCGAGCCGGACACGTTCAACATCAGGCCGGACGCCGTCGCGGCGGCTCGCACGTCGCAGACGAAGGCCGTGATCCCGGTCGACCTGTTCGGCCAGATGGCGGCGATCGAGCAGGTGGCCGCGGCGGTGCCGGGCCTTCCCGTGATCGAGGACGCCGCGCAGTCGATCGGGGCGCGGCGGCGCATCGACGGGACGTGGCGCATGGCCGGCGAGATGGTGACGATCGGCACGTTCAGCTTCTTTCCGTCGAAGAATCTCGGCGGCTTCGGCGACGGCGGCATGCTCGTGACGCAGGACGACGCGATCGCCGAGCGGCTCAAACGGCTTCGTGTGCACGGCGGCGCGAAGCAGTACTTCCATGATGAGGTCGGCTACAACAGCCGCCTCGACGCGCTTCAGGCGGCGGTGCTCTCCGCCAAGCTGCCGCACCTCGCCGGCTGGAGCGCCAAGCGCCGCGAGAACGCCGCTTATTACGATGCCGCGTTCGCCGACCTCGCCGACGTCCGTAGGCCGTTCGTGAGCCCGGACAACGAGTCGATCTTCAACCAGTACACGATCCGGGTTGCGCGCCGCGACGCGCTTCAGGCGTCGCTCAAGGCGAAGGGGATCGGTAGCTCGATCTACTATCCGCTGCCGCTGCACCTCCAGCCGTGCTTCGCGTATCTCGGCTACAAGGAGGGGCAGTGCCCGGAAAGCGAGCTCGCCGCGGCTGAGGTGCTCTCGCTGCCCATCTTTCCGGAGCTGACGAGGTCGCAGCTGGACGAAGTGATTGCCGGTGTGCGCGCATTCTTCGGCGCCGAGACCCGGTGACGCCGCGACCGGCTGAGACGTCTCCGCCGGTAAGTGCTCCGGCTCCTCTCCTCTATTTCCGCCTCCCTACGTCGTGAACATCACAGTCATCGGAACCGGCTACGTCGGCCTCGTCGTCGGCGCCTGCCTCGCGGAGACCGGCAACCCGGTCGTCTGCGCGGACGTCGATCAGGACAAGATCGATGGACTCAAGCGCAACGTCCTGCCGATCTACGAGCCGGGCCTCGACGACTATGTCGAGCGGAATCAGGGGCAGGGCCGCCTCACCTTCACGACCGACATCGCCGCGGCGATCGGCAGCGCCGAGGTGGTGTTCATCGCGGTCGGCACGCCGCCCGACGAAGACGGCTCCGCCGACCTGCGGCACGTGCTGGCCGTGGCAGAGCAGATCGGGAAGCACATGCGGCGCGAGCTCGTGATCGTCACCAAGTCCACCGTGCCGGTCGGCACGGCGGCGAAGGTTGCGGCTGCGGTGAGCAAGCACGCCACGCTGCCGTTCCACATGTGCAGCAATCCAGAGTTCCTCAAGGAAGGCGCGGCGATCGACGACTTCATGAAGCCGGACCGCGTGGTGATCGGTGTCGACAACGACCACTCGCGCAGCGCGATGGCCGAGCTCTACGCGCCGTTCGTGCGGACCGGGAAGCCGATCATCTTCATGGACATCCCGTCGGCGGAGATGACGAAATACGCGGCGAACGCGATGCTCGCCACGCGCATCTCGTTCATGAACGAGATCGCGAATCTGTGCGAGCGCGTCGGCGCGGACGTCGACAACGTGCGCAAGGGCATTGGCTCCGACGGGCGCATCGGACCGGCGTTTCTCTTTCCCGGGCCTGGCTACGGCGGCTCGTGCTTTCCGAAGGACGTGAAGGCGCTCGTCCGCACGGCGAAGGAGTGCGGCGTGCCCCTGCGCGTGCTCGATTCCGTCGAGCAGGCGAACGACGCGCAGAAGCACCGGCTCTTCGCCAAGCTCAGCGAATGTGTCGGCGACCTGGCGGGCCGCCGCATCGCCATCTGGGGGCTGGCGTTCAAGCCCAACACCGACGACATGCGTGAGGCGGCCTCCCTCGTGCTGATCGAAGAGCTCCTCGGTGCGGGCGCGACGGTCGTGGCGCACGATCCCGTGGCGATGCACGAGACCAGGCGACGGATCGGTGACCGCATCGGTTACGCGGAGACGAGCTATGACACGCTGGCGGGCGCCGACGCGCTCGTCGTCGTGACGGACTGGAATGAGTACCGCCACCCCGACTTCGCCCGGATCAAGGCCGCGTTGAAGTCGCCCGTGATCGTCGACGGGCGCAATCTCTACGACACGCGCAAGATGCAGGCACTCGGTTTCACCTACTCGTCGATTGGACGCGGAGTCAAGGCATGAGAGTCCTCATCACCGGCGCCGCCGGCTTTCTGGGCTCACACCTCTGCGACCGGTTCCTCGCGGAAGGGCACGATGTGCTCGGCCTCGACAACTTCGTCACCGGGCATCCGGACAACATCGCGCACCTGATCGGCAACGATCGCTTCCGCTTCATGCGTCACGACATCTCGACGTACACGTACGTCGAGGGTCCGCTCGATGGGGTGCTGCACTTCGCGTCGCCGGCGAGCCCGATCGACTACCTCGAGCTGCCGATCCAGACGCTCAAGGTGGGATCGCTCGGCACGCACAACGCACTCGGGCTGGCCAAGGCGAAGGGCGCGCGATTCTTCCTCGCGTCCACGTCGGAGGTGTACGGTGATCCGCTCGTACACCCTCAGACCGAGGACTACTGGGGCAACGTAAACCCCGTGGGTCCGCGCGGTGTCTATGACGAGGCGAAG
>JBDTOD010000259.1:0-3540 GCA_039933415.1 bacterium
AGCGTCTTGGCGGTGGTGTCGAGCGACGCCTTGATCGCGTAGTCGGCGCGGTTCTGCCAGTACTTCGGCCCCGGCGCGCCCGACGCGGAGCGATAGATGTTCGGCGCGCGCAGCTCGAGCGGGGCGAAGATCGACGTGTCGCCCACACCACTGCGATCGTAGGTGATGCCGGCGGAAAGAGGAGATGTCGTTGGCGTCGGCTCGCCACGCTGCGCGGCCAGTGGGGCGGCGCAGACTGAGGCGGCGACGACGAGCGACCAGAGCCTTGAGGTCATCAGTCTCGTACGAAGGAGTTGAGAGGCGCACGGATCGGCGCCCGGTGAAGCTAGTACCCCAGGTACCCGCTCGGGGTCAGAGCCCGGGGTCAGAGCCCGGGCTCCAATCCCGACCGCGGCGCGGAAGGCACACTTCGCCGGACACAACGGTGCGGAGCTGCCGACTGAGCCGCTAGAACGATCCCTGTGCACCACCTACGGAAAAAGCAGTTGACAATCGGATCGGCCTGTCCTACACTACGGAAGAACCAGTAGCCAGGAGCAGCGATGAACGAGATTTACTTCCCGCCACGGGAGCTCGAGGTCATGAGTGTCCTCTGGCGACTCGGGTCGGCCACCGTCGCCGACGTGCGAGAAGCGCTCGAGGAGGAGCTCGCCTACACGTCCGTCCTCTCCGCGCTCCAGACACTCGAGGAGAAGGGTTACGTCCGGCACGAGCCGGAGGGGAGAGCGTACCGCTACTTCGCGACGGTCGGCGCCGAGCGGGCCGGCGGGAGCGCGCTCGCAAGGATCAAGGACGCGATCTTTCACGGGTCGGCCGAGCGAATGTTCGCCCAGTTCGTTGCCGATCGCGGGCTCGGGCGCGAGGAACTGGAGCGAATGCGCCGACTGCTCGCCGATCGGTTGAAGGAGGAGCCATGACCATCTCGTGGATGCTCTACGTGCTGTTGGTCGGGACGCTGCTCGCGGCGTGCGCGGTCGCAGTCGCCTCCGCTCTGACGCTCGCGCGCCGCGCCACGCGCTGGGTGTGGGCGACGACACTGGTCGCGATCGCCGTCTTCGCCGTGGTTGTGCCGCGGGCGAGCACCATCACGATGGTGCAGACGCACGAGCGCGCGGTCCGGAGCGTGCCGACCGATGCAATCGCGACACCAGAGAGCGGAGTCTGGTCTGCCATACGCTCGGTACGCGTGCTCGTCGCGTCCGCCACCGTCAGGACGATCGCCGTACTCGGCGCACGAGTACCGGGAGCGCTACGGACGCCGGTCGTCTTCGGATGGCTGGCCACGAGCGGGGTCCTGCTCGCCATCTACCTATTCGTGCACCTGCGGCTCGCCCGCGCGCGGCGGCGGTGGCCGGTGCAGCGACTTCAGGGTCTCTCCGTGCGCGTCGCGCCAACGGCTGGTCCCGCCGTGATCGGGATGCTACGCGCGGAGATCGTCGTGCCCCGATCGCTGCTCGAGCGCAGTACCGATGAGCAGCGGCTCATCATCGACCACGAGCACGAGCATCTGCGGTCGGGCGATCATCTGCTGCTCGCTCTCGGTTGTCTCGCGGCGATCGTGCTCCCCTGGCATCCCGCCGTGTGGTACGTGCTGGCGCGGCTCCGGCTCGCGATCGAACTGGACTGCGACGCGCGCGTGCTGCGGCGCGGCGCCGCTCCGCGCTCCTACGGCGCGCTGCTCATCGACATGGCGGCACATGGCGCCGGTATCCGCGTCGGCGCGCTCGCGTTGTCCGACAGACCCTCACACCTCGAACGGAGACTACTTGCAATGAGAGCGACGAGATCACGGTTCATGCTGCTGCGCGTCGGCGCGTTGTGCGCCGCTGCGACCCTGCTGGTGCTGGCGGCGTGCGAAGCGAAGGTGCCGACCGCGGCGGACATCGCGTCGATGGATGTTTCCACGGCGGAGAAGAGCGCGGCGGAGGCGGGCATCATGCGCACGCCGTCCGATGACAGAGCCGACTTCTTCGTCAATGGTGTGAAGGTGACCGCCGAACAGGCGCGGGTGATGGAGGCGAAGAGCATCGGCAGCATCGAAGTAGTGAAGAGCGAGCTCCCGAGCGGGCGCGACACGATCTTCGTGACGACGGCGGATCGGATGCCGAAGGATCGCGAGCTGGCTACGGCGCTCCGCGCATCCACGCTGAAGGGCGAGACGGAGCAGACTTTCATGATCCGCAAGCAGAAGCCAACCGTCGATCCCGCCGAGCACCTCGTAGCACACGTCGAAGGCGAGCTCGCCGCGGTCAGGGCCGATGAGCGAGGAGCGTCGGCGTCGGACTCCAAGCCGCGCATGATGCTCAGGACGCCTGGAGTGGGCGGCGGCGACCCGCTGTTCCTGGTCGATGGAAAGAAGATTCCGAGCGCGGCGTTCGGTAGTCTGCGCGGGGAGGACATCGCCGAGATCGCAGTCTTCAAAGGCGAGACAGCTCTCAAGATGTCCTCCGACCCTGCCGCGAAGAACGGCGTGGTCGTGGTCAGGACGAAATCGGCGAAGAAGAACTAAGCGACAACGCATGCGAACGAGGACGCCGACTCGTAGGAGCCGGCGTCCTCGTTTCACGCGCGAGTCGATTGATGTTCAACGCCGCGTGATCATCACCGAGCCGTTCGTCGTCGTCACGCGCACCGGCGCACCGCCGCTGCCGAGCGAGAAGCTCATTCGCCGAGAGATGTTCCCCGAAACCGTGATGGGAATCTCCGTGTTGATCCGACCGTTCACCGTCCCCGTCTCGAGCCGCGCGGAGTAGCTCTCCGGAACGGACAGTCGCACCGAACCATTGTGGGTCTCCGCGTCGAGCCCCGCGCCATCCCACTCGCTGCCCGTGAGCTGGACGTTCAGCGAGCCGTTCTGGGTGTGCGCATGCACGTCGCCACCGACGTCGCTGAGTGAGACGGAGCCGTTCGTCGTCCCGAGCTCGAGCTTTCCGTTCACGCCGGTCACGCTCAACCCGCCATTGTGCGCGTCGAGATCGAGGTCGAACCGGCGCGGCACGAGCACCACGAAGCTCACGGCCCATCCCGCATGGTCGTGCTCCTCCATCGACGGCCCGTCGGCGCGAACGCTGCGCCCGTCGGCAACGACGCGGACGCGCGCGAGCAGCGCCTTCGCGCCGGCATCGGTGCGTCCTTGCGCCTGGAGCCGCGCGGTCACGCGCACCGAGTCGCCGCTCCATCCGACGACACGAACGCCGCCGTTCTGTCGCCCGTCGACCGCGATGGAGCGGCCGCTGAGCTTGAGGGGCACGTTGCGCACCTCGCACGCATGCGCACGGTCGTCGTCGCTGAAGCGATTGTCGCGGCCGTCTCGGCAGCGCTCGAGCCAGTCGGCGTCATTGTCGTCTCGATACGACTGCGCGTGCGAGACGCTCGCGCCGGCGAGCAGCAGGAGCGGGACCAGGACTAGGTTGCGGATGGGACGCATGTGGGGCTCCGGGGTGGGCAAACGTTGCCTGCACCCCATCGGACAGCGGAAGTCGCCGGAGGGTTGGAAGGTCGACTCTGACCCCGGGCTCTGACCCCGGGCTCTGACCCCGG
>JBDTOD010000260.1:0-3531 GCA_039933415.1 bacterium
TAACGCCAATTAGACTGCAAGAGCACTACGTGAAAATGCCGTCACATTAGACTGCAAGAATGCGCGAAATGCCGACGTCCCCTGCAGCCTTTGCGCAGCCCCTCCAATTCACCGGTTGTCCAAGTGACGTCCCCGTCGTCGGTTGAGCGAACGCTCCCATACGGCAGTGGGGATTAGACTGCAAGCCTTTGCAGCATAACGTACGCGTTCGTCGATTCGCGAGCGAGGGTCGCGAAGGACCTCCCTCCTCGCGCGCGCCGTCCTTTCATCGTTGAAGATCGGCCCGCGCGTCGCGCCCGCGCTCTGCGAACCCCGCGCGCACTCACTCCCACCGAAATCGCTCCCGCATCCAGCAAGACGCTCACAGAGGCGAATGGCGAGACACGATTGACCCTCGTCATCTGATGTCGCATATCTGGCCATCACCCTCACCCTCACCCGATTGAGTCATGGCTCTCTACAAGTTCGTGCTCTTCATCCACATCCTCGCCGTCATCGTCGCCGCGGGCGTGACGGCGGTGACGAAGCTCGCCGCCGGACGCCGCATGCGCGCACGCACCGTGGGCGACGCGCTCGACTGGCACACCGTGCTGATATCATCCGCGCGCCTCTTTCCCCTCTGCCTCGTCGCCTTCGTCCTCACGGGCGGCTACATGCTGAGCGTCATTCGGGTGAGCGTGTGGAGCACCGGGTTCATCCTCGCCGGCCTGGTCGGCGTGGTGCTGCTGTTCGCCAGCGGTACGTATCTCGGCATGAAGGGGCGCGGTCTCAAGCTCGCCCTCGAGGGGATCGCCGCGAAGGGCGCGGATCAACCCGCGCCGAAGCTCGCCCCGCCTCCGCTCGTCGTCCTGCTGCCGACCGTCAACGCCGGCATCGCGCTCGCCGTCGCGTACGACATGGTCATGAAGACGGAGAGCGTTGCGATCTCCCTCAGCGTCATCGCGATCGGCATCGTGCTCGGCGCGCTGGCCGCTCCGCGTCGTCCGGCACCGGCGTTTGCCCAGACGTCAGCCGCGCCGGTGCGTTGACTCATGGCTTCTGACTGGCGAAGGCGGCGACGTCGCGTGCCGCCTTCGTCTCCACACCCGACTTCTGAAGGAAGCCGAGATCGCGGAACCAGTCGATGAAGCGGTACTGCCACGTCCCCATCGGCATGCCGCTCTTGTCGGTGAGACCGGCTGTCATGCGCGTGCCGTCGGACAGCGAATCGCCGGGATGCCGGCCATTGCCGTAGACGTGGATCTCCACGTTCGGTACGCCCGCATCGAGCATCGCGTTCGCGTAGTCCATTGCCCACAATGCATGGATGCGATCGCCGGACCCACCCGTCGCGAGAAAGGCGGGCGGTGCGGTGCGTGGAATCGTCGGCGGGGACGGATTGCGCGCCCATCCGGACGACGGACCGCGCGGATTGCGCACCGAGAAGGGCGTCGGTCCTGGATAGATGATCCCCACGAAGTCGGGACGCGAGCTGATCCCGGCGAGTGGATCGCTCGCTGCGCTGTTCCTTCTGTCATACTCGCCGAACGAGACTGCCGCCGGCGCCACCAGCTCCGCGCCCGCCGAAAAGCCCATGATACCGATCTTGTTCGGATCGACGTTCCACTGCTTCGCGTAGCCGCGCACCATGCGGATCGCCTGCTGCGCGTCGTTCACCGCGTCCGTCTCGGCGTTGTAGCCATCTCGACGCAGACGGTTGCGTAGGATGACGGTGTTGACTCCGTAGTTGTAGAAGAAGGGGACGAAGTCCGCGCCCTCACCGCCGACGTTGAGCGTGTTGTGGCCCCCACCGGCGACGAGGATGACCACCGCGCCGGTGTTCAGTCCACGGTCGACGGGATGAAACTCGATCGACGGATTGTGGATGTTGACGATGCTGTTGATGCGCCCCGGCACCGTCTGACTCGAGTTGTAGACCTCAGCCTCGCGCACGCGATCGGCTTTGAGATACGGCGATCCGGCGGGAAACAACGGAACGACGATGCCGCCCGGAAGGATCGGCTGCGGCGCGTACGGCGCGTCGGTCGCGGGACCCGGCTTCGGAATGCCGAGCCCGGACGGTGGCGGCGGAAGTGGAGTGCTCTGCGCGAGCACGGCGCTCGACGCGAACGTGAGCAGCAGCGCGGCGCGCGAGAGAAGTCGAGTCATGAGAGCGGCGTTGGTGATGGAGTGATGACTTCGTGATGAAACCTGGAGCCTAGCCTGCGCGCGGCGGCGCGACGAACCGACGCGACTGCTGCTCGTACGCGTGGGCGAAGGCGAGCACGCGCGCGTCGTCGCCAGGCAACCCGACGATGGACACGTTGAGCGCGGGCATGCCGTCGGCGCCGAGTCCCGCGGGAACCGACACTTCGGGCAGCCCCATCCAGTTGCCGTAGCCGAGGGGCGTGCGAACATCCGGCCACGGATCGACGGCGCGCGGCGCGTTGAACGGCATCGTCGGATAGACCATCGCGGCGACTCCCGCCGCGCGCATCGACGCGGCGAGCGATGCGACGACCTCGGCCCGCGAGCGCGCGAACGATCGGCCGGCAGGGTCGTCGAGCATCGGCCGGTCGAGCAGCGGCTCGCATTCGTCATACGTCGCCGGCAGCACGTCGTAGAAGGCGCGATACGCGGCGTACCCCTGTCGAAGCGCCGCGCGCGGATTGTCCGTGCGTCCCGCGAAGTAGCGGAGCAGGGCATTGGCCGTTGGCGCAGGCGACTTCGGATCGACGGCGACATCATGACGCGCCGTGGCCGCGGCGGCGAACAGATCGCGGTAGTTCACGCGCGTCGCCGCCGGCTCGAACGCATCCACAGTGGCACCGGCCGAGCGCAGGTCGCCAAGCGCGCGATCCCACACCGTGAGCGCGTCGGCGGTCATCTGCGCGCGCGGCGCATGCAGCTCGACGACGCCGAGTCGCACGCCCCCGAGCGCGCCGTCGCGAAAGGGTGTGAGCGCTTGCGAGCCTGCAATCGACAACGGATCCGATGCATCCACACCGACGATCGCGGCGAGCAGCAGCGCCGCGTCGGCGACGCTGCGCGCGAGCGGACCGTGCGTGTCGAGATATGGCCAGGTGGGAATCACGCCCGTGCGCGGCACGAGCCCGAACGTCGGCTTCATCCCGACGACGCCGGTGAATTGCGCCGGAATGCGATTCGATCCGCCGTCGTCGGTGCCGAGCGCGGCGAACGCCATGCCCGTCGCCACGGCGACGGCGGAGCCCGCGCTCGAGCCACCTGGCGTGCGCGTACCGGTCGGGTCGTGCGGGTTGAGGACCTGACCCGTGTGGCTGCTCGTGCCGTTGCCGCGATAGGCGAAGTCGTCGGCCGCCGTCTTGCCGAGCACGATCGCGCCCGCGGCACGGAGCCGAGCTACCTCGAGCGCGTCACGCGCCACGCGCTCCGGGTAGAGCTTTGCCCAGTCGGCGTTGCTTGCGTCGGTCGGCAGTCCGGACACATCATAGATCGCCTTGGCGAAGACGGGCACGCCGTCGAGCGGACCACGCATTCGTCGCGCGCGGCGTCGTGCGTCGGCGGCGTGCG
>JBDTOD010000261.1:0-3496 GCA_039933415.1 bacterium
ACAACGTCGTGATCGTCTGCTCGATCGAGAACCTCGATCCGATGGGCGTGCACACCGGCGACTCGATCACGGTGGCGCCGGCGATGACGCTCACGGATCGGGAATATCAGGTGATGCGCGACGCGGCCGTGGCGATCATCCGCGAGGTCGGCGTGGACGCCGGCGGGTGCAACATCCAGTTCGCGATCAATCCGAGCGACGGCGAGATGGTCGTCATCGAGATGAACCCGCGCGTTTCCCGCTCGTCGGCGCTCGCGTCGAAGGCGACGGGATTCCCGATCGCGCGCATCGGCGCGAAGCTCGCCGTCGGCTATCGGCTGGACGAGATTCCGAACGACATCACGAAGACCACGCCGGCGTCGTTCGAGCCGGTGCTCGACTACGTGGTCGTGAAGGTGCCGCGCTTCGCTTTCGAGAAGTTTCCATCCGCCAACCCGGTGCTCACCACGCAGATGAAGAGCGTGGGTGAGGCGATGTCGATCGGCCGCACGTTCAAGGAGGCGTTCCAGAAGTCCTTGCGCGCGCTCGAGATCGGACGACCGGGATGGAGCATCGGTGCGCGGCCGATCGACGACCGGCTGGCCGACGAGACGATCGAGACGCTGCGCGGCGCGCTGCGCCAGCCGACGCCCGAGCGGATCTTCCAGGTGAAGCGAGCGCTCGAGCGCGGCGTGACGCTGGAAGAGGTGTTCGAGCTGACGGCGATCGATCCATGGTTCCTCGCCCAGCTCTCCGAGCTGCTCGAGGCAGAGCGCTGGTTCGTCGCGCTGACCGAGATCGACGCGGTGTCGATGCGGCGGATGAAGCAGATGGGCTTCTCCGACAAGCAGCTCGCTGATCTGCGCGGTGAGTCCGAGGATGCCTTCCGCGCACGGCGCTGGGCGCTGGGGGTGCGTCCGTCGTACAAGATGGTGGATACGTGCGCCGGCGAGTTCCCGTCGGCCACGCCGTACCTGTACGGCTGCTACGACGAGGAGAGCGAGGCGCCGCGCAGTGGCCGCACCTCGGTCGTGATCCTTGGCAGTGGTCCGAATCGCATCGGGCAGGGCGTGGAGTTCGACTACTGCTGTGTGCGCGCCGTGATGGCGCTGCGCCAGCAGGGGTACGAGACCATCATGATCAACTCGAACCCGGAGACGGTCTCCACCGACTTCGACACGTCCGACAAGCTGTACTTCGAGCCGCTGACGCTGGAGGACGTGCTGGAGATCGTGCAGCGTGAGCAGCCGATGGGCGTGATCGTCCAGCTCGGAGGGCAGACGCCGCTCAAGCTCACCCGCGGACTCGAGGCGGCCGGCGTGCGTATTCTCGGCACCTCGCCGGACTCGATCGATGCGGCGGAGGATCGCCGTCGGTTCGAGCAGATCGCGCGCGAGGTCGGACTGACGCAGCCGCCGAGCGGTACCGCGACGAGTGTGGATGAAGCGTTGGCGGCGGCGGAGCGGATCGGATATCCGGTGCTCGTCCGGCCGAGCTACGTGCTGGGCGGTCGCGCGATGCAGATCTGCTACGATGCGCCGTCGCTCGAGGGGTACTTCGCGACGGCGGTTCGCGCGTCGGAGGAGCGACCCGTCCTCATCGACCGCTTCCTCGAGGATGCGTTCGAAGTCGACGTGGACGCGCTGTCGGACGGCGAGCGTGTCGTGATCGGCGGCATCATGCAGCACATCGAAGACGCCGGGATCCACTCGGGCGACTCGGCGTGCGTGCTGCCCCCGTATCTGATTGGCGAGAAGGACATGCAGACGATGCGCGAGCAGACGATCGCCATGGCGAAGGCATTCAAGGTCATCGGGCTGCTGAACGTGCAGTTCGCCATTCGCGACGGTGTCGTGTACGTGCTCGAGGTCAACCCGCGCGCGAGCCGGACGATCCCGTTCGTGTCGAAGGCGATCGGTGTGCCGCTCGCGTCGCATGCCGCGCGCGTGATGTGCGGCGAGACGCTCGAGCAGATCGGCTTCACGGAGGAGATCATTCCGCCGTTCGTCTCGGTGAAGGAAGCGGTGTTCCCGTTCAACAAGTTCGCCGGGACCGATCCGATTCTCGGGCCGGAGATGAAGTCCACCGGCGAGGTGATGGGCATCTCCGACTCGTTTGGCAGCGCGTTCGCCAAGGCGCAGCTCGCGGCGTCGAACGGGCTGCCGCTCAGTGGCACGATTCTCATCACGGTGAACGACTCGGACAAGCCGACCGTGACGCCGATCGCACGGCGCTTCCACGAGATGGGGTTCAAGCTCGTCGCGACCGGCGGAACAGCCCGATATCTCCGCGCGCGCGGCATCCCGGTGAGCACCGTGTTCAAGGTGCACGAGGGGCGGCCCAACTGTCTCGACATGATCGTCAACGGCGACGTGCACCTCCTCATCAACACGCCGCTCGGCAAGCACGCGCAGTGGGACGACTACACGCTGCGGCAGGGGGCGATCCGGTATCGCATCCCGTACACGACGACCCTGTCCGCGGCGAGCGCCGCGTCCGACGCGATCCTCTCGCTTCGCTCACGCCGGCCGTCGGTTCGGTCGCTCCAGGAATGGCAGCAGGACATTCTCGACGCTGCGGCCCTGGTGTGAGCGTCCACCCGACGGCGTTCGTACACGAGTCGGCCTATGTGGACGAGGGCGCGACGATCGGTGCAGGGTCGAAGGTCTGGCACTTCTGCCACATCCTCGGCGGCGCCGTCATCGGCGAGCGCTGCTCGTTCGGGCAGAACGTCGTCGTCATGAACGGAACCCGCATCGGCAGCAACGTGAAGGTCCAGAACAACGTATCGATCTATGAAGGGGTCGAGCTGGAAGACGACGTGTTCTGCGGTCCGTCGATGGTGTTCACGAACGTGCTCAATCCGCGCAGCCACGTGTCGCGGCGCAACGAGTATCAGCGCACCCTGGTGCGGCGCGGGGCGACGATCGGCGCGAACGCGACGATCGTGTGCGGCGCGACGCTCGGCGAGTATGCATTCGTTGGCGCGGGCGCCGTCGTCGCGGGCGACGTGCCCGACTACGCATTGATGGTCGGCGTGCCGGCGCGGCGCATCGGCTGGATGTGTCAATGCGGCGAGCGGCTGCCCGACAGCGGCACCGGCACGTGCACCGCGTGCGGCTCGACCTATGTGCCCGACGGGGACGGCATCCGCAGCACGAGCGGTCCGGTGGCGCGATGAGCGCGACGCCCATCACCGGTCCCGTGCGGGTGGCGCTCGTGGGCTGCGGCCGGATCAGCCGGAACCATCTCGACGCGATCGCTCGCGTAGAGGGGATCGAGCTGGTCGCCGTCGCCGACAGCGACCTCGCGCGCGCACAAACCGTGGCTGCGGAGCAGGGCGTGCCGGCGTTCGGCTCGCTCGAGGAGATGCTGGCTGCGGTGCCATCGGATCTGGTGTCGATCTGCTCGCCGTCCGGCCTGCATCCGCAGCACGGGATTCTCGCCGCGCGAGCGGGGCGCCACGTGCTGACCGAAAAGCCGATGGCGATCTCGCTGGCCGGAGCAGATGAGCTGG
>JBDTOD010000262.1:0-3454 GCA_039933415.1 bacterium
GCGCGTCTGGACGCATCGCCTGGCGAGACCGGCGCCGGCATGGTGCTCGGTACCCCGGAGTTCATGAGCCCTGAGCAGGCCTCCGCCGAGGAGCTCGACGGGCGAAGCGATCTCTATGCGCTCGGAATCGTCGCGTACCATGCGCTCACCGGGACGCTTCCTTTTACCGGGCCCGCGCATGCGGTCCTTGCAAAGCACCTGACACAGCCGGCCGCTCCGTCGGGCACCCTGGCGCGCGGTGCACCTCGCTCGCTCACGGATGCCATCGACCGCTGTCTCGAGAAGGTGCCCGACGCACGCTTCGCGACCGGCGAAGCGCTCGCTGACGCGCTCGAGCCAGGACGCGACAGGGCGGTCGAGGTGCCCGTGCCCGTCCGCGTGTTCCTCGATCGCCGCCGCATGGTGGTGACGCTGCTTCCGTTCGGTGTCGTCGCGGCAAACGGGGCGGGGCTTGCGGCCAGCTTCATGGCGCACGGGCAGACATGGGCCGTTCCGATCGCGGTGGGCGGCGGCGCGCTCGTGGGACTTGGCGGCCCCCTCGCCATTGTCCTCTACCGCCTGCGCCGGCTCCTTCAGCACGGTTATGGACGAGAAGACATCGTCCTCGGCCTGCGCCGCGCGTTCGATCGACGCCGGGAAGAATTTCAGTACGAATTCGGCGCGGAGCCCACGCTGCGCGAGAAGGCATTCGGCGTCGCCGGCAAGGTCGGTCTGGCCGGAGGCGCGGCCGCGCTCGCATCCCTGTTGGTGGTGCACGGCGGCGCCACGCCCGTGCTCGCGGGCGGTGCGTTCGCGGGACTCTACGTCGGCACAATCGGCACGATGTTCAGCCGCAAGTGGAACCGCCTGCGGCACGGCACGTCGTCGATGTGGACGGGCTTCTGGTCGGGCTCCGTGGGAGAGCGGCTGGTTCGCATGGCGGGATTCCGGCTCGGGCATCGAGCGGTGCCAGCCGACCGACCCACCGAGCTCGCGATCGCGATGTCGGCCGAGTCGATCTTCACCACGCTGCCGCGCGCGCTGCGCGATCAGCTTGGCGATGTGCCCGCAGTGTTGCATGAGCTCGAGGCCCATGCCCGGCTCGCGCGCTGCCGCATCGAGGAAATCGACGCGTCCATCGCGGAAGTGCAGCATGGACGGGGGGCGAGCGTCGCCGGCAGTGCGGCGCGACACGATGCACTCGTCGCCGACCTCGGTGCGCAGCGCAGTGTGGCCGATACACGCCTCGGTGACCTCGTCACGGCGCTCGAGAACGTTCGACTCGACCTGCTGCGGCTACGGTCGGGCGGCGGCACAGTCGAAGGCGTTACGCGGGACATCGAAGCCGCGCGTCGGGTGGGCGATGATGCCGACCGCCTCATCGCCGGTGCGAGTGCGGTGGAGGCCCTTCTTCGGCCTGTGACACCATTGCCGACGGCGAACCAGTGAGCTCACTGGCCCTGGCGCGCGACCTTCGGGTCAGCAATGTCCGCACGCCGCCAGCGAATGAGGCTGTAGCCGAGTGCCGGAAGCTGCCGCAAGCCTTGGGGCGGGTGATACTGTGAACTGGCGGAGGGTTCGCTCGCCGCGACGCCCTCTAGTCCGTGCGGCCACTCCGCGGCAGTCGATCGAGCCACTCGGCGCTCGAGCTGGCGATCAGTTCCATCACCGCCGCATCGGTCGTCCCGGACGATTTGAGGACGTGAAAGCTGTGATCGGCTCCCTCGATCCATCGCATGTCCCATGACGCGGCCACCGTCTCGAGCGCACGCTCCATGAGATCTCGGGTGCACAGCGCGTCGCGCGTTCCACTGAAGGCGAGCACGGGCATCCGGATCTTCGAGAGATGCGCATCACGCAGCTTTCCCGGCTGACCCGCCGGATGCAATGGGTACGCGAGCAGCAACAGTCCATCCGCAGCGTAGCCATCGGCCGCCAACATCGACGCGGCACGTCCGCCCATCGATCGCCCGCCAATGACGAGTCGCTCGGGCGAGAGCTCCTCGCGCACGCGCGCGACGACGGCCGCCGTCGTCTCCATCAGCAACGGCATCGGATCCGGGCGACCCGAGCCCGCTTCCTTGTACAGGAAATTGAAACGCACGACGCCGACGCCGTGATCGCAGAGGGCATGTGCCGTCGCGAGCATGCCGCGGTCCGACATGTTGCCGCCTGCGCCGTGGGCACAGACGAACAGCGGCAGCATCGCGCTCGTCCCGACGCCAGGCTCGTACACGACGGTCGTCTCCTTCGCGCCGACCGCCACCTTGAACTCGACCGCGCTCATGTGCTGGATTCCTCGGTGCGATTTCCGCTGCGGGTGCGGCGGAAAGCATGGATGTCGCGTTCGAGATCCGCAATCCAGTCACGACGTCGCCAGATGACGTCGTCGCCGGTCGATATTGCTGGCGCCAACAACCAGCTGAATCGCATATTGGGCCGACCGCTTTCATCTCTCGTTGAGCGCCAGGTCGATGAGGTCCCACCTGAGTCGCCGACGTGGGGCCGTGCCGACCAATTCCTTGACCGTGGAGCCGCTGTCTCGATGAAGACACCTGGTCCCGTGCGAAAATCCGTGAAGACGAAGCCAAAGGCCAAAGGCGCGGTGAGCACACGCACACCGGGCAAGCCGGTTGCCAAGTCCAAGTCATCGGCGACAGTCGCCGCGAAGGCGAAGGCTGGCGCGAACACGGAGGATTGGCGCACGGAGACGCTGGCCCGCATGCGAGCGCTGATCACGGACGCTGACCCGGAGATGATCGAGGAACGGAAGTGGAAGAAGCCGTCGAACTCGATGATGGGAGTTCCGGTGTGGTCGCACGACGGGATCGTCTGCACCGGAGAGACGTACGCGAAGGCCGTGAAGCTCACGTTCGCTCGCGGGGCGAGCGTTTCCGACCCATCGCATCTCTTCAACGCCAGCCTGGAAGGTGGCACGCGACGGGCGATCGACATCCGCGAAGGTGAGACGATCGATGCGAGTGCGTTCAAAACGCTCGTGAAGGCGGCGGTTGCTCGCAACGGCACGTCGGCGAAGAAGCGGTAGACGGTCGTAGGAGAGGATGAAGCTGCACGCGTGGTACGAGCGGAGCGACAGGAACCCTCGCGTCGCGATTGCCCAGCTCTTCATGTGGCTCTCGTGCGCGGGTGCGCTCTACGGCTTGACCGTGCTCGCGCTTCTGAGTCTCACGGGTCATCCGGCAGCATGGTCGGCCTTCATTGCCGAGCCGGCGCGAAGCGCGTTCACTCTGCTCGTGCTCGCCCTGTATATCGCATCCGCGACGTTCATCGGGCAGCGGCGAGCGGCGGGCGGGCTGATTGCATTGACCCTCTTCGGATCCATGCTCCTCGAACAGGCCTGGCGCGGTCAGATCGTGTCGTTGAGTAGCGCATGGGCGGTGCTCGGGATCGTGCTCATTCTCCGTGCGGGCCGCGCGCTCGGCTTGCCCTTCTTCGCGTCGGCACGTTAGAAAGC
>JBDTOD010000263.1:0-3406 GCA_039933415.1 bacterium
TCGACAACGTCTGCTTCGGCCTGCGCGAGCGCGGGCTGGCGCGCGCCGAGCAGCTTTCGGTCGCGAACGGCTTCATCGCCAAGGTGAGCCTCGTCGGCTTTGAGCACCACTTTCCGAAGCAGCTCTCGGGCGGCATGCAGCAGCGCACGGCGATCGCGCGCGCACTCGCCAACGGGCCGCGCATCCTGCTCATGGACGAGCCGTTCGGCGCGCTCGACCACCAGACGCGCGAACTGATGCAGGAGCTGCTGCTCGGTATCTGGGAAGCGGAGAGGAAGACCGTGCTCTTCGTGACCCACGACATCGACGAAGCCGTCTTCATGGGCTCGCGCGTCGTCGTGATGAGCGCGCGGCCGGGGCGGATCAAGCTCGACCAACCGGTTCCGATCGCGCATCCGCGGCACTACTCGGTGAAGACGACTCCAGCGTTCAGCGCGATGAAGGCGGAGCTGACCGAGCAGATAAGGGTGGAGGTCAAGGCGGCGCAAGCCGAAATCGCGAGGTAGCCTCCGTTTGTTTTCGTTCGCATGTCCGTTTTCGCTTCGATTTGACGTTTTCTTGTGTGAGGCCCGCGTGGCGGGCCGGGAGAGCGTCTATGAAGCCCCTTGCTCACACCACGACCCGTCTGCACCGCATGCAACGGGAATGCGCCGGATCCGCCGGACAGGCTCGCGGGCTGGGAGTGGCCTTGGCGGTTCTGATCGCCTTGCTCGCGCTCTTGGGCGTCCTGGGCTAGGCGCCCCTCGCCGCCTGGGCCCGGTCGGCCTCGCTCTCGCCCTCCGGTTCGCCGAGGTTCTGCATTAAGCGGTTCGCCCAGGCGAAGATCGCGACCGCGTGGAGCAGGTCGATGATCTCCTCGTCGTTCATGCCGACGGCGCGCAGCGGTGCGATGTCGTTCGCGCCGAGCGCCTGCGGCCGCCGGGTGACGGCGATGGCGAACGTCGCGATCGCGCGCTCGCGCTCGGTTGTGCCCGCCGAAGCAGGGTCGTCGAAGACTTGCTCGACGGTGTCGCTTCGCTTGGCGAGCTGCTCGAACCGTTGTGCGTGGACGGAGGTGCAGTAGACGCAGCCGTTGGTCACCGACACGACCATCGCCCCCAGCTCGCGCTCGGCGCGCGGCAGGCCGCCCGGCGCGTACATGATCGCGTTGTAGGCCGCGGAGCGGTGACGCAGCATCGAGGGCTGGTGCGCGAGCGTGAGGTAGTAGGGCGAGGTGCGCGACTGCGCATGGCTCTCGTCGAGTACGTCGAGCTGCAGCGGTGTCGCGTCGGCGAGCTGCAGCGGCTCGATCCACGAGCGCCACTCGAGCGTCTCGTCGGTGAAGCCGTTGCGGCGGGTCATGGCGCGTCGCCTCGGCTCGCGCGCATCGCTTTCAGGCCGGCGACGACGCGCAGCTGGTACGAGAGGAAGGCGATCAGCTGGGCCAGCGCGACGATGGCGGCGTCGCCGAGCCCGGCACGGCGCAAGGGCTCGATCGCGGCGCGGTCGCCGAGTCGCGGGTCGGTGGTCAGCTTTGCGGCGAAGGTCAGCATAGCGGGCAGGGCCGGCGACGACGGCGCGTCGCAATCCGGTGCGTCGGCCAGCCGATCGGCGTAGTGCTGTTCGAGGCTCGCGGCGGCGGCGAGGGTGCACACGTGCGCGGCGACGCGCAGCCGGTCCGCCGGCGAGAGGCCGTCGACGGGCTGCAGCAACAGCGCGTCGTGGCTGGCTTGGCTCGCCTCGACGACCTTCGCGCGAACCCTTCGCGCGCCGTGCAGCGGGTCGCCGGGCGCGAGGCCGGCAGCTTGGTCGATCACGTCGATGGCGTCGAGGGGTGTGGGCATGGCGATGGATTGGCGGGTTGGTTGTGTCGGTTGCGAGGCATATGTGGCGTCCTTCTTCTTGTCGATGAACGGCAGGTCGCTCCTGCGCGCCAGCGACCGTGACCGGTGCATAGTAGTCACCTGTCCGCTGTCCGGGCTTTCGGGGCACGAAACGTCCGGCCGGTTCGCGATGCACAGGCACTCAGTAGTGCTACAGGGGTTGGTGATGGGCAAACTCGACGCGGCGCAGAGGAAGTGGCTTTTCGATCTCGGCGTCATGGTCGGCGGCGACGCTGCGGCCCCGGAAGCGCTTTCCGAAGCGCCCGAGGTCGAAGCCGATGCGGCGACACCGGCAGTGCTCCAGCCGATCGAGGTGCTCGAGGACCGCCGGCGCGAATTCAAGCGCGCCCGGGCGCAGTGGGTCAAGGTCAAGCAGCGCGCCGAGGCGGACCTCGAGAAGGTCAAGGCCGGTGCCCGCATGGTCTACATGGCCGATGCGGCGCAGTTCCCGAAGATCGTCGCCGGCTGCAAGGCTA
The DNA here is from genome assembly GCA_039933415.1 of bacterium. Lineage (GTDB taxonomy): Bacteria > Gemmatimonadota > Gemmatimonadetes > Gemmatimonadales > Gemmatimonadaceae > AG11. Next base: position 2,339 of record JBDTOD010000263.1, read on the forward strand.
TCGACACCATCCTCGACAACCTCGACGACGAGCTGCGTGACACCCTCGACCTCTACGCCTCGACGCCGGTGCGCGCGCAGGCCAAGCTGGCGACCCTGGCGGCCACTGCAGCCGAGGTGCTCGACCGTTACCAGCGCTACGTCGGTGCTAACGAGGTGATGCGCGCCATCGACGAGAAAGAGTTTGCGGACGTCACCGTGCACGCGCCGGTGGTGAAGGCGCTGCGCGATCTGCGCAAAGCGCTGGCCTGACATGAAACATCGGGGAGCCTCACGATGAGCGGCGGTCTCAAGCAACAGTGGGGCGTCGGCGACCCGGCGCAGGTCGGTCCCGATCCGCAGTCGCAGGATCTGAAGGCGGCGTTCGAGAAGCCGATGGACGCGATGGCCGAGCACCTGCAGTACACCGCGGCCAACGGCGAGCGAGCGCGCCACGACCCGCTCGCCGCGCGCAGCGAGGCGCTGGTGCCGCGCTATCAGGCCGCGCTCGGCGAGGTCGACCCGGCCGACGCCGCTAAGGCGAAGTCGTCGATCGACAGCCTGCTCGCCGATGCCGGAGCGCTCGGCAAGGAGGTCGAGGCCTTCCGGAGCGAGACCGAGAAGTCGGCGGCGGAATGGCAGTCGCGCGTCGGTGCGTACGACGCTGCGGTGGCGCAGGTCGAGGAGCTCCAGGCCTGGCCGCATCCGAAGGAGGGGGCCGTGCGCTCCCTTGTCGATGCGATCCGAGGATTTGTCAACGACCGGGCCTATGCGAAGGCCATCGCGGTGCTCGACCAGTTCCTGCCGAAGCTGCAACCGATCTACGAAGACCTGCAGAAGCAGAAGGCTGCCAAGCAGGAGTACGAGCCGGCCTGGGCTGCGTTGCAGCCGAAGCTCGCGCAGGCCGCTCAGCCGAGCTTTGCCAAGGTGGCGTCGCAACAGTCGGACCTCGCCGCCGGCCAGTCGACAGCGGAGTCTTCCGCGCAAGGCCGCGACTTCGTGGCGGCGCTGGCGACCGCCACCGGTCTGAGTTCGAAGGTCGATGCCTACACCGCCGAGGTGCAGAAGATCCAGCAGGCCAAGGACCAGT
>JBDTOD010000264.1:0-3406 GCA_039933415.1 bacterium
GCATCGCGCCGGCGGCCTTGAGCTGCGAGATCACGTCAGCGGTATACTCCTCGACTTTCTTCTCCATCGCCGCGGCATCGAGCTCGCGCCAGGCCACGAGCGTATAGGGACTAGATCGGTCATGATAGTGCTCACTGTGGTTCGCTGGACGTCGACGAGTCGCGATCACCGGCGACGGGACCGCACCGACGCCTGCAACGCATCACGGATCGAGCTGCGCGTTTACCGGTGACCGTGGACTACCGGCGAACGACATATTCTGCTGCCTACCCGTCGATGCGCTCGTCGGCGCCGAGAGTGTGTTCGTCGATGGCACGTCGACGCCGACCACCTCGAGCGACGCGTCGTCGATCCACGCCTCGCCGCCCGATGCCAGGATCAATCCATAGAGGATGCCCTCGGCTTCGACCGGGACGTCGAGCACGACCGACGCCTGTCGCCAGTCGGCGGTTCCAAGGAGTGGACGCGTTTGCATGTTGTCGAACTGCATCATCCCGCCACTGCCGTCGACGCGCATCCAGAGCATCGCTCCCCTCGATACATCGCGCGTCTTCACGTACGCGGAGAAGCGCACGCGCTTGCCGCGATAGTCGTCCGCGCGAATGATCTGGCTCAGTGCGCCGAAGCCGGCGGGCGACGGCGATGCCGCCGTCACGTGACCGCTCGCTCCACCGCTGCGACCAATCGAACCATCGAGCCCGACGCGGTATCCCGGCATGCCCATCCGCATCCAACCAGCCGGCATTGGTTCGGCAGGAAGTGCAGAAGAAGATGCCGCCGGAGCCGTCTCGGCTGGCACGTACGCAACGTCGACGGTATCGCGTGGTATCTCACCACTGCCGCCGAGGAAGCGGTGCGCCCTCTCGAGGACCTCGTCCCGTCCCGCGCGAATGCCAGCGATCGTCGGGAGCACCGCGAGATCGGGCTGTAGCCCGACGCGCTGGAGCTGACGTCCGTCCGCATGCCGGACGTCGTGCCCCGTGAAGGAGATGCCAATACCTCCGGGAATCACGAAGCTCGTGACGTCTCCGTTCGCACCCATCGTCGGCGACCCGATGAACTTCGTGCCGTTCGCCGCCTCGAAGAAGAGCCCCGTGTGCTCCGCCTGGCTGATCGTGCGCTCGTCGATGAGCATTACCGTCTGGCCCGCGTACTTCGTGACGCCCCCTGCCGGCGGTATCGGTTGGTCGAACTCGAGCAGCGTCGTGCGCGCGGTATCCGGCGACGGGACGATCAACCGCCGGAACTTCGCCGCGATGACACCGTCGCCGTGCACGTTCAGGCGCGGCGAGATCGACCACGCCGTACCGAGCGGATAGCCGCGATCGTCGAGGATGATCGCCTTCGTGCCCGACAGTATGCGGAACGCGCTGTCGACCATCGCGACGGGTAACCGTTCGAGATCGATGTAGCCGATGTTGTCGGGCAGGAGGCGGATGAGACTTCCCGTGCGAAGCTTGGCGAGGCCCTGCCGGTAGAGCGCCGAGGACCGCCGCACGCTGATCGTACGGTCTCCTCCTGTCGCGCTACGCACCACCAATCGCGCCGGCACGGTGTCGGAGCCACTCATGAGTGCTGATTGGAGCCGAAAGCGCAACGCTTGCGGCGTGCTCGCGGAGATGAATGGTGTGAGTCGCGCGATACGTGCGTCGATCGCCTCGTCGTCCACGGAGACGACGACATCTCCCACGCGCATCCCGGCTCGTTCGGCATCCGGGTCGGCGATGCGAGTGATGACGAGCTGGTTCTCGATCAGTCGGGCCTGGACGCCAACCGGCATGTTTGGTACCACGAAGCGGAGAGCACCTCCGTTGAGCGTGACGTGGGTGTCATGAATGTGGGCGGTGAAGACGGCGACGGCTTTCGCATACTCGACCGCGTCGCGCGCGTGCTCGACGGCCGGCAGCGCGATGCGAAGCTGCGCGTCCCAATTCTCACCGATGAGTGGCTTGTACGGATTGAAGAGGCGCGTGGTGCTCCACACGCGCATGGCACCGAGCACGCGGAGACCGGCCGAGGGATACGGTGCACTCCATGCTTGCGACGGCGGCACCGGCGAAACGGTCGCGCTCGCGGAACCAGGAGTGTCCGACGTGAGTCGCACGTCGGCGTGCGCATCCTCTCCCATCTCCACGCGATACGTCACCGGCGCGCTCGCGGTCTTCCACTCGAGAGTGTAGCCACCAGAACCGCTCGCGATGGGCGGCGGGAACCCGTTGTACGTCAGCGTCCGCTGCGGTGACCCCGGTTGCGCGGGCGTTTCGCCGAGCGCGAGCATCAGGCTGCTGATTCGCTGCGCGTATTCGGCGCGGTCCGGCGCGTCGGCGATGGCAATGACGTTCGCCGCGAACAGCGAATCCCAGCGCGCCGCGTTCGTGGCGACCGAGGGATGGAAGTACCGCACGGCCGCATCGAGGTGCGCGAGCGCGACGAGGCGGTCGATCCGCTGCGCGGCGCTCGGCGGGGTGAAGAGAAGCAGTGCGGCGCTGAGCACGGAAACCAGCATGGCGTTTCTCCGACTGAATGCGAGTGGAGCAGGAGGGGCTTATCGAGTGGACCCTGGCTCTTCTCCGACATGCAACACGCGCGTCAACGCTCGTCGCCTGGTACGGGCGGGTGCCCGACCTGTCGAACCTTCTTGAGCACGCGATCAAACTTCTTCCGATTTCGTCGGGCCGCGCGTTCGGCGAGGTACTCTCCGGTCATGAGCGCCGACATCTTCTCGGCCAAGGCCGTCGCGATCAGTTGATTGATCGAGATGTCCTCGCGCTCCGCCAAGGCACGCGCCTGGCGATGCAGCGATTCTGGAAGGCGAAGACTGATACTGCTCATAGCGGAGCCTCGAGGACGTATGGACAAGCCGGGAAGGTGCGCACGCAGTAGGATTGCCGCCGTCGGTCCTTTCACGACACAGGCGCCGCGGAGCGAGTTGGGATGCTGTACCGTTCCGTGGACGCTCGGAGCGCAACGCTTTTCCATTTCTCGGCGCACAGTCGTCTCGGCGGAGCGCTCCCCCGTCGCAGTCCAATACATCGGACTGTCGATGCCGGCCGCTTTCAGTCGACCATCTGGCCGGTCTGCGCAAGAGCATCCTGGATAGCACCCTTTGCGTGCAAAGAGGATCCGGTCGCGCGCGTCCGAGGCGGCCTGCTCCTACTCTGCTCAAGGACTGCCCAGCCGAACTGTCCTGCGCCACCGGGGTCCAGACCGAGAATAATGTCCATTTCTATGACTGTCGAATCCCAGAACTTCGACGCGACCTGTGAACACCCACAAGAATGCACGCCTGAGCTATGCCAGGCGAGTGGAGCTCGTCGAGCGGGCCGTGCTCCCGGCGGCAAAGGGACACATGCGGCTGCGGGGCACGCGCCACGAGTCGGCAACGCTGTGTGGATCGCGACGACGC
>JBDTOD010000265.1:0-3343 GCA_039933415.1 bacterium
CCGGGCGCCGCGCTCCGGGACTTATACAAGACATCACGGTTCCAGGGGACTAGCGGCGTCCTTCAGAGCTTCGTCGATAGCCCGCCCATCCTCAAAGAGCTCATCGATTGTTGGATGTGAGTCACTCATTGAGATACTCCTGCGCTGCCGCTCGCCAAGTCTGCTGGTCACGGACTCTCGCTGAAGTCCCTCGGCCTCTTCTCGCCACCAGGCACGGTCCGGCGATCGCAGACGCGTGATCGAGGCGACACGCCTCTGCGGGAGGCCGATGGAACGAAAAGTTGCATCGGCCGCACGGAACCGCGTCGCACGGCCGCGGCGGAATCGGCTGTAATCCCTCCGATGGTGTCGGTGCGTCATCACGAAACTGAGCCGACGCACTGTAGTGAGCCGTCAATCCAAGGAAGCGATACCGGCAAGTATCACCGGTTCCTTGTCCGGGAACTCCGCCACCAACGACAGCTTTCCTCCCAAAGCCTCGACATAATTGCGCAGCGTTGATATCAGCAGATCACTGCGCTGTTCGAGGCGGGAGACACTGTCCTGACCAATCCCGAGCACCTCCGCCATCTTCTTCTGCGTGAGCTTGTGCGCCTGCCGGAGTTCCTGCAGCGACCGCTCTTCGGCGATGAGGGTGGCCGCTCTGGCTGCGATCTTCCGGCGTCGGGCGGGGCTCAGCTCCTTGCGAATGCGATCGATGTTCTTCATGACCCTCTCTTCCTGTTCTTCGAACCGCCCTTGCTACCCTCCGCGCGCCTGAGTGCCGCGAGGTGGGCCTCGAATCGTTCGTCGGCTTTGGCGAGCAGCCGCTTGTAGAACCGCGCCTGGCTGCCCCCGGACTTGTCGCCTCCACAGAGGATGATGGCCTTGCGCTTTGGGTCGAACGCGAAGACAAATCGCCAGACACCGCCGGCCGCGTCGAACCGCAACTCCTTCATGTTCGTGTGGCGCGACCCGGCGAGGGTGTCCACGCGGGGCCGCCCAAGATGGGGTCCGAACTCCTCCAGCACCTTGACGTGCGCCAGGAGCTCGTCCTGGACCGCCTCATCGAGCGCCTGGAACTCGGGCACGAACTGGCCGCTGAAATCGACCTGCCAGGCCACAACGAATTATGGCTCTCTGGCCATATGTAGTCAACGCCATATTGCAAGAGACCGGCGTGACTGAAAGGACGGTTCGAGGCGTATGAGAGCTTCCGAACGCCGTGAGTGCTCGTGCGCGCGGACGATTTGCTAGACTGGCTGGACCAGAAGCGCGCGCCATCGTCAGACGAGTTGTGACGATGAGCATCACGATCCGTCCGTATAAGAGGGGCGGCTGGGAGGTCGACATTCGCGTCGTCTCGCCTGACGGCGGACGGCACGCCCGGGAGCGCAAACGCGCGCCGATGTCGTCCCGATCCGCCACCCAACGCTGGGCCGAGAGTCGCGAACGCCTGGTGTTCGCGCACCTCATGAACCCGGCGCCACCGAGCCAGCCGAAGGAGGTGCCGACACTCCGAGCGTTCGCCCCGCGATTCGTGGATGGCCACTCGCGGGCCAACTGGCAGAAGCCAAGCGGGATCGCCACCAAAGAGCGCATCCTCCGCGTCCACCTGCTGCCGGCCCTGGGCCATCGCATACTCGACACGATCAAGAGCGAGGATGTGCAGCGTCTTAACCTGAATAATTCATCAGTGAGCGGGTTTCACTGGAACAGAAACGCCCCCGGGTGGGTACTACGCTGTTGACTAGACGGCGTTTCTCCACACGGAGGCGGTTGCGTTGAACGACACCACGGTACCACAGACTGTTCTCTTTCCTGACCTGTTCGATCAACCCCTGATCGCCGCCTTCGACCAGCCCCACGCCAGTTCGGACGGCGGTGCGATCCTGCTGAAGGCAGCGGACCGACAGCTCGGTCTGTTGGCGGCGCTCACGGCGACGGTCCCCGATGCGCGCGATCCGGGGCGGGTCACGCACGGCGTCGGGGATCTGGTCGCCCAGCGCGTGTTCGCGATCGCGTGCGGCCATCCCGATGGCAATGACGGCGACCGGCTCGCGGACGATCCGATCCATAAACTGTTGCTGGGCCGCGATCCGATGGACGGCGGCCGCTTGGCCTCGCAGCCGACCCTCTCGCGCTTCGAGCACACGGCGGCCCCCCGAATGCTGCTCGCCATGGGCCACGCGCTCGCCGACACGGTGATCGCCCGGCATCGTCGCCGCCGACGCGGCGTCCGGCTGATCACGATCGATCTGGATGCCACCGAAGACCAGACGCACGGCGCTCAGCAACTGACCTTCTTCAATGGCTTTTACGATCACTGGTGCTATCTGCCGCTCGTCGGCACACTCACCTGTGACGACGAGACGCGGCCATACCTCGTCGCCGCACTCCTCCGCCCCGGCAATGCCGCGGGGACGGCCGGCGCGATCAGCCTGCTCCATCGCCTGCGACCCAAACTCTGGCACGCGTTTCCGAGTGCCCGCCTGCGGGTCCGGCTCGATGCCGGCTTCGCCACGCCGGAGATGTTTGCGCACCTGGAAGCGGCGGGCGTCGAGTATGTCATCGCCATGGGCGGGAACGCCGTCCTGGCGCGGCACGCCGAGCCGTACCTCGCCCCGCTCCGATCGGCGGTCGCCACGACCCACGAGACCGCGACCACGTATGGGGAAGCGGCCTATCAGGCGCGCTCCTGGTCCGCGCCGCGGCGCGCGATTCTCAAAGCGGAAGTCGTCTGGCACCACGGACGGGAGCCGCGCGACAACCCGCGGTTCGTCATCACGAACCTCCGCCAGACGCCCGCATGGATCTACACCCACGTGTATTGCGCCCGCGGCGACAGTGAAAACCGCTTCAAGGAGTTGAAACTCGCGCTCGCCTTCGGCCGCACCCGCTGCACGCGTTTCTGGGCCAACCAATTGCGCATCACGCTGACGGCCGCCGCGTTCGTCCTGTTTCAAGAGCTGCAACTCCGAGCGGACCGCACCGCGCTTCGCGGGGCCCAGGTCCCGCGACTCCGACAGGCGCTGATCACCATCGGTGTCCACGTCGTGCGCTCGGTCCGCCGGATCGTCCTGCATTTCCCGTAGTCCCATCCCGACGCGGTCGCCCGGACGCAACTCGCACGCGCGCTCGGCGCGGCACCGACCTGATCGACGGGCTCACGCTCGTCTTGTCGATCGCCCTCGCGCCGGAGGTGTCGCGACCAGACCGCCCGACTCGGGTCGCGCACGCGCGCCGCCGCGGTTTCACCCGCCTCACGGCCTCAGGGGTCGCGATGACCGCCTCCGACGCGTCGCAAACACTCGGAGATACCGTCACAATCAGCAACTCGCTCACTCGTGAATAGTGCAGGTTA
>JBDTOD010000266.1:0-3330 GCA_039933415.1 bacterium
GCCGGCTGAATCCCGCTCCGGCCGCGACCGCTCGCACCGATGCACTACAGGTCGAGCGGTTTCGCGGCGCCCGGCGGCCCGACTGAGAAGTTCGCCCGAGCGTGGATCGGACCGGGGCCTCACGCGACGCTCAGGTAACTCTCAGGGAGCGCCGGTACGCTTCGCAAGCCATGCTCCCTGGAGCTTACGATGACAAACTCGATTCTCGTTCCCCTCGACGGTTCGCCCACCAGCGAAGAGGCGGTCCCCCTAGCGCTCGCCGTCGGGAGCGCCCTTGGGGCCAGCGTTGAGCTCGTGTACGTCCACGAACTCGCGCCGCACTTCGGGAATGCGCCGGCCCTCGACACGGAGTTGGACATCGAAGACGCTCAACGCATGCGCGCGCCGATCGCAGCGCTCGCCGAGCGACTGACACGGGCCCATGACCTGCCGGTGAGCGGGACACTCCTGACTGGGCCGGTGGTTTCCACGATCGAGCGGCATGTCGTCGACCGCGGAGTGCGGTTGGTGGTGATGACCACTCACGGGCGAGGAGGGCTCGCACGCGCTTGGCTCGGGAGCGTGGCCGATCGCTTGATCCGGGCGCGTATTGGACCGGTGCTGCTCGTGCGTCCGGACGCCGGCCAACCGCAGCCGAGGAGATGGCCGCCGGCACGCGTGCTGATCCCGCTGGACTCGACGGGGTTATCGGAGGACGTGCTCCCTCCTCTGAACGCGCTGCTCACCGGGTCGCGGACCGAGCTCGTGCTTCTCACGGTTGTCGAGCCGCTTCCCCTGTTGGAGCCCTTTCCGGATGTCGCGGTATGGGTCGACCGGTCGGGCACTCAGGCCGGCCAGGACGCCGAGAACGGCGCGCGCGCGAAGGTAGCCACGGACAATCTCGAACGGACCGCGCAGCGTCTGCGCCTCAGCGGCACGCAGGTGCGTACGAGAGTTGTCGTGCACCCCTCGGTAGCGCGCACCGTGCTCGAGTACGCAAACGAGACCGGGGTCGACCTCATTGCGCTCGCCACGCATGCCCGAGATGCGATCGCACGCGCGTTGATGGGGAGCGTCGCGGACACGCTGATGCGCGGGGCGAGCGTGCCGGTCCTGGTCGTCCCGCCGCGCTGAATGCTGTTGCACTCCCAGCCGCAGCGGAGGCCGTCCGTCCGCCAGGCGGCATGTTGGAGCTTGGCGAAGCGAACGACGCGACGATGCCGCCCGAGCCCGTCGACAGCGATCGATGTCCTCGGCGAGTAGGCCACAGTCGATCACTTGCCCAGCTCGCGCCCCCGCGCGCGCCTCGGTATGGTGCTCCTGTCGCTTCCCGCGTAGCGGATGACTATGCCCACGGCGGACGGGCCGCGCACTGCCGCATCGCGGATGCATCCTCGCCGGCGGTGGCGCCGCCGGATCATCGGGGCGGTCCTCGTGACGCTCGTTCTCGCGCCGCTCATCATCCTCGCCCTCGTCGGCGTTCCTCACGTCTTCCGCGGTCCGCTCGTCCGCATCGTGATGAGTGAAGACGCCACCGGCCGGGCACCCGCGCCCGGCGACTCGGCATTCGACGCCGCGTTCGAGCTCGTCACGGGAGCACGCTTCACCGCCGGCAACAGCGTCGAGGTCCTGTCGAATGGCGACGAGACCTTCCCGCGACTCTGGCACGACCTGCGCGCGGCCCGACGCTCCATCACGATGCAGATGTACTACGCGGGGCCTGGAGCCGTCATCGACAGCACCGTCCGCATCCTCGCCGAGCGCGCGCGCGCCGGCGTGCCGGTCTTCTTTCTCTATGACGCATTCGGTGCCCAGACGACACCGGCGCCACTCCTCGACACACTTCGCGCCTCCGGCGTGCGCGTGGCCGAGTTCGGGCCGATCCGCTGGTACGCGCTCGATCGCGCCAATCACCGGTCGCACATTCGCGGGATCGTGATCGACGCGGAGATCGGCTACACCGGCGGCTTCGGCCTCGACGACAAGTGGCTCGGCAGTGGCCGGCGGCCAGGTGAATGGCGCGAGACCAACACGCGGTTCGAGGGTCCCGTGGTCGCGCAACTACAAGCCACGTTCGTCGCCACGTGGACCGCGACCACCGGCGAGATCCACGATGGCGCACGACTCCTGGCGACTGATCCCACTCACGCGCACTCGAAGGCGGCCGGCACACTGGCCGCCCTCGCGTACAGTCCCGCGCTCAGTGGAAGTACCGTCGCGGAGCGCATCATCGCCATGTCGATCGCGAGCGCGCGACAGCGCCTCTACATCACCAACTCCTACTTCGTCCCGCAGGCGGACTTCGTCGAGCTGCTCGTGCGTGCCGCCCGGCGTGGCGTCGACGTGCGGGTGCTCACCAACGGCAGCGGGTCCGATGTCGCATCGGTCCGGCTCGCGGGCCACAGCCGCTACGAGACGCTCCTCGCGGGTGGCGTCCGCATCTATGAGTACCAACCTACGGCCCTTCACTCCAAGACGTTCGTCGCCGATGGCGTCTGGACATCCATCGGCACGATGAACTTCGACAACCGGTCGCTCGCCTACAACAGCGAAGTCGCGCTCGTAGCACGCGACGCGGCGGTGGGGGCAGTGATGGAGTCCGTGTTCCTGGCCGACCTCCGTCTGTCCGAGGAGATTCGGGTCGAGTCGTTTCGGCGCCGGTCACGCTGGATGCGGCTGCGCGAACGCGGCGCGAGCGCGCTCGCGGGCATCCTCTGACGATTCTGGTCGAATAGCTTTCCGGGGCACTGGGCACGTGGGCGAGCCGCGGCAAAGGCGGACAGGAGCATCGCCTCGTCGTGGCCTTCCCATCGGGATGGTAGAAAGCCGCCTTCGGGCGTTCCGCAACGCGGTTGAACGCATCGTTCGATGATAGATCAGTGCATGGCGGAGTACGCACCCTTGCAAGCAGCAATCTATGACGGCCAACGAAGCAATCGTGGAGCGAGCGCGCGGAATGACGTCTGAGATGATGCCCAGCGCAACCATGGTGAGCAGTCCTCCATCGCGGGGTTCAGGCGTCACGCGGGTGATCCGCGTACTCGCGCGACATGGCTTCCTCGGTGCGCTTCGGGGCAGAGGTCACCTTCCATCCCCGGTGCAGGTGAGGGAGGCGCTCGAGGAGCTTGGCGTGGTGTATCTGAAGTTCGGGCAGGTGCTCGCCCTTCGGCGCGATCTTCTTCCGCCGTCCTATATCGCGGAGCTTGAGAAGCTCACCGATCGACTGCCCCCAGTCGAGTTCACTGCGATTCGTGAAGCGATCGAACGGGAGTTGGGGCAGCCGTTGACGCAGCTGTTCGCGTCTATCGACGAGGCGCCGATGGCCGCAGCGACGATCGCGCAGGTGCACAC
>JBDTOD010000267.1:0-3304 GCA_039933415.1 bacterium
GCGTAGAGCACCTCCTGCACGACGCGTCCCGTCTCGCCATCGGAGATCGGCGTCTCCGCGCCGCGCACGCAGCGCGCGAAGTGCCGCATCTCCTGCGGGAAGCCGTAGTTCCAGTGCTCCTCGAACACGGGATACGTCCAACCCTTCGTGCTGCCCGCCTTCTCCACCGCGTAGCCGAAGCCGACCTCCGAATACGTCGGCATCGCGTTGCCCATCAGCAGGTCGGCGTAGGTCTGGCCCTTGTCACCGAACACCTCGATGCTGTCGTCCATGCCGCCGGGCCGGTTCCAGCTGTTCTCGACCACGCCGATCGCCCCGTCCTGAAACTCGATGATCGTGACCGCTTCGTCGTCGCCCGCCGTCCGTGCGCCGTGAACCTGCGTCGACAGATGAGCGTACACGCTCTTCACCGGCTGTCGCCCGAGGAACCACCAGCAGAAGGCGATGCCGTGGCAGCCGAGGTCCATCAAGGCGCCACCACCCGACTGCTCGACGTCCCAGAACCAATCGGAGTGCGGGCCCGAGTGCTTCTCCGACTGCTTCACGAGATGTACCCGGCCGAACGCGCCCTCATCCGCCATCTGCTTCGCCTTCACGTATTTCGGGGCGAAGAAGAGCTCCTCGGCGTACATGAGCAGCACGCCCGCCGTCGCGCATGCGGCGATCATCGCGTCCGCTTCCTCGAGCGTCACACAGAGCGGTTTCTCGCAGACGACGTGCTTGCCCGCCGCGGCCGCATCGATCGTCATCTGCGCGTGGCGTCGATTCGGCGCCGTGATCGAGATCATCTCGATCGACGGATCGCGCAGCATCTCGCGATAGTCGGTGAAGTACTTCGGAATCCCGTGCCGCCGCGCAAAGGCCTCCGCGTTGCCCGGTGTCGGCGAGGCGACGGCGACGACCTCGGCTTCGTCGGGCATCATCTTCACCGAGGCGGCAATGCAGTCGGCCTGGAAGCGCGAGCCGATGATCCCGATCGTCACTTTGGGCATGATAATTCCTTCGAAGCAGTGCTCACTTCGTGATCATCCCGATCGTTCCTAGCCAGCTTTCCAGCAGTTGTGGCCATCCAGTGATCGGAGAACCGGTGCGCCGTAGTCCGAACGCGTGCCCACCCTTCACATACAGATGCATCTCCACCGGAACTCCGGCTTTCCGCAGTGCAGCGTAGTAGACGATCGCATTCTCGACGGGATCGACCGGGTCATCCTCCGCCTGGAGCAGAAACGTGGGCGGCGTCCGGTTCGTGACTTTGATGTCAGGGTTCAACGCGAAGGCTCTCTCGCGCACTGCCAGATGACCAGGATAGAGCGCGACGGCGAAGTCAGGGCGGCAGCTCGCAGCGTCGGCCGCGTCCACAGTCGCGTACAGGCGCTTCTCGAAATGGGTGCTCACTGCGGCGACCATGTGACCGCCGGCCGAGAAGCCGAGGACTCCAATCTTTTTTGGGTCGATCTGCCACCGTGCGGCATGGAAGCGCACGAGCCCCACCGCTCTCTGCGCGTCCTGCAATGCCGCCAGACAATCGCGATACGGGCCAGTTCTCAGGCACGGCACACGGTACTTCAGCAACACGCAGGTGATGCCCCTCGACGTCAACCAATCACAGGCTTCCGTACCCTCGAGATCGATCGCGAGAACACTGTAGCCCCCGCCCGGAAACACGACGACCGCCGCGCCCGTGTTGCGTCCCGGCGGCGAATAGACGGTCATCGATGGCTGCGAGACTCGGTCGACATAGACCCACGGCTTGCCGCCAACGAGCTTTTCGCGACCGGCACTGTCGACGACGGTCGCTGACAGCTCGGGCCGCAAGACTGGTGTCGCGCCGGGACTGACTCCCGGCCAGATCCGGATCTGGGTGTGTCCCGACGATGGCTGCCACGCGGTCTGGCCGGCGACATGCCCAGGCGTTCCGGCTGCGAATGCGAAGGACAACAGCAGAACCGTGCCGGCTGCGCCTCTCACGCCCACGCCGGCTGTCCAGGCGTGAGCGGCATGCAACCCACCCACTTCCCCGGGACGAGGATGTACCGCCGTGCCTTCGTCATGCCGATCTCGGAGGAGAAGTAGGCGCGGAGCGCGAGCTCGCGAATCAGACCGAAGTAGTGATCCTCACCGGCGAGCCGCGCTTCGGCATCCACGTCGTGGACGAGTCGCTCGCGGTCCGCTCGCGGTAACAACGCAAAGTCGTCACCACATGCCTCCCCACAGGTTCGCTGAAACTCGAGCAGCCCCTTCACCACGCGCTCCTGCTGCTCCGGCTCGTAGCAGTCGGTGAGGAGCAGGTTGATCGCCGCGCCGGCGCCGGCTGCCTTCGCGCCAGGCGACGATGGCGTCGTCGGCAGCAGCGTATCCGCGATCTCCTCGATCAACGCCTGGTCGTCGGGCGTCAGCGCCTTGTCGTCCGGCGTCGCTGTCTGTTCGCGCGCGCACGCCGCGACGAAGCTGCCGGACAGAAAGAGCGCGCCGCCGAGGAGGACGGCCGTCGTCTTCACCGCCTCACGGCGGTTCATCGGGGGGAGGCTCGTCACAGGTTCTGCCGCGTCATCTCGGCGGCAGCGTGGCCCACGGCGCGCGCCGTGAGCGCCATGTACAGGAGCGATGGGCTCTGGTTGCCCGTGGACGTCATGCACGCGCCGTCGGTGACGAACACGTTCCTGCACGCGTGAAGCTGGTTCCACTCGTTGAGCATCGACGTCTTCGGATCTCGGCCCATCCGTGCGCCGCCCATCTCGTGGATGTCGAGACCAGGCGCCTGATGGTTGTCGTGCGTCTGCACGTCGTGACAGCCGGCCACCTCGAGCATCGCCTGCGCCTCGGTGCGCCAGTCGCGAATCATCTTGTCGTCGTTGTCGTCGTACTTCACCGACGTGACGAGCTGCGGGATGCCCCACTGATCTTTCGCGGTGAGATCCAGCCGCACGTGGTTCGTCTCCTTCGGGATCGTCTCGCCCTGCATGTACATGTAGATGCCCCACGGCCCCGGCTTGCCGAGTGCGTCCTTGTACGCGCCTCCCACGTGCTGCGTGGGTTCGGCGTCCGACCGATACGCGCCGGTGAACGTCGTGTAGCCGCCGACGAAGTCCGTGTCCTGCTTCCCGAGATTCCGGAAGTTGGCGAGGATGCACTCCGTCGGGTTGCGCCCGTACCAGTACGTGTCCTCGAAGCCGGCGATCTTCCCGTTCGCGCCCGTGCGATAGTTATGGTGACAGATGTAGTGTCCGAGCACGCCACTGTCGTTGCCCAGTCCGTGCGGAAAGCGGCTCGACGTCGAGTTGAGCAGGATGAGATTCGTGTTCAG
>JBDTOD010000268.1:0-3289 GCA_039933415.1 bacterium
TCCGCGTCATCCGCCAAGATCCGCGTTCCGCCGTTTCAACGGAAAAAGCGAACAGCATCGCTAGCTGAGTACGCTACTCCGCCGACCCTGCTTAACTTTCTCAACCATGAAACCACTCTCTCGCATCGCGACGATCGTCCTTCCGGTCGCGCTCGTCGCCACGCTCGCGTTCCGCGCCTTCGCGCCCGTCACGATCTATCTCGCCGGTGATTCCACGATGGCGCCGAAGGAGGCGAACAAGCGCCCCGAGACCGGATGGGGTGAGGAGCTCCAGTCGTGCTTCGATCCCGCCGCCGTGCGCATCGTCAATCGCGCGGTGAATGGGCGGAGCACCAAGTCGTTCGTCTCCGAAGGTCGCTGGAAGGCGATCATCGACAGCCTCAAGCCCGGCGACTACGTGGCGATCCAGTTCGGCCACAACGACGAGAAGGTCGAGACGCCGAGCGGCTCGTCGCCCGAGGTCTACACCGAGAATCTCTCCCGCTTCGTCGACGAGGTGCGCGAGAAGGACGCGACGCCGATCCTTCTCACGCCGGTCGCACGCCGGAAGTGGAGCGACGACTTCCGCCTCGTCGACACGCATGGAAAGTATCCCGACGCCGTGTACGCCCTCGCGCGCAAGAAGAAGGTCCCGTTCATCGACATGCACCGCAATAGCGAGCGCGTGCTCGAGAAGTACGGTCCCGATTCGTCGGCTGCGCTCTTCCTGCAGCTCAAGCCGGGCGATAGCCCGAACTATCCGACCGGTGTCGCGGACAACACGCACTTCTCGCCGCTGGGCGCGCGTGAGATGGCGGGCATCTTCGTGGACGGCATTCGCCAGATGAGCTTCGGCCTGCGTCCGCAGCTGAGGAGCTGCCCCGCCAGGCCATGACCACGCCGGCCACGACAGCGCCCGAGCCGGCACGCTGGCAGATCGAGCGCCGCCGTCCGCGCGTCATCATCATCGGCGGTGGGTTCGGCGGACTGTACGCGGCGCGTGCCCTCAAGCGCGACGCGGTGGACGTCCTGCTGCTCGATCGAGCGAACCACCATCTCTTCCAGCCGCTGCTCTACCAGGTCGCGACGGCCACGCTCGCGCCCACCGACATCACCGCGCCGATTCGCTGGCTGCTCCGCGACCAGACCAACGCGACGGTGCTGATGGAGGAGGTCACGCGCATCGACGTCGCTCGGCACGTCGTGGTGACGTCGACCCGGAGCGAGCACGAGTACGACTATCTCATCGTCGCGACCGGTGCGCGCCACGCGTACTTCTCGCATCCGGAATGGGAATCGCTCGCGCCGGGACTCAAGAGCATCGACGACGCGGTGGAGATCCGCCGTCGCGTGCTCACCGCGTTCGAGCGTGCCGAGGTGACTGAAGATCCGATCGAGCGCGAGGCGTGGCTCACCTTCGTCGTGGTCGGCGGCGGCCCGACCGGCGTCGAGCTGGCCGGCATGCTGCCGACGATCGCGCGACGCGCGTTCCGCCACGACTTCCGACACATCGACCCGACCAACACGCGCGTGCTGCTGCTCGAAGGTGGCCCGAAGATCCTTCCGTCGTATCCCGATGCGCTCGCCGATCACGCTCGGCGCGACCTCACCAACCTCGGCGTCGACGTCCGCACCGGCACGCTGGTGTCGGACATCGGCCTGCATCACGTGCGTGCGGGAGAGGAGACGATTCACGCCCACACCATTCTGTGGGCCGCGGGCAATGCGGCGTCTCCACTGGGTCGCGACCTCTACACCGGCCTGGACAAGTCGGGTCGGGTGCCCGTCGAGCCCGATCTCACCGTGCCGGGCCACCGCGAGCTGTTCGTCATCGGCGATCTCGCCGCGATATCGACCAGGGGCAAGCCGGTCCCCGGCGTCGCACCCGCCGCGATGCAGATGGGCGCGCTCGCGGCGAAGAACATTCGCCGCGATCTCGAGCGACGCGAGCGCGTGCCGTTCGTCTACAAGAACAAGGGCGACCTCGCGACGATCGGCCGCCACCGCGCGATCGCCGATCTCGGCCCCGTCCAGCTCACCGGCACCCTCGCGTGGTGGTTCTGGCTCTTCCTCCACATCATGTATCTCGCCGGCTTCCGGAATCGCGTCAGTGTGCTGGTGGAGTGGGCGTACTCGTACTTCACGTATGAACGAGGGGCGCGGCTCATAACCGGAGTCGGAGCCCTGTCGCCGTCGCGCGACGAGCTGGTGCCTGGGAAATGGTGAGTTAGTGAGTCGGATAGTTGGATAGTTGGTCGGTTGATTGGTGAACTGACGGCGCAAATCGATCACAACCAGCGTGGAGATCCCGCCGTCAGGCTTCCACGCTGGTTGTGGCCGTTGCCCTTCGATTCACTAGTTCACCGACCAACTATCCAACCATCCAACCAACCAACTCACCACTCATTGACTCTCGCCGCCCCGACACAACTTTAAGGAAGGGCCGACGCCGGCCGCCTCCGTACGACCGCCGCCCCAATGCCTCCCCAGTCCATCCTCGTCACCCCCGAGCAGGAGTATGCGCGCCTCGATGCGCTCCTCGAGGCCGTGCCGCTCGCGGTGGCCGTGTTCGACGGAGCGCTTCTGCTCGCCGCGACCAACGCGCGCTTTCGGGATCTCACCGGGGTCGACGTCATGCGCGCGGTCGGGCGGTCGGTGTACGACGCGTTTCCCAACGCGCTCGCCGATCTGGCGGAGCAGGTGGACATCGCCGCGGGTGGCGTGCCGGTCGTCTCGGTGCGCGTGCCCTTTCAGTACCGCGGCGCGCGGCGGCTCGTCGAGGCGACCTTCTCACCGCTGATCGACGCCAAGGGTGGACGCGGGCTCCTCTTCGCCGGCAGCGACATCACCGAGCGCGAAGGACTGCGTGAAGACCTCGCCCGCAGCGTCGCGCAGCTCGAGTCGATCTTCGACGTGCTTCCCGACTCGGTCCGCGTCGTCGACGCCGACGGCGGCACGGTGCGCTCCAACGCGCAGGCCCAGCAGGAGCACGCGCCCGCCAACCCGGACACGCTGCGCGAGCTCTGGCAGCTCGACCGGCCACGCACGCTCTCGGGGACGACGCTGTTCGTGCACGAGCATCCCACGGCACGCGCGCTGCGCGGCGAACGAGTGCGCGGCGAGACGCTCGAGGTGCGGCGCGGGGCGCGCGGCGAGCCGGCGGTGATCGAGGTCAACGCAAACCCGTTGTACGATCCGCACAAGCGCGTGCGCGGCGCGGTCACGGTGGAGCGCGACGTCACCGAGCGCACCCGGCTCCAGCAGCAAGTGCAGACGGAAGCCGAGCGGCTCGAGCGCATGGTGCAGGAGC
>JBDTOD010000269.1:0-3272 GCA_039933415.1 bacterium
GATTGGCGTTGATCAGCCGGCCGAGCAGGTGCTCGCTGTGACCGTCGCCGTAAGCCCACGCCGTATCGAAGAAGTTGCAACCGGAGTCGACTGACTGCTGCAGCGCGGAGAGCGATTCCTCGTCGTCCGATCCGGTCCAGCCGGCCATGCCCCACATGCCGTAACCGATCTCACCGACCTGCCAGCCGGTGCGGCCGAACCTGCGTTGTCTCATCCGTCTTCTCCCTGTCCGTGGTGGCGGTGCGCGAGGCCGACGGAGGATAAGATGACAGGTCGCGCGACGAGAGTGAACCGGCGCGTACGACGGACGCGCTGTCGTCGGCGGGTGATCGCCGCGCTAGTCGTCACCCCGGTGCACGTTCATGATGGGGAGCACGCGCGTGCCGCGCGGGTTGTTGCGCGCGATGTTGATGAGACCAAGCTGTACGCCGTGAAGCTCCTCGGTGTAGTTCACGATGCCGATCGCCAAGCCGCGTTGCGTTCCCTTCAGCTGGTTGAACGAGGAGATGGAGAGCCCACGCAACGTGCCGCCCTCGAGCCGGTTCCACCCGGCCGAGATCAGCGCGCCGCGGACGTCGCGCGCGCCGGTACCGAAGCCGGCGAGTACGAGGCCGCGCACCTCCTGCGCACCGACTCCCAGTCCGCCGATGCCGACGCCGCGCAGTGCACCAGACGAACCCACGCCGAGGCCACCGATCGCCAGCCCGGTGACATCGCCCGCCGCGCCGACGCCGAGCCCGCCGATGGCGATCCCCTCCACACCGTTCGAGGCACCAACGCCCAAGCCCCCCACGAGGATTCCCTTCGCTCGTCCGCCTGCCCCGACACCGAGGCCCCCGACGATCAGCCCCGTGACATCACCGCCCGCGCCCGCACCGATCCCCGCGATGACGATCCCCTGCAGAGATCGTCCCGTGCCTGCCCCGAGTCCGGCGATGACGACTCCCTTGATGTCGCGGCCGGCGCCGGCGCCGAGACCACCGATCATCACCCCTTCGAGATCGCTGCCTCCGATGCCGAGTCCGCCCACGCCAATTCCTCGAAAGCGATCGCGCGTCCCGACTCCGAGAATTCCGAGCCCGACGCCATCGATGCGTGCCGCGCCGGTGACGGGCAGCCCGAGGGCCAAGCCGCGCACGACGCCGTTGCCGCCGTTTTCGTAAGAGCTCCAGATCGTGGCGTTCACGCCGTCGACCTGTTCGAGATTCCGATCGCGGAAGTTGAGGCGGAGACCGATGACGCGCGGCACATCGCCAATGCCTATGCCGACGTGATCGACCGTCAGGTCGAGTCCCTGGGCGAATGCGGGGAACGCCGCGACGAGCGACAGTGTTGCTGCCCGGAGCGTGGCTTGGAGAAGTTTCATGAGAGCGGCGTCTGGGACACCAGACGGTACGCTGTCCCGAGGCAGGGGTTTCACCCTGAAACGCCTGACGCACTGCGCTGCTGAAGTCCGGGCGATAACTTGAGCGGGATCCCGCGTGTGAGGAGAGAATGAAGGCCATTCTGCTGATCGACCACGGCTCGCGCCGAGATGCAGCCAACGAGATGATGGACTGCATGGCCAACCTCGTGCAGGCGATGGCCGGCCCGGCCGTCGTCGTGCGGTACGCGCACATGGAGCTGGCCGAGCCGTCGATCTCGGCCGGTGTCGAGTCGTGCGTCAAGGCTGGAGCGACGGAGCTGATCGTCTTCCCGTACATGCTCTCACCTGGTCGGCACTCCACGGGCGACATCCCGCGCATCGTCGCCGAGGCCGCGAGCGCGTACCCGCACCTCGAGGTTCGCGTGACGAGCGCGTTCGGCGTGCACGAGAAGTTGGCCGAACTGATCCTCGGTCGCGCGGGTCTACCGGTGGCGCACGCACTCTCGAGTGACGAGGCGGCGCGCTGCTGGCACTCGTCGCAGTCAGGCACCGCGTGCGGCGACGCGTGCCGCTGTCACCCCGAGAGCGGCTCCGTCGCTCCCGCGAGCTCCGAGGCGGCCGCGCGCTGAGTCGCGCCGCGCATCCATGACGACCGAGAGCTCCGCCGTCGCCCGCCCGCCGCTCACGATCCTCTCCGACGACGAGGCCGCGTTCCGTGACGCGGTCGCCGCCTTCGCCGCGGTCGAGGTGAGGCCCCGAGTGATGGCGATGGAGCGCGCCGGCCAGATCGATCCGGCGCTCGTGCGTCAGTATTTCGAGATGGGGCTGATGGGAATCGCGGCGCCGGAGCCGTACGGCGGCGCGGCGGGCTCGCTCATGATGGTGACGCTCGCGGTCGAGGAGATCAGCAAGATCGACGCGGCCGCCGCGATCATGGTGGACGTGCAGAACACGCTCGTGAACTACCCGATCACCCGGTACGGCACCGACGCGCAGAAGGCGAAGTATCTCACACGCCTCACGCGCGACACGCTGGGCGCGTATGCGCTGAGCGAGCCATCCTCCGGCTCCGATGCGTTCGGCATGACGACGCGCGCGGAGCGCCGCGGCGACGCCTGGGTGCTCTCGGGACGGAAGATGTGGATCACCAATGGTGCCGAGGCGGGGATCTTCGTCGTGTTCGCCAACACGGATCCGACCGCGGGCTATCGTGGGATCACGGCATTCATCGTCGAGCGCGAGTTCGCCGGTTTCGCTGTCGGCAAGAAGGAGGACAAGCTCGGCATTCGCGCCTCGAGCACGACAGAGCTGATCCTCGACGGGGTAGAGGTGCCGGCGGAGAACGTGCTCGGCCCCGTCGGGCAGGGCTACAAGGTGGCGATCGAGACGTTGAACGAAGGGCGCATCGGCATTGGCGCGCAGATGATCGGCGTGGCGCAGGGCGCGCTGGCCGCGGCGACGGCATACGTGAAGGAACGCCAGCAGTTCGGGAAGGCGCTCGCCGAGTTTCAGGGCATCCAGTTCCAGCTCGCGCAGGCGCGCACGGAGACCGAGGCGGCGCGGCTGATGGTGTACAACGCGGCTCGCCTCAAGGACGCGGGCCACGACATCGCCAACGAAGGGGCGATGGCGAAGTTGTTCTCGAGCCAGGTGGCGGAGCGTGTCGCGTCGATCTCGCTGGAGCTGTTCGGCGGGTACGGCTACACGAAGGACTACCCCGCCGAGAAGTTCTACCGCGACGCGAAGATCGGCGCGATCTACGAGGGGACGTCGAACATGCAGTTGCAAACGATCGCGAAGGGGATGATCCGGTGAACTCCCGGTAGCGGGGTCAGAGCCCGGGGTCAGAGTCCGGGGTCAGAGCCCGGGGTCAGAGCCCGGGGTCAGAGTCGACCTTCCAACCCTC
>JBDTOD010000270.1:0-3272 GCA_039933415.1 bacterium
CCGACACCTTGTTCGTCGCGTTCCTGCCCATGTCCTCGATCAGGCCGCGCGTGAACAGCTTGTAGGCGACGGCGCGGACCGAGCAGGGCTGTATCTGCTCGACGATGTCGATGGCCTCGCGCTCGAGGATCAGCGTCGCGGCGGCCCTGCCGCGCCCGCTCACGACGCACCCCCGGTGCTATGCTGGCTGCGCTCGCTGCAGGCGGGTGTCGATGGTGTTGGTTCCGAAGCGCGCTCCTCGTCCGGGCGCGCTTCACTTTGTGGTCTAGCCATAAGGTACCTCCGGCAGGCAAATTCCGGCGCGCGCTGCGAAGTCGCACACGCTGCGCAAGTCGGGAAGGTCGACGCTCCAGGCGCCGCGCGCGATTCGATACCCGCGCTCTGCGCTCAGTCGATCGATCGCATACCCGGCGATGGCAAAGACGGCGCGAAGCGTCGCCCAACTTTTGCGCGCGGCGTCGAGGTCGCTCATGGCCGCTCGATCCCGGCCGCGCTCGTCGCGAGCTCCGCCATGAAGCCCTGCGCGCAGGCCGACGACACGCCGTGCGAGGCAACGATGTGCATGAGAGAGCGCCACGCTGTCCCAGGCTGCACGAGCCTCGCGCGCAGCCTGCCGACGAGAACCTGCGCCGCATCGACGCCGCCCGCGAAGGTTCCGACGACGACCTCGGCCCGCCGCGCCGGCGGCTTAGGGCGATAGCGCGACCGCTTCTTCGGCGACACGCCGACGCCGCTCTGCGCCGCGCCGGCCGCTGCCTTCACGCACCCGGCTCCGCGTTGTCGTGTGCCTTCGCGAGAACGAAATCTCGCCACTCGCGAATCGTCATGCGCGGATTGGCCTGCATGAGCGGACGCAGCGTCTCGGCGAACCGCATCTTTCGCGCGGCGTGCTCGATCTGCTTTGGCGTCCTGAGCGGCAGGCTCGCGATGTGGCCGATCAGGTCCGCCCATGTCGCGCCGCCGAGCGTGACCCACCGTTGCTCGGCCGCCTTCACGCTGCCTCCGCTGTCGATGCCTCCAATGCGGGCGCCTTGCGGCGCGGCGGTCGCTTGATCGTCTTCGGCTTTGGCGGTGGCCTCGTCGGCCTCGGCGGGATCGTGCTCGGCGTCGTGTGCGCCTTCGTCGCCGCCGCCGTCTTGGCCTCCATGTGGCCGACGAACCGCAGGCACTCGGCCTCGGTGATACAGCGGCGCTTGCCGACCTTGAAGCTTCGAAGATCGCCGGTCGCGATCAGCGCATAGATCGAGCGCAGCGGCAGGCCGATGCGCCGCGCGGCGCGGTCAGGCGAGTGCGTCAGCGACGCGGTCTTGGTGAGGTCTTCGTCCATTGCGTGCCCTTCGTGCGAACAAAACACGAGAGCACTGTCCACCCTAGACCACGACACTCCAATGGACTGTCGCGAAATTTAGTTTCCGAGGTCGCGCTGCACCTGGCGCTCGCTGATGCCTTCGCGATCCGCGATCGCCGAAACAGTCTCGCCCGCGTCGCGTGCGGCGACGATCCGCAGGCGCCGCGCCTGCCTCGCTTGCGATCGGCGCTTGCGTTGCGCGCTCAGGTGCTCACGCTGCGCCGTCCCGCGCTCGCCATCGGGGAACAGCGCGACCATCGGCGCGAACACGTTGTCGGGCGTGTCGTCGAGTGCGTCGCCGAGACATTCGAGCAGCAGTTCGACCATGACGCCGGCACCGTTCGGCGCGGCGGCGATTTCGGGATCGAGCGCCGCCGCCTGCAGCACTTCGTGCAGCCGGCGCCAGCCGCGACCCGTCGGCGTTTGCCAGCGCGAGTGCGACTGCTCGGCGTATTCGGTCAGCTTCTCGATCGCCGCGCGCAGTTCGGGCGACGGCTTGAATGCGGGCGCCGTCCGCTTGCGCGCGCTCACGCGGCCCGCCGTGGCGACAGAAGAGCGACGGCGTCGGCAAGCTGATCCGGCGCGAGCTTCGCGTACCTCATCGTCATCTTCGGCGTCGAGTGGCCGAGCAGCTTCTGCACGACGAAGAGCGACGCGCCGCTCATGACAAGCTGTGATGCGAACGTGTGCCGCAGATCGTGCCAGCGAAGGTCCGGCAGCTTCGCCGCGGCCGTGATTTCGGCCCATGCCTTCTTGACGTTGTTGAATCGCTTGCCCGTGATCGGGCTCGGAAACACGAGGCCGGCCGCGACCTTCGGCTTGATCGCCTGCAGGACGGCCATCGCCTCGTCGTTCAGCGGGATGTGCCGCGTCGCGTTGCCTTTCGAGTGCGAGGCAAGCACGGTGAGCGTGCGACGCGCCAGGTCGACGCTCTCCCATTCGAGCGAGAACAATTCGCCTTGCCGCACGCCGACGTTCAGCGACAGCAGCGTCATCGGCGTCATGTGGTCGAAGTAGCCGGACCGCTCGGGCATCGGCTGATAGCCGCGCTCGGTGCGCCATTCGTTCGCGCTCGCGCGCCGCTTGTGGCCGTTGGCATCGCGTGCGGCCAGCGCGGCGCGTAGCCGCTTCGACTCGGCCGTCGTCAAGTAGCGCACGCGCTCGTCGTCGGCGACCTTGAGCGCGTCGAGGTCGGCGAGCGGGTGCACGGCGCCGGGTGTGCGCGCCACCCAATGCGCGAACACGCTCGACAGCGCGGCAACGTCGCGGTTGACGGTGCCGGGCGCCTTGCCGGCGAGCAGGCGCTTGTTGCGCAGCCGGTCGATGTCGGTGGCGGTGATCGAGTCGATGCGCTTCTGCAGCAGCGGCTCCCATGTCGCCTTGACGCGGCCGAGCGACTGCGCGCCGTTCTTGAGCTTGGCGAGCGCGTGGTCGGCGTAGTGCTCGTCGATGTATTCGAGCAGCGACGCGCCCTTGCGCGGGGCCGTGGCGCTGCCCGGATCGAGCAGCAGGGCCTTGGCCCTCTCTTCGGCTTGGCGCAGCGTCATGAGGCCGGCAGGGCCTAGCTTGAGGCGCTTGCCACGGCCGATCGCAACGTAGAAAGTCCGCAGGCCGCTCGGCTGCACGCGAAGCAGCAGACCCTGCACCCGCTTCGATCGAACGTCGAAAGGCTTGCTCTCGCCAGGGCCTGTGCTCGCTGCCTCGTGGGCGATCGTGCCCCGCTTCGCTGTCTTGACCATGCTGCACCTCTGTCCCTGCGGAAGTGCAGGGGAAGTGCAGATTCTATTCCGCAGCCGCATTCAATGGCACGCACCGGCAGACGGTTTACCTATGAGAACCGCCATTCTCCGGGCGTCAGGAATCGGCCAGGATTGCCCTTACAAGGCGTAGGTCGGGGGTTCGAGCCCCTCAGCACCCACCATCC
>JBDTOD010000271.1:0-3208 GCA_039933415.1 bacterium
ACGATGCCGCGGTCCACGATGTCGCTCGCCAGCTCGGGCGGCGTGATCTCGAGCGCGCGGCGCACCGCGTCGACGATCTGCTGGATCGGCTCCTGGATCGCCTCGCGAATCTCGCTCGAATGCACGCGCACCGTCTTCGGGATGCCCGAGACGAGGTCGCGTCCCTTGACCTCCATCTCGCGCTCGTCGCCCACCGGCGCCGCGCTCCCGATCTGGATCTTGATCTGCTCGGCCGTCGGCTCGCCGATGAGCAGGTTGTAGTTCTTGCGCATGAACTGCACGATCGACATGTCCAGCTCGTCGCCGCCTGTCCTGATCGAGGTGTCGGACACAATACCCGACAGCGCGATCACGGCGATTTCCGTCGTGCCGCCACCGATGTCGATTACCATGTTCCCGGTGGGAGTCTCCACGGGAAGACCGACGCCGATCGCCGCGGCCATCGGCTCCGCGACCATGAACACTTCCTTGGCACCGGCGCCCAACGCGGAGTCGCGCACGGCGCGCTTCTCCACTTCGGTGATGCCACTTGGCACACACACGATCACTCGCGGCTTCACCTTGAAGACGTGGTTATCGATGATGAGCTTGAGGAAGTACCGGAGCATCTTCTCCGTGACGTCGAAATCCGCGATGACACCATCCTTCATCGGCCGGACCGCGATGATGCCTTCGGGCGTGCGCCCCAGCATGCGCTTGGCCTCGAGGCCGACGCCCTGGATCTGCTTGGTCTCCCGGTTGATCGCGACGACCGAAGGCTCGTTCAAGACGATGCCTTCCCCCTTCACGTAGATCAGGGTGTTCGCTGTGCCGAGGTCGACACCGATCGCGTTCGCGGGGAAAAGACTTCCCGCTTTGAAGAAGGGCCAGCGCATCAATCCGGGGTTGGGGCGCCCAGTCCGTCTGCAGGGACCGAGCCGTACACGTTCACGGGGCGAAAACGCCGAAAGCTACTCCCGGCGTAGGGGGCCAGCAAGGCATTGTGTGTTCACGACCTACGCGATTTGTGATCGCTATGCGACGAATGCGGCGGGGTCGCTGAGCTCCATGCCGAAGGCCTCCGCGACTCCCGCGTACGTCACCTTCCCATCGACGATGTTCAGCCCTTTCAGCAACGCGGGATTTTCCCTCAGCGCGCGCTTCCAACCCTTGTTGGCTAGCTGCAGGGCGTAGGGCAACGTGGCGTTCGTCAGTGCGAGCGTCGACGTGCGGGGCACACCACCCGGCATGTTGGCAACGCCGTAGTGGATCACCCCGTCGACCACGTAGGTCGGATTCTCGTGGGTGGTCGCGTGAATCGTCTCCACGCAACCGCCTTGGTCGATCGCCACGTCGACGATCACCGAGCCGGGTCGCATGGTGGAGAGATCGGCGCGCCGGACGAGCTTTGGCGCCACCGCCCCAGGAATCAGCACGCCGCCGATCACGAGGTCGGCGGTCGCGATCTGCTCGAGGATGTTGTGCCGGTTCGAGTGAATCAGCTGGACGTTGGCCGGCATCACGTCGCTCAGGTAGCGAAGACGCTCTAGCGAGATGTCGAGGATCACGACCTTCGCTCCCATGCCGGCCGCCATCTTCGCGGCGTTGATCCCGACGATGCCGCCGCCGAGGATCACCACCTTCGCCGGCGCCACGCCAGGGACGCCGCCCAGCAGCACGCCGCGGCCGCCGTACAGCTTCTCGAGATACTTCGCCCCCTCCTGCACGGCCATCCGGCCTGCCACCTCAGACATCGGCGTGAGCAAGGGAAGCTCGCGAGTCGGCAGCTCCACCGTCTCGTACGCAACGCACACCGCACCACTCGCCAGATGGGCGCGCGTGAGCACTTCGTCGGCGGCGAAGTGGAAATAGGTGAAGAGGAGCTGGCCCTTCCGCATGCGCGGCCATTCGACCGTGATCGGCTCCTTCACCTTCATGATCATCTCGCTCGCGAGCCACACCGCGTCCGCATCGGGCGCGATCGTCGCGCCGACGGCCGTGTAGTCCTCGTCGCTGAAGCCGCTGCCGAGACCCGCGCCGGTCTCGATGAGCACCGAATGACCGGCGCCCACCATCGCTTCCGCGCCGGCCGGTACGAGCGCGATGCGATTCTCGTTCGTCTTGATCTCTTTCGGAACACCGATCTTCATGGGAGCGCTCTGTCTGAAGTGATCAGTCCTGAAGGGCCCGTGTCATCCTAGAACTCGTCGCCCGGCCCGAGCGAAACGACGGTCTGCCGCTCCGGCGCGAAGAACTCGCGAGCGGCCTCGGCCACCTGCTCCTCCGACACCTGCTCGACCTGCGCCAGCATCTCGTCCAGCGTCCGATAGGGCTCGCCGTACAGCTCCACCGCGGCGCAGCGATACATGCGCGACGACACGCTCTCCAACGACAACGTGATCTGTCCCTTGAGCTGGCTCTTGCCCATCGCGAGCTCCGCGGGTGGCAGGCCGTTCGTGGAGACGTCTGCGAGCTCCGCCTGGATCGCCTCGAGTGCCTCGCGCGCCGTCTCCGGTCCAGTCCCGACGTAGACGCCATGCATGCCGATGTCCGCGTGAAACGACTGAAACGTGTACACGGCATATGCCAGGCCCAGCTCCTCGCGCACGCGCTGAAAGAGTCGCGAGCTCATCCCGCCGCCGAGCATCGCGCCGAGCAGGATCACCGCGTGTCGGCGCGGATCCTCGTGTGCCACCGTCGCGCTACCAACGACGACGTGCGTCTGCGCGCCTTCGCGCGACACGTGTCGACGCGTGGGAGCCTGCGGCGCGGGCGTCGGCACGCCAAGACGCTCGCTCCCGTCGCCGGGGCGCGACGTCCAACCCGTTCGCTCGAGCGACGCGAGCAGCTCGTCGTGCGTGACATTGCCCGACGCGGCAACGACCAGTTGCGACGGCTGGTAGGCCCGCGCGTGCAGCGCGCGCAGGTCGTCGGTCCCGAGCGACCCGACGGTGTCGCGCGTGCCGAGAATGGAGTACCCGTATGGATGCGGACCCCACAGCGCCTCGTTGTGCAGCTCGAACACGAGATCGTCCGGCGTGTCGTCCACCATCGCGATCTCCTCGAGCACGACCTTTCGCTCGAGGTCCAGATCCGACTTCCGTAGCAGCGGATCGAACACGAAGTCGCCGATCACGTCGGCCGCGACATCGAGATGCTCGTCCAGCACCCGTGCCTGATACACGGTGTGCTCGCGCGACGTGTAGGCGTCGAGCGAGCCGCCGAGCGC
>JBDTOD010000272.1:0-3130 GCA_039933415.1 bacterium
GCAACGCGCCGTCGCTCGGGGGCTGGCTGGAGTCGGACTCGAATAACGGTGCGCCGTACGCTTGTGCCGTGCCTCTGTCACCCGTTGCGTCTACGGAGCTCGACGGGCAGCCCGAGGGAGAGCGCACAAGCGCGTGGGCGGCCGCGCTCGCGCTGCTCGTCGCGCACCTCGGCGGTCACGTCGGCGGCGATGCGTTCGACCTCGATGTTGACTTGGGCGTCGTGCCGGTGCACCTCGCGGACTTTTTCGCCTCGCGTGTCCCGATCCGCCTGACGCCCGCGCCTGACCAACCACTCGCTGGGCTCGTAGGCGCAGTGCGTAGCGAGCTTGCGATCGTGGAGCGATTGGGCACGTACGCGCGCGACGTGGTGCAGCGCCATGCATCGCTCCGCCGCCGGGCCGAGCTGGCGCCGCTCCCCGTGGCGCTTGTCGCCGAAGGAGGCGCGACCGACGGCGCTGCGCTCGTCGTGCGCCTAACGATTGCGGGACGAAGCGCCGAGGTGGTGCTGGCGTCCGGAGACGCGCATGCCGCGTCCGCGCTCGCCGCGCGACTCGCCTCACTCATGGAGGCCGTGCTCTCCCAGCCGACGCTGACCGTGGCCGAAGCGCCGGTGCTCAGCGCTGGTGAGCGATCGCTCCTGCTCGTCGATTGGAACGAGACGCGAGCGCCGTTCCGGGAAGACGCGTGCGTGCACGAGCTGTTCGCCGACCAGGTGGCGCGAACGCCTGACCAGGTCGCCGTCGTATTTGGCGATGACACGCTCACCTACGCAGCGCTGGACCGTCGTGCGAATGGCGTCGCGTTGCAGCTGCGCGCCCTTGGCGTCGGACCTGACGCACTCGTTGCGATCTGCGTCGAGCGGTCGCTCGACATGGTGGTTGGGTTGCTGGGCATATTGAAGGCCGGTGCCGCGTACGTGCCGCTCGACCCGGCATATCCGCGCGAGCGCCTAACGATGATGCTCGAGGACGCACGACCGCGTGTGCTCCTCACCCAGCGTCATCTCGACGGGCGCGTCAGCGCGGGCGACGCCGTCGTGCTGCACGTCGAATCGTGTGAGCCGTCGGACGCGGTGCTGCCGAGGTCCGCTGCCACGCCGTTGCACCTGGCGTACGTCATCTTCACATCCGGCTCCACCGGACGGCCGAAGGGCGTGATGGTGACGCATCGAAACGTCGCCAACTTCTTCGCCGCAATGGACCGCGTGATCAGCCCCAAACCGGGCGTTTGGCTGGCCGTCACGAGCATCTCATTCGACATCTCGGTGCTCGAGCTGTTCTGGACGCTCTGCCGCGGCTTCGAGGTGGTGGTGCACCCGGAAGGCGACCGCGCGTCAGTAGGGCGGCAGGTTGCGCTGCGCTCGACGCGACCCGAGCGAATGGGCTTCGGTCTGTTCTACTTCGCAGCCGATGCTACCAAGGCGGCAGACGCCTACAGGCTGCTGCTCGATGGGGCGCGTTTCGCCGACGCCAACGGCTTCGACGCTGTGTGGACGCCGGAGCGGCACTTCCATGCTTTCGGCGGGCTGTATCCGAACGCCGCTGTCACCAGCGCTGCGCTGGCTACCATCACGTCGCGCGTGCAGATCCGCGCCGGGAGCGTCGTGCTCCCTCTGCACGACCCGATCCGCGTTGCCGAGGAGTGGTCGGTGGTCGACAACTTGTCGGGTGGACGCGTGGGGCTGTCGTTCGCCTCTGGGTGGCACGCCAATGACTTCGCCTTCAAGCCCGAGAACTACGCGCGCCGCCGAGAGATCATGGCGGAGCACATCCGCACCGTTTTGACGCTCTGGCGTGGCGGCTCGGTACCGGTGACGAACGGCGAGGGGAAGACGATCGACGTGCGCATTCTCCCGCGCCCTGTACAGAAGGAGCCGCCTGTCTGGTTGGCATCGGCGGGAAGCATCGAAACGTTCCGCGGCGCCGGTACGATGGGCGCCAACGTGCTGACCAACATGCTTGGCCAGCGCCTCGAAGACTTGAGTGAGAAGCTTGCAGCGTATCGCGAGGCGCGCGCTGCGGCGGGGCACGCGGGGAGCGGTATCGTCTCGGTGATGCTCCACACCTTCGTCGGCCCCGACACCGAGGAAGTGCGCCGCATCGTCCGCGAGCCATTCACGCGCTATCTGGCAACATCAATCGATCTAGTGAAGATGGCGCCGTTCGCGTTCCCGGCCTTCCGCGCCCCGTCAGGTGCTGGCTCCGCCGATCTGGCCCTTGATGCGGCCAGCATCGCGCCGGAGGATCTGCAAGCGCTGCTCGACCACGCCTTCGACCGCTACTTCGACACGGCGGGACTTTTCGGCACTCCCGAGAAGGCGCTGGCGATCGTCGACGCTCTGAAAGCGATCGGGGTGAACGAGGTGGCATGCCTCATCGACTTCGGCGTCGACGCCGAAGTGACGCTCGCCCACCTGCCGTATCTCGCGCAGCTCATGCGCGCCAGCCAGGACGAGGTGGCTGACGCATCGGGAGCGGCACGCACGCCGTCGTACTCGGTGGCCGAGCAGCTCGCGCGCCGCAACGTGACGCACGTGCAGTGCACGCCGTCCCAGGGGCGCATGCTCGCCGCCGACCCAGAAACACTTGCCGGGCTTGCGCGGCTCGATTGCCTCCTGCTCGGCGGCGAAGCGCTCCCACCGGATCTCGCCGACCGGTTCGCGGGTCTGGTACGCGGTCGGGTGCTCAACATGTATGGGCCCACGGAGACCACGGTGTGGTCGACGTGCAGTGACGTGCGCGTCGGCGAGCCGGTATCGATCGGCCGTCCGATAGCCAACACGGTCGTGCGCATCCTCGACGCCAATCGGCGGCTCGTCCCCGTGGGAGCCACGGGTGAGCTGTACATCGGCGGCGCCGGCGTAACGCGTGGTTACCTGCACCGCCCCGACCTCACCGATGAGCGTTTTGTCGCCGACCCGTACGCACCGCAAGCACGCCTATACCGTACAGGCGACCTCGCGAGGTACGGTCCGGACGGAACGCTCCACTTCCTGGGCCGCGTCGATCAACAAGTGAAAGTCGGCGGCTACCGCATCGAGCTGGGAGAGATCGAGAGCGTCCTGGCTCGGCACCCGGGCGTGCGGCAGGCAGTAGTGAACGCCGAGGCGCACGCGACAGCCGGCATGCG
>JBDTOD010000273.1:0-3122 GCA_039933415.1 bacterium
ATGGCCGACGGCATGACGACGCAGACGCTGCGTGCCGACGGATGGCGAAAGGTGGAAGCAGGGCTCACGACGATCGACGAGGTGTTGCGTGTCGTTCAGAGCTGAGCGCACTGGGCGGCGGAGTGCGACGGTCGCACGCCGCGGCGGCTTCACGCTCATCGAGATGCTGGTCGTCATCGCCATCATCGCGACGCTCGCGGCCGTGATCGCGCCGGCGGTGTTCCGCAACGTCGGCGACTCCAAGGCGGCTGCCGCCAAGAGCCAGGTCGAGCTGTTCGCCATGGCACTCGGCTCGTACCGGCTCGACAACGACATTTTTCCGACTACCGAACAGGGCCTCGAAGCGCTGCGGAACATGCCGACGAGCGGCGAGTTGCCGCGCCGTTGGCGCGGTCCCTATCTCAGCCGAGTGCTCGCGCCGGACCCGTGGGGGCGGTCCTGGCTCTATCTCAGCCCGGGGATCGTCAATCCGACGACGTTCGATCTCTACACGCTGGGACGCGACGGAAAGCTGGGCGGCGAGGGCGAGGATGCGGACGTGACGTCGTGGGGCGGCCCGGTTCAGCCGTGAGGGCCGCGTGAACGCGCGAAGCTTCCGGTATCGCGCAGCGAGGGCCGATGGCCAGCTGCTGCGTGGTCGCATCGCGGCACCCACACGGACCGCCGCGCTTCAGGTGCTCTCCGAGCGCGGCCTCCATCCGATCGATGTATCCGCCGAGGGTGAGCCCGCGAAGCGAGCGACGACGCTGCCGATCGCCGATCTCGCACTTCTGCTCCGGCTGCTCGCGGATCTTGTCGACGCCGGTGTGCCACTCGTCCGTGCGCTGCAGATGCTGGAGACGATGGTCGCCACGCGCATTGCGGTCCTTCTCCCCGCAGTCGTCGCGGCCGTCACCCAAGGCCGAACGCTCGCGAGCGCCCTGCACGACGCGGAGGTGATCGTGCCCCCTGAAGTACTCGGCATGATCCAGGCGGGTGAGCGCGGCGGCGGGCTCACTGTCGCGATCCGACAGGCCGGGTTGCTCTGCGAGGATAAGGCCGCCACTCGCGGCGAGCTTCGGAGCGCTCTGGCGTATCCCATTCTTCTCGCCATCGCGGGAACGGCATCGCTTGCGCTGCTCGTGGGCATCGTGCTCCCACGGTTCGCATCGATCCTCGGAGAGCTCGGCCAGTCGCTGCCGCTCACCACGCGCGTCGTGCTGCGAGGCGGGGCGATCGTGAAGCAAGCCGCGGTGCCGATGTTGGTCCTTGTCGTTGTGCTAAGCGCATCCCTGCGCGCGTGGACGAGCGCAGTGGAGGGACGGAGAACGTGGCACCGCTTCCTTCTCGCGCTTCCCGTGATCGGCGATCTGCGGCTGGGCGCGGCCGGAGCACGGATCTGCACGGCGCTCTCCGCACTGCTGGTCAGCGGCGTGCCAATCGTTCCAGCGCTGCGGAGCGCAGCCGCGTCGGCTGGTGACGAAGAGATCCTGTCGCGCATGCTCGGCGCACGCGACGACCTAAAACATGGTGCGCGATTCTCGGTGGCGCTGAATCGCCGTCACGCAGCCTCCATTATGGTGCAACGCCTTGTGCGCGCGGGCGAAGAAAGCGGCCAGCTTGCGTCGATGCTCTCGCATGCCGGCGGCCTCGAGCGCGAGCGCGTTCTGCGACGAGTCCGTGGCATCGTGCGTCTCGTCGAGCCCGCGATGATCGTCGGCTTCGGAGGCGTCGTCGCACTCGTCGCGGCCGCACTGCTACAGGCGCTCTATAGCGTGCGACCCGGCGGATGAGACACCATCGCGGCGTGACACTGGTCGAGCTCCTGGTCGTGCTCGTGATACTTGGAATCGCGACGACTCTGTCGTCAGTCGCGTTTCGTCCATCGGGCGTGTCGGGGACGGCCGATCTATCCTCTCAGTTGTTGACTCTGCGCCGAGACGCGATTCGGACAGGGCGACCACAGACGCGCCAGCTCGTCGACAGCGCGAGCACGCGAGTCGTGACGGTGCTGCCGGACGGAAGGATGATGGCCGGCCCCACGCTGCGACTCTCCTCGATTGCACCGGAAAGGGCTGCAAGATGACGACGCGCATGCGCCATAGGCGGCACGGCACTGGCCGAGCCGGCGTGATCCTACTGGAAGTGCTGGTCGCGCTCGTGATTCTGGGTACGGCGGGCGCAGCGATGGCCTCGCTCGCCGCAGGCGTGGGCGACGACGTTCGGCGTGCGCAACGCCGAGATGGCGAGATCGCGCGCGCGTCGTCGCTGATGGAGGCAGTCGCGCTCTGGCCAAGAGAGGACCTCGAGCGGCATCTCGGCGCGCACCATCAAGGGCAGTGGATGCTTGACATCCAAAGGCCGACCGAGACGCTATACACCGTCGAGCTTCTCGACTCGGGAGACACCAAAGCCTTGCTTTACACGGCGCTCTACCGTGCGCGCTCGCGGCAGCCCGAACTCGACCATGCACCGTAGCCGCGCCGGATTCACTCTGATGGAAGTGATCGTCGCTCTCGCCGTCGGGGGGACAGTGCTCGCAGGTGCGCGAGCGCTCCTGGACGGCATCGCCGATGCTGCATCGGCGATGGTCCGCAACGCGCACGATGCGGATGCGACGGCGAACGCAGAGAGAACCGCTCGGCAAGTCGTTGGAAATCTCGCTCTCGCCGATGGTGTCCGTCCGGATCTGGTGGGAACACCGACCCAAGCAACCTTTGCAAGCTGGTGCCCGGCGCCCCGCGGAGGCGTGGAGGCTTGTGACGCACGCTTGGTCGTGCAGCCAGGTCGAGACGAGCTCAATCAGTGCGTCATGCTAGAGCTCTCGACGAGCGACTCCGTGACGATCGAGTGTGGTGCTCGTGCCAGCCTCAAGTATCTCGAAGATGCAGCATCGGGCGGGCGCTGGGTATCGCAGTGGAGCGCACCCGTGAGCCTCCCCTACGCGATCGGCGTCACGACGGATACGAGCACGCTGCTGCTCGGCATTGGAGACCGACGCTGATGCGCGCCGCGCGCTCGCGCCGTGGCTTCGTACTGCTGGCAGCGCTGTGGATGCTCGCCGGCGGTGCGGTGCTCGGCGCGCTGTTCGTACAGATCGCTCGAGACGCGCAGGGCACGGCGCGCAACAGGATCGCCCTCGC
>JBDTOD010000274.1:0-3071 GCA_039933415.1 bacterium
TCCCGAGGAACCGGCTGGCGTCGTCGAGCAGGACGATCGTCGTGTCGGGGATCGTCGCGTTGGCGGGAAAGATGTTCGTCACGACGTACCGCACGACGATCCCTTTGACGCTGGCCCGCGGGGTGGTCGCTCCACTGCTCACCAGTACGCCGAGCGGGCTCGAGATGGAGAACAGCTCGCCCGAGACGACGTCGCCGAGCTTGAACCTCGTCTCCGCGGCGGCGGCGAGGGAATCGGGCTGACGCACCACGTCGAGCGCCACGGGCGCTGTCTGCAGCCGCTCGCCGACGCGGCCGACGATCTGCGCGGAGCGAACTGAGTCGCCGATGACGAAGCCGGTCTCGCCGACCGTGACGCTCTTTCCCGGCGCGGTGATGACGACGAAGCTGGGACTGATCGATTCGATCGTATCGCCGGTCGCGCCGAACGCGAAGATCCTCACCGGCGTCGCCTTGCCCGTGCTGTCGCGCAGCGTGTCGCCGAGCGCGACGGCCGGCGCGGGCAGGATCACGGTGGAGATGTACGCGATGCCGTCGGGAAGGGTGGGCACCTCGCCACACGACAGCGCGGCGACGGCGAGCCCGGCGCCGACGAGGACGCGAGGAGACAGCCGAAGCCTCACGACGCTCACCGCAGCTTCGGGTCGAGCAGCTCGGCGAGCCGAGTGTACGCGACCGACGCGGGATCATCGGGCGAGCGGAGCACCACCGGCTGGCCGGCGGCGAACGCATCGATCGAGGCCATCGTACGGGGGATCGCCATGTCGAACAGCAGCTCGCGCGGCAGCTGCTCGCGCACGTACGCGGCGACGCGCTGCGAGACGGCATTGCCCTCTTCGAGCATCGTCAACAGGATGCCGTCGAGCACGAGCGCCGGGTTTGCCGCGGCCGCGTCACGCACGGCGCGCAGGATCTGAGTCGTCGTCTGTAGCGCGAGCGGCTCGCACTGGAGCGGAACGATGACGTGTTGGCTGTGCGCCATCACACGCCGCGACACGATGCCGAGTCCTGGCGGGGTGTCGACGATGACGACGTAGCCGCGAGAGCGCGCCCGATCGAACAGCTCGCCGAGCTTGGGCGACCGCGCGATCTCGGCGTGATAGGTCTCGTGCTCTCCGAGCTCGGCGACCGAGCCGGCGAGGAGCACGCGCAGCCACGGGAGCGGAGTGGCCAGGACGACGTCCTGGAGCTCG
This sequence comes from bacterium, assembly GCA_039933415.1. Classification (GTDB taxonomy): domain Bacteria; phylum Gemmatimonadota; class Gemmatimonadetes; order Gemmatimonadales; family Gemmatimonadaceae; genus AG11. The sequence goes on from JBDTOD010000274.1 coordinate 1,193, forward strand.
TGGGTGCCCGCGAGCACGTCGGACAGGCCCGCAGGATGCTCGGCACCCGTGAGCCCGACTCCGTGGCGTACGGCGCCCTGCGGATCGACGTCGACGAGGAGCGTCTTCCGGCCGCGCCGAGCGAGCGCGCTTGCGAGGTTGATGGCGGTCGTCGTCTTGCCGACGCCTCCCTTCTGGCTGACCACCGCGAGAACGGTTCCCACTAGTCCTCGGGCTGCTGGTCAGGGGACTCGACGGGCGCCGATCGCAGATCGTCGAGGGTCTGGCGGGCGTGGCGTACCCAGCGGTCCGCTTCGGCGCCGGACGGGGGCGCCTCGAGGAAGGCTTCCAGGTGCGCCGAGCCCTCGGCCAAGTCGCCGCGCTTGATGAGCAGGAAGGCGAGGCCGTAGTGGGCGCCGGAGAGCTCGGGATCGAGCTCGAGGGCACGCCGGTAGGCGCCGATCGCCTCGTTCATCCGGCCGGTGCGCGAGAACGCGATGGCCATGTTCTGGAGGATGCGCGGATCGTTGGGCTGATCGCGCATGGCCAGACGGTACGACGTGAGCGCCGCATCGAAGTCGCCCTGACGCTCGAGCAGCAGCGCCTCGTTGAGATAATCGAGGCGCTGCGGTTTCGGGCTGTGGTCCGACTTGCCGCCAAGCAGGCGGCTGAACCATGACATGCGGGCTTCGCGCGGGAGGGAAGTGGTGGAAAGGCGGGCGATCGGCTGACCGCCGCACCGGTACACCTGGGCGCAAACTTAATTCCGCGGCGCACAGGGCTGCAACTTCACCGATCGGTACGGCCGCGTGCGCCAACGGGTGTCACCGAGCACGTATCGTGCTTCCAGATCGGGACCCGGCGGGCTAGGTTTGGCCCCGAGCCGTATCCCACCTCAGGAGCGCGAATGTCCCCACGCCGCACCACCATCGAACCGAGCAAGGGCGTCTTCGAAGTCGAGTGGCCGATGTTTGGTGAGCTCGCTCGGGCGCTCGCGCTCAAGGTCGTGCGCGACTACGACCCGGAGGTCGTGGTTGGAGTGGCGACAGCGGGCGTGGTGCCTGGCGCCGTGATCGCGGCCATCCTCGACCGGGAGTTCCACTCGATCATCGTGAGCCGCCGGTACCAGGCGGACTCGATCCGCGAGACCCCCGCCGTATTCGGCGCGGTGCCACCGGCGGTGCGTGGCCGCCGCGTACTGATCGTCGACGAGGTCTGCGACTCCGGCGCGACGATGCGGTTGGCGATCGGGGCCATCGTGAACGCCGGGGCGTCGGAAGTGCGGACGGCCGTGGCGTTCCAGACGGGACCGTTCGAGCCGGACTACCACGCGATCGCGACGGACAGCACGATCGTCCTGCCGTGGGATCGAGAGGTGTTGTTCGAGGGAGAGCTGGTGCCGAACCCACTGTACCGGGAGTCGCTCGGCGGGTAGCGGCGACTGCTCACCGCCGTACCCGGTACCATCGTACGCGGCACCCGGACCCAGTCCGCTGGCCCGACGAATTCTTGGACGCTACGCGTAGCTAGCGGCGACACCGTTGCTTGGCAGCCCCGCATTCTGGGGGGGGTGGGCGTCGGTCCGGGTACGCGGTACGGATGGTACCGGTTACAGCGTTGGCAGTAAGCTGAGCTACGCCGCCGCCTCCACCGCGGCGTCGTACGCCACCCCCTGGCTCATCCCGTCGTACACGGCCTGCATCACCTCGGCGCTGCCGAGCAGGAACCGGCACCGCTCGGCCCCAGTCGACCGGCACTCGACCTCCATCACCGCCAGCGGCGCGTCGGCCACGCGGCCGAAGAAGTCGGCGAACATTCCCGCCGAGAGATGACAGCACGGCTGCTCCATCCCGCTGTCCGGCGTCGCTTCCCCCCAGTTCGGCGAGTCGAGCGTCGCGAC
>JBDTOD010000275.1:0-3053 GCA_039933415.1 bacterium
GCTCGTGTTGCCGAGGTCTGCTGCGAGCGTGCTCGCCAATCCGAACTGTCGCGCGCGGCCGTCCACCGGCTCGTCGTCCACCGTGCCGAGCACTCGGCGTACCGCGCGCATGTAGTGCACGATGTTCGCATGCGTCACCGCCACACCCTTGGGCACGCCAGTGCTGCCGCTCGTGAAGAGGACGTACGCCGTATCGCGCGGCCGCGCCGAGAGCGGCAGGTTCGCGTCGGACTGCGCACCGAGCGTCGCCGCGAGGCTGTCGATCGGCACCACGGTCGCCGATCCGAGCAGTCGTCCGGCGAAGGCGACGCTCGTCACCACGAGCTTCGCGCCGCTCTCGGTGATCTGCTGCGCCAGCCGCGCCGAGGGCGCGTCCATCGAGAGCGGCATGTACGCGCCCTCGGCCTTCAGAATGCCCAGCATGCCGACGAGCGCATCGGCCGAGCGATCGAGCAGTAGACCGACCGGCGCACCCGCTGCGACGCCCGACGCTTGCAGATGACGCGCGAGCTGGTTGGCGCGCGCATTGAGCTCGGCGTACGTGAGCGTCGTGCTCCCCGCCACGCTGCCGTGCGCCGAGGCCGACGCCGACGGCGCCACGATCGCGACGCGATCCGGAACCCTCGCCGCCTGGGCCTCGAACAGCGCCACGAGCGACGTCGGCTCTCCTTCGTCCCATCCGGTTGCGTTCCACGACACCAGTTGCTCGTGCTCCGCCACCGTCACGAGCGGCAGCGCGCTCACGCGCCGCGCCGGATCGGCGAGCGCGGCGCCGAGGAGCGTCTCCAGATGCCCGAGCAACCGGCGCGCGCTGTCGGCGCGGAACAGCTCCGTGCGATACCAGAGCGCGATCTCGATCCCGTGCGGCGTATCGGTCACGAGGAAAGTGAGATCGAACTTGGTCGCGCTCGCGTCGAGCTCCACCGGTTCGGCCTTCGTGCTTCCCAGCTCGAGCGCCACCGGCATCGCGTCCTGCATCGTGAGCACGACACGGAACAGCGGCGCCTGACGCGCCTGGCTCTTCTGCAGCTCGAGCATCAGCGTCTCGACCGGCACGTCCTGGTGCTCGAACGCGCCGAGCACCGTGTCGCGCACGCGGCCGAGCAGCTCGCCGAACGCCGGATCTCCGTCGAAGCGCGTGCGCATCGGAAGCGCCTGCGAGAAGTAGCCGATCATCTCCTCCGACTCGCGCCGCGTGCGGCCGGCCACCGCGGAACCGACGACGATGTCCTCCTGTCCACTGTAGCGGTGGAGCACCGACTGCACGGCGGCGAGCAGCACCATGTACAGCGTCGCGTCGCGCGACTGCGCGAACCGGCGAGTCGCGTCCGACAGCTCTGGCGAGAGCGTCGTCCCCACGCGCGCGCCGGCGAAGCCCGTCGTTCCGCGCGGACTGAAGTCAGTTGGCAAGTCGAGCGTCGGCAGCTCGGCCAGCCGCTCGCGCCAGTACGAGAGCCGTTCGTTGAGCCGCTCACCCTGCAGCGTGTCGCGCTGCCAGGCGGCGAAGTCCCCGAACTGGAGCGCCACCGGAGGCAGCGCGTGTGCCGCACCGCTCGACTCGGCCGCGTACAACGCGTTGAGCTCGCGGATCATCACGCCGTACGACCACGCGTCCGAGACAATGTGATGCGTCAGCAGCAGGAGGAGATGATCCTCGTCGCCCACGCGCGCCAGCGCCGCACGGAAGCCCGGCTCCTGCGCGAGGTCGAACGGCGTATCCGTCGCGGCGCGCAGCGCGGTGATCGCCGCACCCTCCCGCTCCGCATCGGGGAGTCCGCGGACGTCGTGCGTCTGCAGCGCCACGCGCGCCGCGGGCTTCACGACCTGCACCGCACCATCGCCGCGTGCGGCGAACACCGTGCGCAGCGTCTCGTGCCGCGCCACCAGTGCGTCGAGCGCGCGCTCCAGCGCGGCCACGTCGAGCGCGCCGCGGATGCGACGCGCCACCGGCGTGTTGTACGCCGTGAGCCCCGGCGTCGCGCGATCGAGCAGCCAGAGCACTTCCTGCGCGAATGTCACCGGCGCCTCGCCCGCGATGGCGCGCGGCGCGATCGACGGCTCGGCGGGCGAGTCGTCCAGCCCCTCTTCGGCAAGCAGCTGCGCGAGCAGCCGCTGCCGGGCGTCGGCGAGATCGTCGGGAGTCTGAGGGGCCTTAGTTTCCATTCGCCATCGCTGTCTGTCGCGCACGCGCGTCGCGAGCGGCGGCCGATTGCCGCAGCTCGTCGGCCGACATGCCGTCGACCCGTTGAATCAACTCGGCGATGCGCGCGACCTGGCCCGGCTTCCGCTCGAGCGCCGTCACCGCCAACGCCAGCTCCGCCACCGTCGGACCCTGAAACAGCGCCCGTACCGGCACTTCCACCTGGAATGTCTCGCGCACGCGCGACACGATCTGCGTGGCCAGCAACGAATGCCCGCCACGCGCAAGAAAGTTGTCCGTCACCCCGAGATCGCTCACGCCGAGCAAGTCGCCCCAGATTCGAGCCAACACGCCCTCCAACGCCGTGCGGGGAGCGATCCGCTCCCGCACCACGCCCGCCGCTCCATCCATCACCCACGACCGGACCGCCGGCAACGCGCCACGCAGGGCGCCGACGGACTGCTCGAGCCCCGACGTCATCCCGCGCACCGCTGCCTGCGTTCCGAGCGCCAACTGTTCGCCCAGCGCCGTCGGAACCAGACGACGATCGCTGATTACTCTGATGAACAGACGATCATCTCCGCCCACGAGCACAGTGATGGGATATGCCGTCTCGGTCGGCGTCACCGCGCCCGTCACTGTCGCGCCAGCCCCGAGCCAGCGCTCCATGCCGCGATCGGCCGAAGCGTCCTGGAACACGACCAGCGACTCGAACAGCCGATGGCGCCACTCGAGCCCACTCCACCGCTGGATCGCCTCGGGCGACACATGCTCCGCGGCGCGCAGCTCGGCCTGCCGACGCTGGAGCGCGGCCAACCAGTCCCTGACCGCGACGTCCGCCGCCAACCGCGTCCGCACGGGCACGTTGTTGATCAAGACGCCGACGATCTCGGTCGCTCTGGGCGCGTCGGCG
>JBDTOD010000276.1:0-3040 GCA_039933415.1 bacterium
TAGGACGGCACCCTTTCACGGTGCAGAGACGGGTTCGACTCCCGTACGGGCTATTTCGTAGGGGAGAGTTCTGATAGGCGAGAGGGTGTGAGTTGGATAGTTGGATAGTTAGTTGGGGCCGCGGTGACACGCGGTGACGGAGATCGGATTCGGTGGCGGTTGGTTGTGCCACGCGAGCCCCCGATTGAGCAAGGGGCCGTAGCTCAGCTTGGTTAGAGCACTCGACTGTCACTCGAGAGGTCGCGGGTTCGAACCCCGTCGGCCCCGTTGAAATCAGTGAGTTGGTTGGATGGTGGGTTGGTTGGCGAGCTGGCCCGATGTAACGTGGTCAGATGTGCCACACCGATCACCGTTCACGGCTCACGTCTGTTCGCAGGTCAGGCCCTGGTGGTGAAACTGGTAGACACGCAGTCTTGAGGAGGCTGTGCCGAAAGGCGTCGCGGTTCGAGTCCGCGTCAGGGCATGTATGTCGTTCAACCTCATGTTCGTCGCCACTGTAGCTCAGGGGTAGAGCACTCGATTCGTAATCGAGCGGTCGTCGGTTCAAATCCGACCAGTGGCTCTCCGAATCCTTCGCCCTCCCCGACTCGCCGGCCCCCTTCATCGGGGGCTTTTTCGTGCCCATTTCCGTGTTCCATCTCCTCGGGGCGGGTCGTTCGCTGTAGAATGCCGCGATCGATTTTCTCGGCGAGCGCCAATCCCGTCGATCGTACCACGCACGGAACCCCCTTCAGCCACAAGAGTCTCCATGGGAACGACGCCGAGCGCGAGTCCGACCGATAGGGTGCCCGTGCCGTCGCACGGAATCGCGACAGATGACTCGGAATCATCGACCGGACTGTCGGAATGGCTCGGCGTCGCGATCGTGCTCGCCGCATACGCGGTGCTCCTGCTGCTGACGCGGACGCTCGACCAGGGCGACTCGAACGTCTATGCGGACGACCTGGTCAGGTGGCTGCGCGGACGTGCGGGCACGCGCTGGGAGTTCGGACACTCGTACTGGCGTCCGATCCACATCGTGCTGTTCCGTCTGTCCCATCGCGCGAACGATCCGGCCACCGACGGCATGTTGTTCAGCCAGGCCATCCGCATGATCTCGACGCTCGTCATGGCGACCGGTGCGGTGGCGGTGCTCGCCTTTCGTTCGTGGCTCCGACGGGTCGGCGTGTCTGGCAACGCCGCGACCGTGGCGACCGTGGCGTTCGGCGCGGCGGCGGCGTTCATCGGCTATGCGCAGACCGCGTCGGCGTACGTGCCTGCCCTGATGATGCTGATCATCGGGCTCCGCGAGCTCGCGGCCGACGATCGGCAGAGCGACACGCGAACGATCATCGTGGCGTCGTTCGCCTTCGCCTTCGCCGTGCTGCTCTGGTTTCCGATGGTGCTCGGCGTTCCCGCCGCCGCCATCTCGATGCTCGTGCTGCGCGGCGGCGACGCCCGCCGGTGGAAGATCGCGATCGCCGTGTCAGTGCTATCGGGAACGATCACCGTCGTGATGTACGCGCCGATCGCGTATCTCGCCGGTGTGCGATCGGTGACGCACTTCCGCCTGTGGATGGCGGCGGCGACGCACGACATCGTCGGCATCGGCGGCTTGTCGCGCGTGGTGATCGGGTTCGGACGCTCGCTCGTGAACATGGACCGACTCGGGCTCGTGGCAAAGCGCCATCTCATCGGCGACAGCTACAATCCCGCGTCGTGGGCCGACGTGGCGCGTGCCGGCCTGTTCCGGCTCGGCGCGCTCTACCTCGTGTTCGGCGTGATGACGCTGTGGCTCCTGCGCCGTGCGCCCGGGCGCCGCGCGCTCGCATTCGTCGTCGCGACGGCGATTCCTGTCGTCGGCTTCGCCCTCACCTGGCAGGGCGGTGATCTCGAGCGCTACATGGCGCTCTTCCCGGCGCTGTTCCTCGCGCTCGGTGTGGCACTCGCGATGTTGCCGGCGCGCGCACAGATCGGGAGCGGAGTGGCCATCGTGCTGGCGCTCGTCGCGCTGAATGTGCCGGCGATCTCGCGCAGCAAGAGCCAGCGCGAGTGTGCGCTGCTCACGGCGCGGCTTGGCTCCGTGCCGCGGGACGATGGCATGCCGGCCGTGCTTTACACCCCACACGAGCTCGACGAGATCGCGACGTACCGTGGTCGCTGCCCGCACTCGCCGCTGCTGACGAGCGCCAGACCAGTCCGGGCGTTCGGCCTCGTGATGGCGAACAACGCGCGAGCGCCGGAGTGGCGCGACTCGATCGGGGTCCGTAGCGCAAAGCTGTGGGATGTGGGCGGGCACGTGTGGATCTCACGACGTGCGTTCGTGCAGCAGCCGCCGTCGACATGGAAGTGGGCCGAGGGAGACGACCGCAGGCTGCACTGGCGCGACTTTCCGACGTACTTCGAGCAGCTCGACGTTGGCGCGCCGGTGGGCGGCGAGGATGGCTTCGTCGAGGTGCTGCCGACGGCGAGGACACGCGAAGCGATGGCGCGCCTGGGGAAGGCGCCGAAGAGCTAGCTCCGCAGGCGGCGGCCTTTCGCCGGGCGCGGCGGATGGCGATATTGAGGGCGTCGCGAGACCGGCTCCAGGGAGAGACGGCCGCGGAGTTCGCGGGCGTAATTCAGTTGGTAGAATGCCAGCTTCCCAAGCTGGACGTCGCCGGTTCGAGTCCGGTCGCCCGCTCTTTCGAAGTCTTTGACATCCAATCACTTGCCGTCGCCGCGATCCGAGTGGGTCCCGGCGATTTTTTCTTGGGACCCATTCGGGGACCCATTGGGCCGTTGATTTTCGTCGTCAACTCCGCGCGCTGCTCGGGTGAGAGCGCCGTCAACAGCGCATCCAGATCGATCGTCGGCGGGGGAGCCGTTCGTTGCGGAAGCCTCGGAGCGCAGGGCCGTAGCACCGAGCCGAAGCTCCCGGCGGACGCGTGAGGCCTGCACGCGGAGCTCGTCGGTCCGGCGGTCCTGATAAATCTGCTTTCTCGTTTCGGAATCTTGCCAACCACCAAGGCGATCCTCGACGCGATCATCGGTCGTTGCCGACTCGGCCATGTCCGCGGCG
>JBDTOD010000277.1:0-2999 GCA_039933415.1 bacterium
GCCAGGGGACGAGAAATGCGATCGACCACCAGAGCCACACGTAGTGGTATGTCATGTCGCGGGCTGCTGCCGTCACTCCAAGCGATGCGCACTGACGATGCCGCAACAGCCGCCCGCGTCGTCCACCACCGGCAGACTCGTGGCACGGTGTTCGTGCAAGGTCCGGCGTGCCTGTTCAACCGGGTCCTTCCCACCGCAGCACGCGGATGCCGGCCGCATGATGTCGGTGACCGGTACATCCGACGCCTGGCGGTCGTCAGCCGCTACGCTGCAACAGACGTCGCGCTCGGTGACCACGCCCACCACCTTACGGGTGGTCGCATCCTCGACGACTGGCGCGCAGCCGCAGCCCGATGTCCGCATGGCGCGTGCGGCGTCCGCGGCCGTGTCCTTCGGCGTACAGCACGACGAGGGCTCGATCGGTTCCATCACGTCGCTACAGCAACTCATGTGTGCTCCCTTCATGACTGTCGTTTCTCTCGCGTGGGCTCACCGTGCCCACGTCTCCTGGGACCATCTATCGATCGGCGCGAACATGAGTCCTACGTCCGGCGCATACCCGTCCGCCAGTCGGACCGTGCCCCTGCCACGGACGATCTCGTGCCCGGCGCCGGCAGTCGCGAGCAAGGCGTGATCGAAGGCGTCAGGTAGTATCCGGGCCTCGTTCACGGGGCGCTGCTGGGGAGGGAGCACTTTCCGAATCTACCGGGTCGGCGGGCGCTGCACTGTTCAAAAGAGCACGCTCCCGCTCGGAACTCGCCTGGTTGGTCAAGTATTAACAAGAATTAATCGTCTCTCCGGCGAGGCGATCGGCGGGCACCGGCGCGCCCGTCAGAGGGGTCACACTCGCTGATCTGCCGATGGCGAATGGCGCTGAACCGTGTGCAGGCGCGCCTCGGCAGCCGGCGATAGGGCCTTCCGGGGAGACCGGGTCGAGCAGCCGATCAACCACGGACGCGGACGCGTCGGCACATGAGGAACTGCTTCGAGGCGGCGATCTCGCTTGGAAGGCGTACAGGGCGGCCGGGGCGAGCGCGGGACCGAGACACACGGTCGTCACGGTGACCAATAGTGAACAGACCGTATCCGGTCGATCCGCTATCGTCGCGCCATCGTGGGGTGCGCCGTGGCGCCAACGACCTGGAAGGACGAACAGAACGCCCAGCGGACCCGTGCTCGACTCGCCCGCACACGGCGGCAACATGTGTACGTCGAAAGCGATGTTCCCCGCACCAAGCTGACCGAGGCTGCACAGCGCATCCTCGACCGCGCCGTCGAGGAATGACGCCGACGTGAGCACGACGTCCTGACGACCGAGCATGTATTTTACGCAGGAAGAGAGGAGATCTTGATGAAGCCAACACCCAAGGTAGCCGAGGCAGCAAGGAGCGAAGCCGAACTCTTCAGACAACTAGCAGAGGAAGCGCGTGAAGTTCGCGACTATCAGCGCGGAGCGCTCGAAACGACCCGAGACGAGCGAGAGCGGCTAAGGGCAACCGCGGAGACGGCGCGTGCGGCAAGTGAGGAGGCACGACTCGCCGCTGAGACTGCGCGCCACGCGGGGGAGGAGGCGCGAGTTGCCGCCGAAGCGGCGCGTCACTCCGCTGAGGAGGCACGACTCTCGGCCGAGGATGCACGTCACGCCGTGGTGGATGCGGTGCGCGCTACCGCCGACACTCTGCACGCCTCGCTCGAACAAATGAAAATCGTAGAGGAGATGCGACGGGCGCTCCGCGAAATAAAGGACGTGAACAACCTCAGCTCCCACTGATTTGCTGAACTTGCCGTGCAGCTTAGTTTAGCCCTCACATTTCCATGCCGCCGACGGGATCGATGCAGCACTGTCGATCTCACGCTATAGGGGTCGAAACAGCAGGATCGAGTGCTGCCGGATCAGCGGTGGTGCGCGTCGCGAACGAGCGGACCGCCGGCGCGGCAGGAGCCAACGCGAGCTTGCGGAGGTCAGTCGCGGAGCACCCACTCAGGAGAGAGAACGCAACTTCTGACGATGTGTTCACAATCGCACAGTCGCGCGACGGTGTCTTCAGGCATGCTATCTCCAGCTGTATTGCCAGTAGTCGCACATGACCCACGCCACGATACGACACATGCACTTGCGGGACACGCTGTTGGACCGTCGACGCGATCTGCAGGCGAACGTCCAGCGTCGCCTCCGCGATGGGCGCACCCGGCCAACCAATCGACGTGCGGGACGAGTCGAGCAATCCGACGCCAACAACGCAGAGGAACTCTCGTTCGGATTGCTCCAGATGAAGGCGGAGACTCTGCGCCGCAGCAATGAAGCGCTTCGCCGACGCGACGTCTGCGACCATGGCTGTTACCTCGTTTCGGAGGCCATCAGTTCCTGAGAGCGCGCGTGCGGGTTCCCGCGATTCGACGTCCTGGCCCTCGCCATCTCGAGCACACCACCATGACCCATTCCCCAACTGACAACGCGGCACCGCCTCCCTCCACCGGCCGGCGCCAGACCTCGAGCGAAGCGGCTTCCGTGCCGCCGCGCTTGCGACCGCAGAATTGGTGGCTGATATTCCTCCTTCTCGTGGTCGCCAACTACGCGGTGACGCAAGTGTTCTTCCGGGAACCACCCTCGATCGCCATCCCCTATTCGATCTTCACACAGCAGGTCGGGGCGGGCAATGTCGCGGACGTTACCAGCGTGGGCGATGCGATCCAGGGAACCTTCAAGACGACGGTCACGTATCCGCCCCCGACATCCCCAGCACAGGCGGCCAACGCACCGGCACCGGCACCGCCCTCCCCCGGCCAGCCCAAGGCGCGCACCTCGATGCAATTCACGACACAGCGGCCAACCTTCGCGGGTCAGGATCTCGAGAAGCGCCTCGAAGAGAACGGTGTGGTCATCAAGGCCATCGACGAGAACGCTTCATCCTGGATCAAACTCCTGGTCGGCTTTGGACCCACCGTGCTGCTGATCGCCGCGTTTGTCTGGCTCAGCGGCCGTGCCGCCGCGGCGGCTG
>JBDTOD010000278.1:0-2985 GCA_039933415.1 bacterium
CGGGCTCTGACCCCGGGCTCTGACCCCGGGCTCTGACCCCGGGCTCTGACCCCGAGTCACGGAGACAGGTATCTCGTGCGGAACGTCGAGCCATACGACGTCGCCGTCCCGTCATACGACGTGATCAGATCCAGCTTCGTCCCCCACACGTTCCACACCCACGCCAGGTAGCTCCCCTGACGAGCGTCCATCCAGTCCATCAGCGAGGTGATGAACGCGCTGCCGAGATCGTCCTGGCCGACTTCGCCGAGCACCAGCGGCACCTGAAGATCCACCGGCGCGGCTTCAGCGTCCCAGCACGAGCGCTGGTTGCAGCCGCTGAAGTTGTAGACGTGCCAGGAAGCAGCGAGCTGCTTGAGCGGATCGTTCGGCTTGTTCGCGAGCCATCCCGACAATCGCGAGGAGTAACCCACGCCGCCGAGCATGATCACGTTCGTCGCGCCGGTCGCGCGCACGGTGGCGACCAGCTCGTCCATCCCGGCTGCCTGATACGTCATGCCAGAGCAGGTGCCGCCGCTCTTCCAGCAGCGCCACGCTTCGGCCGAGTTGCTGTTGTTGTCGGGGAAGGGCTCGTTGAACAGATCGAACACGACCGACGCGTTGCCTTTGTAGGCGGTCGCGAGCTGCTTCCAGAACTCGGGCGTGTGGTCGCGGTCGGGCATCGGCGCCTGCTTCAGCGCGAGCACGGTGTCGGGCCCGTTCCAGTGCAGCTCGAGGATGACGACGATGCCATAGCGGTTGAGGTTCGCCACGTAATCCGACACCGCCTTTTGATAGTTCACCCCACCGTACTCCGGCTTCACGCCATTGATGCCGAGCCAGCATGTTTCGTTGAGCGGCACGCGGACGACATTCACCTTCCACGCGGCGATCGCCTTGACCGAGGTGGTGTCGGTCGGCCCGTCAAAGATCCCGCGACCCTGTGAGCACATGAACTCCCCGCCCGAGCGATTGACACCGCGCAGACGCAGCCGCGCGCCGGAGGCGTCGACGAGCGTATTTCCCTGCACGATCACCGCGGGCGGTGCGTGTGGCACCACCGTGATCGGCGTCGGGGTGTTCGGTGTGGTGGGAGTGGTCGGAGTCGTCGGGACTGTTGGCGTCGCGGCCGAGCCGCTGCTCCCGCACGCGGCCATCAGCATGGCCGCCGCGGTGACGAGGAGTGGATGCCTGTGCATGACCTGATGTGTGAAGGCGAGTCGGATGCGAGCCGCGCCGCGCGCATGGAGGCATCCTATCGTGCGTGCGTCGACATGGGAATGGCGTCGCATGCGAGCTCCTCGACGCTGGCACATACGAGCGCCGGCGCGCATGCTCCGCGCATTCGCGTCCCACTCTCACTCGAGCCGATGCACCGACCCGAATCCGCGCGAGACACGAAACGAGCGAGTCGATGTCGGCGCACAGTCCATGTCGCGCTCGTCGCCGCGACGCTCGCCGCGATCGGATGCAGCGGGGCGCGACCGTCGTCGGCGAACCACGCTCGGCCGTACGTGATCGTCGTCTCGCTCGACGCGTTCCGGTACGACTACCTCGATCGCTATCACCTGCCGGCACTCGACACGATCGCCGCGACGGGCATCCGCGCCGAAGCGCTGCTGCCGCCCTTTCCGTCGAAGACCTTTCCGAGCCACTACACCATCGCGACCGGCCTGTACCCGGGTCACCACGGCATCATCGGCAACAACTTCTACGATCGCGCGACGGATCACTGGTTCCGCGTGAAGGACACCGCCGCGATTCGCGACGGGCGATGGTACGGCGGAGTGCCGATCTGGGTCGCCGCCGAGCGCGAAGGCGTGAAGAGCGCCGTCTATTTCTGGCCGGGTTCGGAGGCGGACGTGAAGGGCGTTCGACCGACGTACTGGAAGCGCTACAACGCCGCCGTGCCGGACTCGCAACGCGTGGACGAGAGCCTTGCGTGGCTCGGTCGACCCGCCGCGGAGCGTCCGCATCTCCTGCTGCTGTATCTCAGCGACGTGGACGACACGACGCACCGCTATGGTCCCGACACACCGCACACGGCCGTTGCGGCGGCATTGCTGCAGCGCGCGCTCGCGCGCTTGTTCGCCGGTCTGTCGGCGATGCCGCTGCGCGACTCCGTCGACGTCGTCGTCGTCTCGGATCACGGCATGGCCGATGCGCCGCCGTCGAAGATGATCCCGGTGCAACCGTTGCTCGTGGCGGCCGGCATCGATCCGAACGCCGTGACGATGGGCGACAACGGGCCGACGATGTCGCTCTGGTTCGGCGGCGACACGGCGCTGGAGACACGCACGATCGCCGCGCTCGAGCAGACGCTCACGAACGCGCGAGTCTACGCGCGAGGCGCGACACCGCCGGCCTGGCACCTCGACGGCAACCCGCGTGGGGGTGACGCGATCATCGTGGCCGAGCTGGGTCACGTCGTCGTGAAGAGCGCCAACGATCGTTTCGCCGACCGCGGCACGCACGGATGGGATCCGGCGTATCCCGAGATGCACGGAATCTTCCTCGCCGCGGGTCCGCAGGTGCGGCCCGCTGGGCGCATCCCCGCGTTCGAGAACGTGCACGTCTATCCGTTCCTCGCCGCGTTGCTCCGGCTCGAGCACGTTCCGCGCACCGATGGCGACGCGCGCGTGCTCGCACCATACCTGCGCACTGCGCGGGATGCGAGGTGAGGGATGCGGGGTGCGCAGCAGCCTCTGGCGCGCAACTACCCCCCTCATCCCGCAGCCCGCACCCCGCACCCCGCACCCCGCGCTAGATTCCGCCGCGTGAACGCAGACCCAGCCATCGCGGCCGCCATCGAGACGCGGCGCACCTTCGCCATCATCAGCCACCCCGACGCGGGGAAGACGACTCTCACCGAGAAGCTCCTTCTCTACGGAGGGGCGATCCATCTCGCGGGGACGGTCAAGGCGCGACGGCAGCAGCGTCACGCGACGTCCGACTGGATGCAGATGGAGCAGGAGCGCGGCATCTCGGTGACGTCGAGCGTGATGC
>JBDTOD010000279.1:0-2966 GCA_039933415.1 bacterium
CAGACCCGACGTGCCGCTCAGGCCCGACGTGCCGCTCAGACCCGACGTGCCGCTCAGGCCCGACGTGCCGCTCAGACCCGACGTCCCGCTGGTTCCGCTGGTGCCCGACGTGCCGCTCGTGCCCGACGTGCCGCTCAGACCCGACGTCCCGCTCGTTCCGCTCAGGCCAGAGGTACCGTTACCTACTCCTCCACCGGGCGCCTGCGCCGACGATCCGCCCGAACTCCCGCCAACATTAACGTCACCGGACGTCACCTGCGGCGCGCGATAACGCGCGGCAGGAACGATCGTGCCCGCCGTATCGTTGCCGCCCGGCGGAAAGATGCCCGTGGAGATCGCCACGGCCGCGGCAGCAACCGCAATGCCTCCGCCGATCCAGAGTTTGCGTTTACTGGGAAACCCGCTGGTCTTGTCGTTCATGGTGTCACCTTTCAGGATGGCGGACGGTTGGGAAACGTTAACGCGGTGAGGACGGCCGGAGAGCCCATCCCCATAGTGGTCTGGATTTGCCTCAAATACACGCGACCGCGGCAAAGGTTGGCGGGCTTCGAGCGTCAGGGACCCGTTTTGCGGAATATTCGCCATGACGGACGCGACGAGCCCCTCGGGTGGGAACGCCTGCGGGACACCCGCGAGGTCGTCGAAAAGCGCTTTGAGCTCGGCGTAGCGCACCCCGGCGCTCGGGTCGCGAGCCAGCGCGGCATCGAGCGCAGCCGCCTCCTCGGGCGTGGCCTCGCGGTCGAGCACCACCTGCATCAAATCGTCGAGCCGGGTCGCCTTCATGTCATCGAGGCCTGAAATCTTTAAGCGTTTCGCGCAGGCGGTGCCGCGCCTCGAACAACCGCGATTTCACCGTCTTCTCGTCGAGATCGAGAATGCCCGCGATCTCCTCGTAGCTGCAGTCGGAGAAATGACGGAGCATGAGCACGGTGCGGTCGTTCACGGAGAGTTTCATCAGCGCACGCTGAATGTGGCGCGACCGTTCGGCGTCGGCTGCGATGGACTCTGGATTGGCGGTTTCCGGGCCGGCGAGCTCGATCTCGTCGTCCAGCCACTCCTCGTGACCATTGCGTCGTAGCAGGTTGAGCGACTCATTGACGGCAATCCGGTAGATCCAGCTGAAGAACCTATGCTGCGAATCGAATTCGTCCAGCCGTTCGGCTACCTTCATGAAAACGATCTGGGCGATGTCGCTGGCGTCGTCGGCGCTGTGCAGGATCCAGAAAGCAGCGTTGTAGATCGGGCGCTGGTACCGGACCACGAGTTCGGTGAAGGCATCCCGATCCCCATCCCGGAAGCGCTCCACCAACTCCTGATCGACGTCATTGTCCATAATTACACGCGAGCGCGTGAAAAGTTGGAACGAGCCGCTACGGCGCGGATTCGATCTCGAAAAGCTGGTCAAAGCCCGAGTACGTGAAGATGTCGCGAAGGTGCGGTCGCATCCCGACGAGCTTCAGCCTGCCGCCGGTGGCCATGAGGCGCTTTTGTGTCTTCAGCAGCACACCGAGTCCCGCGCTGGAGATGTAGTCCAGACGGGCGCAGTCGAGCGTCGCGACACCGGTGACGTTGTCGAGGTAACGCTGCGCGGCCGGCGCCTGGGCCGCGTCGAGCCTTCCGGCCAGGACGACTGCGCCGTCCGACCCCACTTCGATTGCCAGCATGCTATCCCCTGATGAGCGGTTACTGTGCCGAGGCCGGCCGCCCGCCGGTGATCCGCAGCGTGATCCGGCTCTGCCGGAGTGCGTTGTCGTATTCGTATTCGACCGAATCCGCCATCCGGCGAATCAGGTGCAGACCGAGACCCCCCGGTTTCCGATCCGCCAGCGGCGCGTCGATGTCGACGTCCGCGGGCCGCGTGACGTCGAAGCGCTCGACGTTGTCGTCGATCAGGCGCAATTCGACACCGCCGGGAATCGGCGCGAGCTCGACGACGACGTTCGCGGTGCCCTCGGCGCTGTATTTGACCATGTTCGTGAACAGCTCTTCCACCGCCAGATCGACGGTCGTGAGCAGCTCTGGCGCGACGCGCAGCCGTGCGAACGCCTGCGCGGTGAACTGCACGAGCGCCGGAATGGCGTCGAAGGTGCGCGGAAATGATCCGCGGGCGTCCGGCTCGCGCTTGACCAGGACGGCCGTCATGTCGTCCTCCTGCGGCGCGCCCGCCGCAAACGCGGCGACCGACGCCATCATCGCATCGAGGATCTCGGCCATGGACCGGTCCGCCGACGTTTCGATCAGCGCGCGCACGCGCGCCTCGCCAAACGGCTCGCCGTGCACGTTCTCGTACTCGTAGATGCCGTCGGAGATCACGGCGAGCACGTCCCCGGGCAGCATCTTGACTGCGTGAGGCGGCTTGAGCGTCGTGAGGGGCATTGCGCCGAGCGGAAAACTCGTCGGGCGGAAATGCTCCCACCGCCGGTCGGCCGCGCGGAACAGCAGGATGGGGCCCTGACCGCCACTGTGGAATCGGAGTGCATCCGTCGATGGATCGAGTATGCCGATGAACGCTGTGATGAATCGATCGTCCGCGAGCGTCTCCGACAACCGATTGTTCACCTGCAGGAACGCCGTGTCGAGATCGGCGCCGAGGCGGAAGGCCATCCGCAGCATCGCCTGCATCTGCGTCACCGACAGCGCGGGCGCAATGCCGTGCCCCGTGGCGTCGCCCAGCACCACGAGCAGCTGTCCGTCGAGCACCGCCAGATCGTACGTGTCGCCGCCCGTCAACTCGGCCGGACGAAACGTCGCGCACGCATCGTAGCTCGGCAAGTCGGGCATCGCGACCGGCAGCGTGCTCATCTGGACGATGCGCGCCATTTCTAGCGCCTGGCGCATCTTCTCGCCCTCGATCACCGCACTGGTCATCCGGACGCGCTGCAGTGCCACCGCACATTGCGCGGCGAGCGTGGTGGCGAGCACCTCGTCGTAGCCGTCGAATGTCCCGTCGCGCTTGTTCAGCACCT
>JBDTOD010000280.1:0-2946 GCA_039933415.1 bacterium
TCGACGGACGCGTGGTGGAAGACACGGCGCACGCGGGCGGGAAGCTGGTCGGCGCAGCACCCGTCGGATCGGTGTAGGTAACGTCCGGTGCCACGTGCGTCGGCGGAAACGCGCGCGTGACGTTGCCGAATCATCGAGGGGCGGAGAACTCTCGATGGTTCGGCTCGGCGGGCGCGCAGGATCCATCTCCTATCCACCGGCACGGAGCCATGCTCAACGATCTTCGTTACGCGGTCCGCTCGCTGCGCCGCAGTCCCGCCTACACCATCGTCGTCGTGCTGACGCTGGGGCTGGGCATCGGCGCCAACACCACGGCGTTCTCGTGGATGGAAGGGCTCGTGCTCAATCCCTTCCCACTGGTGCGCGAGCCGTCGCGGCTAGTCACGGTCAAGGCGAAGACGTCAAGGGGAACGGCAGACAATTTTTCGTATCCGGCGTTCGCCGCGCTGATGGCGCGGACGCGCACAGTCGACGGACTGGCGGCGTACCAGCTGAATCAGTTCGGCCTGCAGACGCACGCGGATGGGGGCCAGGCCGAACCCGTATTCGGCGTGTTCGCGACGTCGAACTACTTCTCCGTGCTCGGGGTGAAGCCAGCGCTCGGTCGCGCATTCCTACCAAGCGACAGCGTGGCAGGCGCGGGGCCGGTGGTCGTGCTCGGTCATTCGCTGTGGCGTCACCACTTCGCCGCCGACTCGGCGGTGATTGGACGCCGGATACGACTGAACGGCCACGAAGCCACGGTCGTCGGCGTTGCGCCGCCGGGCTTCGTCGGGTCATTCGCTGCCCTGCGGTTCGACCTCTGGGTACCTGTGAGCAGCTACGATCTGCTTGCCGGCGGCCCGGGGGCGCTCATGTCGACTCATACCTGGTGGCTGGTGACCTTTGGACGACTGCGCCCAGGGTCATCAATGGACCAGGCGCGCGTCGAGCTGGATCTCGTGGGGCAGCAGGTCGCGCGCGACAATCCCGACCTCGGCATCATGAGCGCCGCCGTCGAGCCATTCGAGGGCGGCAACGCAAGGCGCATTCTCGCGCCGACGTTCACGGCGTTGCTCGGTGTCACCGCGCTGGTGATGCTCATCGTGTGCGCGAACCTGGCGAACCTGTTTCTCGCGAGGGCGAGCGGCCGGCAACGCGAGTTCGCGGTGCGCGCCGCGATTGGGGCTGGGCGCGGACGCATCGCGCGGCAGCTGTTGGTGGAATGTCTCGCACTCGCAGCGCCTGGCGCACTCCTCGGTATCGGACTCGCCGCCTGGGGCCGCGACGCGCTCGCGGCGATCGTCCCGACTACTGGCTCTCCGGTGGTGCTCGACACTCCGCTGGACCTGCGCGTGCTGGCGTTCGCGATCGCGCTCACGCTGCTGGCGGTGCTGCTGTTCGGCCTCGCGCCGGCGCTGCGTGCGTCGCGCCTCGACCTGACGTCCAGGCTGAAGAGCGGCTCGCCAGGATCAGGTACCAGCCGTTCGCGGTTGCGCGGCGCGTTCGTCGTGGTCCAGATCGCATTGTCACTCGTGACGGTCGTGTCGGCCGCGCTGTTCGTGCGCACGGTCCGCGCACTTGAGCGGATCGATCCCGGCTTTCGCGACGGCGAGCACGTGCTGCTGGTGAGCACAAACTTCGGCTTCGCCGGCGTACGAGACGGCGCACAGATGCGCACCACCGTCGACCGGCTGATCGACGGCGTCGCGGGGATCCCTGGCGTCGCCGCCGTCGCCGCCGCCGACTTCGTGCCCATGGGGCTCAACTGCGATCAGTGCGGTAACTGGCGCGTGAGCGTTCCGGGCTACTCGCCGAGAAGGGATGAGCGCATGACTGCGGACATCACGCACATCACGCCCAGCTACTTCAGTGTGATGCGCATTCCGATCGTGCGTGGTCGTACCATGTCGCAGGTCGATCCGGCACGTCCCTCGATGCGAGCGATTGTGGTGAACGAGACGTTCGCCAAGCGGTACTTCGTCGGCAGGGATCCGATCGGCGCCGGCGTCGCTCTCGGATTCGCGCCCGAGCCGAATGCCGTCATCGTCGGAGTAGCGCACAACGTGATCAGCGCGCTGGCGAATGTGACGGAGATGTCCGGCGCCGCCGATCCGATGTTCTATCTGTCGTACGCGAGTGATCCACAAACGAGCGTCACACTCCACATCCGCACCGCCGGCGATCCATTCTCTGTGCTATCCGAGGTACGCCGGACCTTCGCACGCGTCGCTCCGGCACTCGCCGTCGTCGCACCTGAAACCCTCGACGAGCATGCCAGCGGCGCGTTCGCGCTCCAGCGTCTGGGCGCATCGGTGCTCGGCGTGCTCGGAGCTGTGGCGCTCCTCCTCGCCGCGCTCGGGCTCTACGGCGTCACCTCGTACGCCGTCACGCAGCGCACTCACGAGGTGGGCGTACGCGTCGCGCTCGGCGCGAGCGCTCGGCAGGTGCTCACCCTGTTCCTCTCCGACGGGTTTCGGCTCGCGGCTATCGGGGTCGTGACAGGTTGGATCATCGCGCTCGCGATGGGACGACTGCTGGCGAGCCAGCTGTATGGCGTCGCGCCGAGCGATCCTGCGACACTCGCCGGCACGGCGCTGCTGCTCTCCCTGGTGACGCTCGTCGCCAATTACGTCCCCGCGCGCCGGGCGACGCGCGTGAGTCCGTTGATCGCTCTCCGCGCCGACTGAGGAATTCGAGCCATGATGTTCGCCAGACCAGAGCAGGATCGCGGCCTCGTGATGGGGGCGGGCTCGGGCCCGCTCGTCTCGCTCCGAAACGTCGAGAAGTCGTACCCCGCGGCCGGTAGTGTCCACTACGTGCTGCGCCGCGTCACGCTCGACATCGCCTCGGGCGACTTCGTCACCATCATGGGACCATCCGGCGCGGGGAAGAGCACGCTGCTCGCCATCCTCGGCATGCTCGACCCGGTGTTCACCGGCGAGTTCCACTTTCATGGCCACGCCG
>JBDTOD010000281.1:0-2937 GCA_039933415.1 bacterium
TGATAGCGCGCCTCGATGAACGTGGCGAATCCCGTCAGCTGGAACTTGAATCCCACGCCGGCGTTCAGCCCGAACTTCGTTCCGCTCGCGCTCACATCGCTTGCTGGATCCTTGAAGCGCACGTTGTAGACGCCCGCGCCGCCGATGAGATAGAACTTGGTCGGCAGTGCCGCGCCGAACGTGTACACGACGTTTGCCGTGCCATCGATGACGCGAAGATCCGCGTTCTGCGTAGCTCCGCCGGCGCCGGCCGCCTGCACGAATCCTTTCCCGCTCAGCTGGTGCCACTGCCCGTCGACGCGGAAGCTCACCGGCACGAGCGGCACACCGATGCTCAGGAGCGCACCCGCATTCCATCCGGTCTTGTTGAAATTCTTGAGGTCACTCAGCGGAACGGTCGCTCCGCCCATGATGCCGAATCGCACCGGGCTGCTCACGATCGCCTGCGCGGAGACGGACGCAACCGTCGCGGATAATGCAAGCCCCAGAACGGCGGCACTGATCGCCGTACGCTTCATAATGAATCCCTCCAAGCTGTTCATGAGTCCCGGCCCAGGCTCCACGATGTTTCGTGGCGCGCCAGCTCGGTCCGGCACGTGCCGGTCACCTGTTCATTGCAAGAACCACGCATCTTCAGCTATCACAACGCGGAAAACTCTCCGCTCGTGCCACTGATGAGACGCGTGGACACCCCGAACGTTTGCGAATAACAGGATTTGTACGATTGGTGAGTTCGGTCACACAGAGCGTGCGAGTGTCCTACGCTGCGAACTCCAGCGTGTCGGCGCGAAACACCCGCGCGACACAAATCTCGTTGCAGGCAGATCGCCGCGCACACGAGGCGCAGTCCCGCCTGACCTTCTCCGGATAGCGCGCGCGCTCCGTCACCTCGTAGCCGACGGACTCGAAGAAGCCGGCCGTCATGGTCAGCGCGAACAGCTCGACGATTCCGCGCATCCGCGCGAGCGCCTCGAGCTCCGCCACCACACGGCGCCCCACACCGCCACCGTGCGCATCGCGCGCGACCGCGAGCGACGCGACCTCCGCGAGTGATGGCGAATACTCCTTGAGCGCACCGCACGCGCGCACGCGCCCGCGCGCATCCGCGGCGACGACGAAGTCATCGAGTGCGAGCGTCACGCGCTCGGCGCTGGTCGGCAGCATCACGTGATCCGATGCATATCCATTCACGAGCGCGACGATCGAGGCGACATCCGCAGGCTGCGCCATCCGCAATGTGAGTTGCTCTCTCATGACATCGCCCGCTCGAGCAGTTCGAGGCCGTGCGCGAGCTCCTCGCGCGTCGTCGTGAGCGGCGGCAGCAGCCGTAGCGTGAAGTCCCCGGCGGTCAGCACGAGCAGCCCCGCGTCGCGCGCATTGGCGACGATCTCTCCCGCAGGCCGTGTCACGTCGATCCCCCACAGATATCCCACCCCGCGCACCGCGCGAATCTCCTCGCGCCGCGCCGCCATCGAGCGGAGCGCATCGCCCAGCCACGCGCCGTTCTCCCGCACGTGCGCAAGCAGCGCCGGATCCGAGAGCCGCTCGAAGACATGCGTCGCCACCGACGCCACGAACGGTCCGCCACCGAACGTCGACCCGTGATCACCAGGCTGCACCGCCGCCGCAATCTCGGCCGTCATCAACACGGCGCCCATCGGCAGCCCGCCCGCCAGCGGCTTCGCGAGCGTGACCACATCAGGCACCACATCGGTGCGCTCGTATGCGAACAGCCAGCCGGTACGTCCCAGCCCGCACTGCACCTCGTCGAAGATGAGCGCGACGTTCCGTTCGCGCGTCAGCTCGCGCACCCCGCTCAGAAACGCCGACTCCAGCACGCGCACGCCGCCCTCGCCCTGCACGGGCTCGAGAATCACCGCCGCTACCGTATTCAAATCCATCATCCGCGCAAGCTCGCCGAGATCCCGCTCGGCGATCGAGATTCCGCCGGCCAGCGGGCGGAACGGTGCGCGATACTGCGGGCGGTCGGTCGCCGCGAGCGTCGCGAACAACCTGCCATGAAAGCCTCCGCGCAGCGCGATGATCTCGTGCTTGTCGCTACCTCCGACATCGCGCCCCCACCGCCGCACGAACTTGAATGCGCCTTCGTTCGCCTCCGCCCCGGAGTTACAGAAGAACACACTCGACGCGAACGACCGCGTCACCAGCGCCTCCGCGAGCTCCCGCCCCGGCGCCGTGTGAAACAGATTCGACGTGTGTAACACGCCGGTCTCGAGCGCCCCGCGCGCGGCCTCCATGATCCCCGCATCGGCGTAGCCGAGTGAGTTCACGCCGATGCCGCTCGTGAAGTCGAGATAGCTGCGGCCATTCGTGTCGAACAGCCGCGTCCCCTCCCCGCGGACGACATCGACGGGAAAGCGCTTGTAGACCGGAAGCAGCGCCTCGCTCTTCGCCTGCACCGAAGACGAATCCACCGATGGAGTTTGCGCCGACTGCGTCCGCGCCATGATCGGGAGCGTCGTCATGCGAGCTGCGGCGTCGCGAGGAGCGTGGTGCCGAACGATGCGTCGAGTAGCGCGTTGAGCCCGCCGATGCGCACTGCCGGCACCCCGCGCCGCAGCGCGTCGAGCGCCGCGCGAAGCTTCGTCGCCATCCCCTCCGTCGCAATCCCGCTCTCGATCGCATGCACCGCCTCGTCCCCGCGCATTGTCGACACCGCAACGCCATCAACGAGAACTCCCTGCACGTCGGAGATGAGCAGCAGCTCGTCCGCAGCCATGCTCGCCGCAATCGCCGCGGCCGCATCATCCGCGTTCACATTCAGCGCTCCACCATGCTCCGATTCCCCATCGCGCGACACCGGCGAGATCACCGGCAGATATCCGCCCGCGAGCAGCGCCCGCACGATGCCGTCGTTGACCTCCGCCACCATTCCCACCCGTCCGAACACCTCCTCGTCCAGCGCCTCGGCCACGA
>JBDTOD010000282.1:0-2929 GCA_039933415.1 bacterium
AGTCGCGACTCTGACCCCGGACTCTGACCCCAACCCTTGTTCGACTAGCTTACGGAAATGCTCCCCGCCCTCGTCTCCGTCCTCCTGCTCGGCTTCGTGCTCGGCATGCGGCACGCGACCGATCCGGATCACGTCGTCGCCGTGACGACGATCGTGTCGCAGCAGCGGTCGCTCGCGCGCGCGGCGCGCACCGGGGCGCTGTGGGGAATCGGGCATACCACGACGATCCTGCTCGTCGGCGGCGCGATCGTGCTGCTCAAGCTGCAGCTCTCACACATCCCGCCTCGGCTCGGGCTCTCGCTGGAGCTGGCGGTCGCGGTGATGCTCATCGTGCTCGGGTTGCTCACGCTCGCGGGCGACGACCGCCGCGTCTCCGAGAGCACGGCGCGGCCGATGACGATCGGTTTCGTGCACGGGCTGGCCGGGTCGGCGGCGGTCGCGACGCTGCCGCAGGTCGCGCTCATCCCCGACCCGGTGTGGGCGCTCGGCTACCTCGCCGTGTTCGGCGTGGGGACCATCGCTGGCATGATGCTGATCACCGTGTCGATCGCCGCGCCGTCGCTGATCGCCGTGCGACGGTTCGCCGGGATGAACCGCACGCTCCGCATCGCGTCGGGGGTGGCGAGCATCGGATTCGGCCTGCTCCTCGTGCATCGCATCGGATTCGTTGACGGCTTGTTCACCACCGCGCCGGCCTGGACGCCCCGATAGGGGCGACGGCGGAGCCGAACGAGATGCGCGAATGACTCGATCAGATCCAGCGCGCGAAGCACCGATCGACAGCGCGCGCGGCCGGCGATTCGGCGCGCTGTTGCGACGCTGGTTCAAGAAGCACGGCCGTGACCTTCCCTGGCGAAAGACCCGCGATCCCTACCACGTCCTCGTCTCGGAGCTGATGCTCCAGCAGACGCAGGTATCCCGCGTGGTGCCGCGCTACGCGGAGTTCCTCGGCACGTTCCCGACGCTGCACGATGTCGCGCGCGCACGATCCGCCAGAGTGACGGAAGCGTGGTCCGGACTCGGGTATTACGCGCGCGCCAGAAACCTTCACGCGCTCGCGCGCGCCGTGACGGATCGGGGGCGTGACGCCGACGCGACGCTTCCTCCCGACGCCGACGCCCTTCGCGCGCTGCCGGGAGTCGGCGCATACACCGCCGGCGCGGTGAGCTCGTTCGCGTACGAACGCCGAGCCGAGCTGGTGGACACCAACGTGGCGCGCGTGCTGAAGCGGGTGTTCGCTCCCGACGTGGAGCTCAAGTCGGGGCCAGGACAGAAGCGTGTCTGGTCGATCGCGCGGGAGATCCTCCCTCGCACCGGCAAGACGACGTGGACGCACAACCAGGCGCTGATGGAGCTGGGCGCGCTGGTGTGCACGGCGCGCATCGCGCACTGTGGGGCGTGCCCGGTCAGCTCGGAGTGCGCGACGTTTGGAAGAGCGAACTCGTCACTTCTTGACGAACGTCAGAATCTTGCCTGATTGCGCGAAGCTGAGCGTGGTACCGGAGACCGTGGCTGGCACCTGCTGGTAGTTCTGACCGTTGGTGCCGCCGCTCAGATCGTTCGGCTTGAGGACCACCCCGGCCGCGGCGCTGCCTGCGTACGATCCCACCTCGTTGAAATTCTGCGGCGTCAACGTCGAGCCGAGCGTGTTGACGATCTTGACCTCGAGGACGTAGGTGTGGCCGTTGTCGAGCGTGATCGATCCTTCATCCACGCGATTGACCGAGCCATTTGCGTTTTGCGACCCGGAATACGGGAGCGTACCGCCATTGTAGCTTTGCAGCGCCCATGTCCCAACCACGGACGGCGCATCAGCGACGTTCTTGACGGGATCCCCGCTATTGCACGCGGCGACCGCGAGCAGGCCCAGCACGATCGGAAAGATTCGCATGAAAGCTCCGGTGCGCGTTCGGCCGCGTGACCCGCGGCCGTGCGAGTAGCATGTGGATGAACGCGGCGCGCCGCTAGCGGCGCACCGCGTCCTTCTGAGCGCTGCCGCGGCTGCCGTAGTCGAGTGACGAGTCGTACGGCCGCTCCCCGTAGCCCGTGTAGATCTGTCGCGGCCGGGCGATCTTCTGCTCGGGATCCATGAGCATCTCCTCCCACTGCGCGAGCCAGCCGGCGGTGCGCGCGACGGCGAACAGCACGGTGAAGAAGTCGGTCGGAAACGCCATCGATCGGTAGATCAGTCCCGTGTAGAAGTCGACGTTGGGGTACAGCTTGCGCGACACGAAGTAGTCGTCCGAGAGCGCGATGCGCTCGAGCTCGAGGGCGATCTCGAGATCCTTGTCCACACCGATCTGCGCGAACACCTCGTCGGCGAGCTTCTTCACGATGCGCGCGCGGGGATCGTAGCTCTTGTAGACGCGATGGCCGAAGCCCATGAGCTTCTGCCCCTTGCCGCTCTTCACGCCTTCGATGAACGCGGGGATGTTCTTCTTGTGGCCGATCTCCGCGATCATGTGGAGCACCTGCTCGTTGGCGCCGCCGTGCAGCGGGCCATAGAGCGCGGCGACGCCGGCGGCGACCGCCGAGAACGGATCGACCTGCGAGCTGCCGACGGCGCGCACCGCGCTCGTGGAACAGTTCTGCTCGTGATCGGCGTGAAGGATGAAGAGCACCTCGAGCGCCTTCACGAACACCGGATTCCCCTCGTACTTCGGCTCCGACATCCGCGCGACCATCGAGAGGAAGTTCTCGACGTAGCCCAGGTCGTTGTCGGGGTAGATGAAGGGGAGGCCCTTCACGTGGCGGAAGCAGAACGCGGCGAGTGTGGGAAGCTTCGCGAGCAGGCGCACGATGCTGATGTGCCGCTCGGCCGGGTCCTGGATGTTCTTCGCCTTCGGGTAGAAGCTCGACAGGGCCGCGATCGCGCTGCACAGCATCGACATCGGATGCGCGTCGTAGCGGAAGCCCTGCAGGAACGTCT
>JBDTOD010000283.1:0-2928 GCA_039933415.1 bacterium
GTGCGCTTCGTCGAGCGGAACTGCGTCTGCTCGTAGGTGACGACGTCGCGCAGCGTCATCTCGCTGGCGACGAGCTTCGCGACGGCACGCAGTCGCTCGACGACGATCTGCTGGCTGACGAGCGGCTCCGCGCGCGCCCCCATGCCCAGCCCGCTGACCGCACGCCGAAGCAGCGTGAGGCCACCCGCCGCGGCGATCGCGAGCGAGAGCAGGATGATTCCCCAGGTGATCGTTCGCCGCTGGGCAGGGGTCAGGACGGGTTCGGCCATGGCCGCAAGCTAGCGTTTTTCCGCGTCCTCGACGGTGCCTTTCAAGACGCGGCTAGCTCCACCGTTGCGCCTGCGCCCACTCGCGGAACCGCGTCGGCTTCACGCCGAACTCACGCTCGTTTGCCGCGATGTCGGCGTTGTAGCCGACCGCGTCGAACCACTCGAGCATGATGGCGAGGTCCTCGCTGTTGGCGCGCACCTGGTCGATCGGCACGGAATAGAACGCGATCGCACGTCCCGCGACCTCGCTCAGGATCGTCGCCGCCTCCGGTCCGGTGAGCTCGTCGCCGGCGATGTCGATCGAGCGGCCATTGAGCGTCTCGTGCTGCTCGATCGCGACCAGCCCGTACTTGCCGATGTCGCGCACGGCGACCATCTGCAGCTTCGTCTCGGGCTTCATGCCGATCGCCAGCGTCCCCTGGTCGATGTACGGCTTGAGCCAGGGCGACACGAGATTCTCCATGAAGTACGCCGGCCGCACGACGGTCCACGACGGGATTCCGAGCTCGCCGATCGTCTGCTCCACGCGCCACTTGTTCTCGAAGTGCGGAATGCCGGTGCTCCGATGCGCCGACCCGACCGACTGGTAGAGCAGGTGCTGCGTACCCGCCTGCTTCACGGCGCGCGCGAACCGCTTGCCCTGTTCCTCCTCCTGCTCGACGCCGGCCTCCCACGTGTTCTGCACGCCGACCGCACCCCACGCGCCATCGAGCGCGCGGAGCAGGGCGCGCTCGTCGTTCAGGTCGGCCACGACGACTTCGGCTCCGCGCGCCGCCAGCGCACGCGCGGCGTCGCTCTCGGGCTTGCGGGTCATCGCCCGCACCCGCCATCCGGCGTCGAGCAGCTCCGACGCGATCGCGCCGCCCTGCTGCCCCGTCGCCCCACTGACCAACACCAATTCACCGCGTGCCATGCTGCCCTCGTACCGGTTCGAGTGGGTCCATCACGCCCTCATATATCACAGTACTAAGGGAGATAATCGCGGGTTGGTTCCAGTGACCGGTGCGCCGCCGTCTACGCGATCGGCGGAAGCTGAAGCCTGAGCTCGTCGGGATCGGTGATCGAGCGCGGCCAGTGCCGCGTGAGACCACTCCAGAGCAGCACCGCGCACAGCGCCGTCGGCAGCGCCGGTACGAGCGTTCGCCCCCACCAGGGGTCGTCGGTGAAGACGAATGCCGCCGCGAGAGTCCCTAGAGCGAGCGGCGCCGTGAGCAGAGCGGGGAGCAGTGCGTCGAGCTTGGTACTGCCACGCTCGATGCGGTCGATCCGCCGAGCGACGGCGCATTCCGTCGCGAACGCGAGCATGGCACGCGTGTACGCCGGCCACGTGCCCTGCGAAGGCTCGAGCGTCACCGGTTCGCGCGCGGTCGTTCGCCAGATCTCGGCACGGTACCGTCGGCCTCTCCCCTCAGCGAAGCCGAGGCGCGCGCGTTCGAGCTCGGCCGGCCCGATCCGAAGTGCGCCGCCCGTGTCGCCACGCAGTTCCAGCGCGTCATCGACAAAGCTCCCCCACACGTGGCTGCCCGCCAGCCCTTCCGCCCGCAGAACGTCGGTGATGGGAGTCTGAAACATCCCGATCGAGTTGGACTCGAACGTGTTGGCGAAACGCTGACCGTAGCGCGACATGCATGAGATGCTAACGCGCCTGCCCGGCGCCGCCAGATCGACGAGATGGATGGCTCGGCGCTGGGGTGATACCTGACCACCATCGCGCGCCGCTACCTGGTCCACGGCGGCTTGACGCCGACCGACCGCGAATAGGCGATGAGCTGGCCAAGATGCTCGTGCAGATCGTCCGCCATGAGGAACGACGTCTGCGCGATGGTGAAGTCTCCGCCGAACAGCTTCCGCGAGCCGACGAGATTCGCCGGTTCCACGGCGCCCAGCGATTGCTTGGCGTACGCGAAGCCTTCCTCGAGGTGCTTGAGCACGTCCGATTTGGTCGAGGCCGACTCGAATTTTGCGAACGCCGCCTTGCCGCGGCCCACGACGGGCGATGGCGTCGCGCCATACGCGAGCGGCGTGTAGAAGTAGTACTCACTCGCGACGTGCATGAACACCTCGCCGATGGAGCGCACGCCGGCCGCGGGGCGCCACGCGTACTTGTCGGCCGGAATGGCCTCGGCGAGCGCGAGGAACTTGGCCTGGAGTGAATCGAGGTCGGTGACGAACGTCGCGCGCAGTGCAACGGCATCTTCGGTCGCGACGGATGCCTGCGCGCCGGCGTCGCTGGCGGAGGCGATCGCCGCGAACGCGACGACGAGCATCGCGGCGCTCACGGACATGCGGCTGGAAAGGTCGAGCGGGCTTCGCATCGTGAGGCTCCTCAAAGTGATGGCAAATCGGCGCAGAAGAGGCACCATCGTCACGAGCGCCCGCCACCGCTTGGACAAAATTGCTCGGGCACCGACCCAGCGAGCCTACCGGCGATAGGTCTCGACGATGTCGGGCCCGTCGGCGGGGTCGGGGTAGTGGATCGAGAAGCTCTGGCCGTTCAGCTCTCCGCGCACGATCCAATGGTCGTAGGCCACCGATCCTTCCTCGCGCAGCGAGAAGACGATCTGTGGCGCCGTCACCTCGAACGTGCCGCTCGCGACATACTCCGTCGGCAGCGTGGCGTATCGGATGCGCCGCTCGGCTCGGCCGTCGGAGGTCAGCG
>JBDTOD010000284.1:0-2924 GCA_039933415.1 bacterium
CGCAGCGGCATCATCGAGAGCGTCCACTCGTTCGCGCAGTCGCCGGTGGGCACCTGGTTCGCCACCTTCTTCTTCGCCTCGACCGGCGTGACGATCTACCTCGTCGCCACGCGCCTGCGTGATCTCGAAGCGAAGGCCGAGCTGGAGAGCATGGTGAGCCGCGAGGCGGCGTTCCTCTACAACAACCTCGTGCTCGTCGCGATCGCCTTCTCGGTGCTGTGGGGCACGCTCTTCCCGATCCTCAGCGAGTGGGTGCGCGGCACGAAGATCACGGTCGGCCCCCCCTTCTTCAACACGGTCAACGTTCCGCTCGGACTACTGTTGCTCGCGCTCACCGGCATCGGACCGCTCATCGCGTGGCGCAAGGCGTCGACGTCGAACCTGAAGCGGCAGTTCGCCTTTCCCGTCATCTCCGGCCTCGCCGTCGGCGTGCTGCTCCTCGTGTTGGGGATGCGCGACGCATATGCGCTCATTGCCTACACGCTTGCCGGATTCGTCGCCGGGACGATCGGGCAGGAGTTCTACAAAGGCATCGGAGCGCGCCGCAGCATTCACGGCGAGGCGATCCCGATCGCCGTCGTGCGGCTCGTCGCGCGCAACCGCCGCCGCTACGGCGGCTACATCGTGCACGCCGGCATCGTCGTGCTCTTCTCGGCGTTCGCCGGGCTCGCGTTCAAGAAGGACCACGACGTGCAAATGCGCGCCGGCGAGACGAAGGAGCTCGTCGATCCGCTCGGTCACAAGTGGCGCTTCGTCAGCCAGGGCACGTCCACGTCGGAGTCGCTCAACCGCTTCGTCACCGCCGTCGGGCTCGAGGTATGGCGCGACGGGGTGCCGCAGGGAATCGTGACGAGCGAGAAGCGGCAGTACCTCGACAGCAACAAGAACTTCCTGTTCGAGCCGAGCACGGAGGTCGGGATCCGTACATCAGCGAAGATGGATCTCTACATCGTGCTCGCCGGCGTGCGCGACGAGACGGCCGAGCTGCGCATCAGCTTCAATCCGCTCGTCGTATGGGTCTGGATCGGCGGGATGATCATGGCGATCGGCGGCTTGATCGTGATGTGGCCGCAGGCCGAGCGCCGGCGCGCGCCGAGTGGATACGTGGCGACGCTGGAGCCGGCGAAGCGCGAGCTGGCCGCGGCGCCGTGATGAACCGTCGCGATTTCTTCGTACGTGGAGCGGCGATGGGCGGCGCGGTGCTGCTCGGTGCGCGTGCACTCGCCGCGCAGCAGACGGCGCAGCCGGTGGCGCCGGTCACTGGTCAGCAGGGCGGCTCGTCCAACCTCTTCGACATGGATCAGGGCGCGACGAAGACGGTGACGCGTCCGCCCAAGGCTGGCGCACGCGCGTCGATGACGAACGACGAGCGCGATACATTCGAGCACCAGATCCGCTGCCAGTGCGGCTGCACGCTCGACGTCTACACCTGCCGCACCACGGACTTCTCCTGTCAGGTGTCGCCGGCGATGCACCGCGACGTGATGGCACTCGTCGAAGGCGGCTACTCGGCGCAGGAGATCCTCGACGCGTTCGTGCAGACGTACGGCGAGCGCGCGTTGATGGCGCCGAAGCGCGAGGGATTCAACTGGGCGGGGTACTTCATGCCCTTCGCCGTGCTCGCCGCGGGCTCGGCGGCGCTCGTCGTCGTGCTGCGGCGAATGCAGCGGCGCGCACCGGCGGCGGTGGTAGCTGGCATCGGTCCGCGGCTCGGCACCGACGACGAGATAGCGCGTCTGGACGCCGCCGTCCGCCGCGACGACTGATGCTCGCGCTCGCCCTCGGAACGTTGCTCGCCGTCGGCGCGCTCGCGTACGTGCTCTTTCCGTTGCTGTTCGGCACGACGACTCTGCGTCCCATGCGCACGATCATCTCGGCGCGGACGGCGAAGGGCGCGGAGGACGACGCGGTCGTCGCGCTCCGTGAGATCGAGTTCGATCGCGTGACGGGCAAGCTCTCGGACGCCGACTACGCCGAGCTCAAGACGCGATACACCGGGCGCGCGCTCGCAGCGATGCGGACGGGCGTGGCCGATCCCGCGCAGGCGCTCGACGCAGCGGAGGCGGCGGTGCTCGCGTATCGCGCGCGGATGAAGAGCTGTGCGCGCTGCGGGCCCAGGCCTGAGCCTGACGCCGGATACTGCTCGAGCTGCGGCACATATCTGCCCGGCAAGTGCGAAGGATGCGGCGCGAGCGTGGACGAGACGGGCGCGGCGTTCTGCTCGCACTGTGGGCGGCAGTTGGCGGCGTAGAATCGATCGGCGCGAGACCGATCCCGGATGTCCGGGGTGTTTCCCGATGCGGACCGGGTTAGTTCTCGTGGCGTAAGAACGACGCGAACACGGATGACGCGGGTGTGCACGGAAACGGCAGGATACTGCTCTGTCGGGACGCTCCGTTGGCGAGCGCTGTTGCTGCTCGTTCACGCGGAGGTGCGGGGGAACGGCCGATACGCGGAGAGCCACTACCTCCGGCAGGGTTCCTCACCAGACCGGCCCTTCGTTTTAGGAGTGCGGCGGAAAGATCCTCATCCCGGAATCTCAAAGCAGTTGCTGTTGCAGTCCTCCGCGCCTCCGCAGTTCTCCGCGCCTCCGCGTCAAAACTGCGGCGGTAGTGGCCATGGACCCTACCGCTCCACCGCCTCCAACCGCCGCTTCGCGATTCCGACCGGCACCAACGTCGCCACCACGCAGAGCAGCCCCGCCGCGCCGAATCCGAGCACCATCTCCACGGGCGACGTCGGCGTCCCGTACAGCCGTGCCGAGAGATAGCTGTACACCGGCCGCGCCTCGAGCACGACGACGCCGGCGATCAACCCCACCGACGAGATCATGAACACCAGCCCGCCGAACGACGTCGGGATCTGCGCTGCGTTCTCCGTCTCGAACTGCGGGAACAGCGTGCCGAATCCGAGCGCCATGCCGC
>JBDTOD010000285.1:0-2907 GCA_039933415.1 bacterium
GACGATTCTCGTCCGTGTCGTCGTACTCGTCGTCCAAGTCCACGAGGTCCAGATCGTCATCGAGATCATCATCGTCGTCGTCGAGATCGTCGTCGTCGTCGTCGAGATCATCGTCGAGATCGTCATCCAGATCCTCGTCGTCCAGCTCGTCGTCGAGCGGTTCATCGTCGACATCGTCCTCGCCGCGCGACCGTGGGGCCAGGCGCAGCGACTCGAGCTCCTCCAGCATGACCGTACTTCTCCTCACGGTAGGGGGACCCACCAGCGAGCGACTGCCTACACCGAGGCCCGCTCGCGCTTCGCCTCGCGCGACAACTTCTTCCGATCGTTCGCATTCAAAAATCTCTTACGCAGACGAATCGACTGCGGTGTCACCTCGATCAGCTCGTCCTCCTCGATGTACTCCAGCGCGCCTTCCAAAGTCAACTCCCGCGGCGGCTCCAGCTGGATGTTCTCATCCGTGGACGTCGTCCGCATGTTCGTCAACTTCTTCTCCTTCGTCGGGTTCACGTCCATGTCCCCCGGACGCGCACTCTCCCCGATGATCATCCCCTCGTACACCGCTGTCCCCGGCGCCACGAACAGCGTCGCGCGCTCCGACAGGTTGGCCAAGCCAAAGGCGACCGCGTTGCCAAACTCCATGGAAACCAGCGTTCCCCGCTTCCGCCCCGCGAGCGGGCCCGCCCACGAGCCGTACTCTAGAAAGCGATGGTGGATGATTCCCGTGCCGCGCGTGTCAGTCAAGAACTCCGACCGGTACCCAAACAATCCACGCGCCGGGATCCGATACAAGAGCCGCACCAGCCCCTGCCCCGGATTCTTCATCTCGATCATCTCGGCCTTGCGCGGCCCCAGCTTCTCGATCACTGCCCCCAAAAACTCCTCCGGCACATCGATCGACAGCTCCTCGTACGGCTCCAGCCGCTCGCCCTTCGGACCCTCGCGCGTAATCACGCGCGGGCGAGACACCTGAAACTCGAACCCCTCGCGCCGCATCGTCTCCATCAGGATCGACAGATGCAGCTCACCGCGTCCCGACACCGTCCACGTATCCGTCGCCTCCGTGTCCGCAACGCGCAGCGCGACATTCCGCTCGAGCTCCTTGAACAGGCGTTCACGAACCTGCCGGGAGGTGACGAATTTTCCCTCTTTACCCGCAAACGGGGAATTGTTCACCATGAAATCGACGGAGATCGTCGGCTCCTCCACCGCGATCCCTTCAAGACGCTCCTGATGCTCGACATCGGTAATGGTCAGCCCGATTTCGACACCGTCGAGCCCGGCTATCGCCACGATTTCCCCTGAGGACGCTTCCTGAATCTCCACACGCTCGAGTCCCTCGTACGCGAACAGCCTCGTCACCTTCGCCGTCGCCGCCGCGCGCGTCGTCTCCACCGGCAAGAGCGCCACCATGTCGCCCACCTTCACCGTGCCCCGCTCGATCTTGCCGATCCCGAGGCGTCCGAGATACGGCGAGTGATCGATCGTCGAGATCAGCATCTGGAAGGAGCCATGTACGTCTCCGACGGCCGGCGGCACGTGCTCCACGATCGCATCGAACAGCGTGGAGAGATCGCCGAGGGGGCCGTCGAGATCCATCGTCGACGTGCCGTTGCGCGCGGAGGCGTACACCACAGGCGCGTCGAGCTGCTCGGGCGTCGCTTCGAGCTCGATGAAGAGATCGAGCACCTCATCGTGTACGCGCAGTGGGTCCGCGCCCGGGCGGTCGATCTTGTTGATGACGATGAGCGGCGTGCGTCCCAGCGCGAGCGCCTTGCGTAGCACAAAACGCGTCTGCGGCATCGGACCGTCGAACGCATCGACCACGAGGAGCACGCCGTCGACCATGCGCAGGATGCGTTCGACCTCGCCGCCGAAATCCGAGTGTCCCGGCGTATCGACGACGTTGATCTTCACGCCCTTCCAGCGGATGGACGTGTTCTTGGCGAGAATCGTGATCCCGCGCTCGCGCTCGAGCGGGTTCGAGTCCATCACACGCTCGGCGACCACCTGATTCTCGCGGAAGGACCCCGACTGGCGGAGCATCTTGTCCACGAGCGTGGTCTTGCCGTGATCGACGTGTGCGATGATAGCGACGTTGCGAATTTCCATAGCCGTTGAATATAGCTTGTAACGGCTACTCGAGGCTACTGCGCGCGTGTGTCGATAACGTCTAGCGCGCGCCCACTTTAGCCTTCGTCGAGGGCTCTGGCTTGCCCGGCGGCGCTGAGGCGGCCGGCGGCTCCGCGGTCGGGTCGAGAAAGCTCACTTCCATCCCTCGATTCCGCAGCATGTGCGCGAACCCCGTCTTGTCGTTCGCCTTCATGTAGGCCTCTTTCGCCTCCACCTGCCCCGCGTCCACCAGATCGATCAGCGCGTCGTTGAGCGTGACCATGCCAAGGCGCTTCGACGTCTGGATCACCGAGGCGATCTGGAAGGTTTTCCCCTCGCGAATCAGGTTCGCGATCGATGGGATGGAGAGCAGTACTTCGCGAGCCGCGACTCGCCCGCCACCGATCTTCTTGCACAGCGTCTGCGAGATCACCCCGCGCAGCGACTCCGACAACATCGCCCGCACCTGCTCCTGCCGATCGGGCGGGAACTGGTCGATCAGACGATCGATCGTGCCCGCCGCCGATGTCGTGTGCAGCGTCGCGAAAACGAGATGTCCCGTCTCCGCCGTCTCGATCGCGATCGACACGGTCTCGAGATCGCGCAGCTCGCCCACCAGCACGATGTCGGGATCCTCCCGCAGCGCGGCACGGAGCGCCGTCTTGAACGAGCCCGTGTGCACGCCCACCTGACGCTGCGTGATGATGCACTGCTTGTTCTCGTGCACGAACTCGATCGGGTCCTCGATCGTGATGACGTGCTCGCTGCGCTTGCGGTTGATGAGATCGATGAGCG
>JBDTOD010000286.1:0-2901 GCA_039933415.1 bacterium
TGTCGGTTTTCAGAACCATGGGACCCGTGTTTTGCAGAACCATTCCCCCCCGGGTCCCTCACCGCGTGACGGGTGGAACGTCGTCTAAGCAGCCTCCTGTTGTCCAGACGAAAGCTTGGGCTTGAGTCGTGGCCGGTAGGACTCGCCTTCGATGACCAGGTCGTAGGAGTTGCTGGTGAAGCGGTCGATGGCGCTCTGGGCGCGCATCGGATCGGCGAACGTGGCGAGCCACTCGTCGGGACCGCGATTCGAGGTGACGATCATGGAGCCGAGACGGTGGCGCTCGGTCAAGATCTCGTAGGCATCGCGACTCTCGGTGGGATCCATGGCGTCGAGGCCGAAGTCGTCGACGATCAAGAGCTCGACCGAGATCAGCTTGCGCAACTCGACCTCGTAGCTGCGATCCAGGCGGGCGTGCTGGAGCGTCTTGAGCATCTGGTCGGCGCGCACGGCAAGCACCGCGGCGCCGCGGCGGCAGGCGATGTGGCCGAGCGCGTGCGCGAGGAACGTCTTGCCCACCCCGACGTGGCCGACGATCGCGACGTGAGCATGTGCATCGAGGAAGCGCAGCGAGACGAGTTCGTTCAACAGCGCGTGATCGTAGGTCACCGTGGCGGTCGGATCCCAGGCCTCGAGCTGGAGGGCGGGGTCGAGCCGCGCCCGCTGGGCACGGGTGACGGTCGCCTGGCCGTCGCGGCGCGAGACTTCGTCACTGAGGGCCAGCAGCAGGAACTCGGCGTGCGACATCTTCTGCTGGCGGGCGAGCACCAGGCGCTCGGGCAGGGTGTCGATGATGCGGCCGAGCCGCAGGCGCTTGAGCACGGTCTTGAGATCGGGGCTGATCGGATCGAGGGTCATGGCGTGGGTTCTCCTTCGGGGTTGGAGTGAGGGGTGAAGCGCAGGGCGTATTGCTGAGCGGGGCGCAGGTAGCGTGCGAGCGGGATGACGCGTGACGGTGCTGCCGGAGGCGCCACGCGAGTCGCGAGTTCGAGCATGCGCTGGAGGCGGCGGATCTCGAGCATGTCGACGGCGAGCGCGGTCGCGCACACCGCCTCGACGGCTTCGGCACCGTGGCGTTTGATCAGGCCGAGCAGGGCGTAGACGCGACGCATGCGGGTCCAGGGCAGCGGGACGTCGAGCAGCGCGTGGGCGTAACTGCCAATCGCCTCGCCATGACGTGCGGCCTGGGCTTCGAGGAACGCGACATCGCGCCGCGCATAGGCGCTCTTTTCGGCCGGGAAGTCGTTCGGGTCGGTGGAGCGGTGACCGGGTGGAACGCGCGGATGGGTCTTGACCAGCACCAGTCCGTGGTAGAAGCACACGGTCGCGGCGTCGGCGCGCGCGACGAGGCGCCGGCCGACGAACAGTGTAGGCAGCGAGTAGAGTGCGCGGGCGACCTGAGCGTGCTGGTCGCGCGCGACCTTGGGCTCGCACCACAGCGGTAGGTCATAGCGCGACGTGGGTGCTGGCAGGAGCAGCGCACGTTCCTCGGCCTCGAAGTGCTCGCGCGGCAGCCGCCAGGTCGAACCGTGGCGATGCATGCCGTAGTCGTGTTCGCACCAGTGACGGGCGTGGGCACGCGCGGGCTCGAGATCCTGGAGGTGTTCGCCGGCGAAGCAGTCGTCGCGCACATCGCGCACGCTGCGTTCGCAGCGCGCTTTGTCGCGCGGATGCCGCGCGCGCGCGGGGTCGATGTGGAAGCCACGAGCCTGGGCGTACTCGAGGAACGCGCGGGTGATGCGCGGCTCGAGCGCGTCGGAGGTCTGAACGATCGTCCTGGTGTTGTCGGGGATCAGAGTGCGGAACACGCCACCGTAAAACTCCCACGCCGCATCGCACGCTTCGATCGCGGTCGCGGTGGTCTCTTCGAAGCACGGATAGACGAACCGATAGCGCGACACCCCGGGCGTGAAGATCCAGGCGCGCAGCCGTCGCCGGCGGTTCTGTACGTCGGGCTCGAGGTAGCTCATCCAACCGGTGTCGACCTGAAGTTCGTCGCCGGGCTTGCCGTCGGCCACCGGGAGCGTTGTCGTCACTCGTCCGAAGCCGAGTTCGGCGATCGCAAAGCGTCGCAGCGTGGGATAGGCGAGCTCGACACCGCGCCGCTTGAGCAGCTTGCCGATCTTGGAGAGTCGCACCCCGTGCTTCAAGTGCGAAGCGATGAACTCGCGCTGCCCGGCGCACACCGCCCACGCATCGCCGCGGCGCCGGCCCCAGTCTGGCTGCAGCGCGGTCACCACCGCCACGACCTGCGCTTCGTCCAGCGGCGCGTCGCCCGCCGGCCACGCCCCGCACTTCTGGGCCGCCCGCAGATAGCGCCGTACGGTCTTGATGTCGAGGCCGAGCTGCGCCGCGATCCGCTTCTTCGCGGCCCCGGCGCACCACTGCCTCAGGACTTCCTTGATCTCCAGCATCGTGACCTCGCGATAGCTCATGGACCCTCCGTGGGGAGAGTCCTAGCCGCTTTGGTCACGCGGGGGGAATGGTTCTGAAAATCTCAGCTCAGAGGGGGGGAATGGTTCTGCAAAACTGCCCGGGTTGGGGTCCCATCATTCTGAAAACTGACATCAGCGGGCGCCGATCGCAAGGATTTTGAGCTCCGGGTTATCGAGCGTACGGAAGAGCGCTGCCGGACTGCGCTGCCAGCGTTCCGCGAGGAGTGCTCGGTAGAAGGCTATCTGCGGATGATCGCGCGAGCGGCATTCCTTGACGAGTGTCGTCGGTGGAAGAGTCGTGATGGGCGAAATGTCTCGCTCGGTCGCCCCAATGGTGTGGAGGACATTGACGCCGACACCTCCGAGTATCAGTTGCGCGATACTGCCATCGATCCGTGCACAGAAATCGAAACGCTCGACCTGTCGGAACGCGTGTGTCTGGCCCTACAACAATTGGCGATTGAAT
>JBDTOD010000287.1:0-2880 GCA_039933415.1 bacterium
TTGGACTTCCAGGTGAAGCTGCGCGGGTTCCGCATCGAGCTCGGCGAGATCGAGAGCGCATTGCTGCAGCACGATCGCGTGCGCGACTGCGTGGTGGTCGCACGCGCCGGCGATGGCGGAGAGCAGCGACTCGTCGCGTACCTCGTGTGCGACGACGACGCACCGACCACGTCGACGCTGCGCAGCTTTCTGCTCGCGACGCTGCCCGACTACATGGTGCCGAGCGCGTTCGTCGTCTTGGACGCGCTGCCACTGTCGAGCAACGGGAAGGTCGATCGTCGCGCGCTGCCGGATCCGCGGCTCGAGTCTGCCACGCGCGAGCGAGTTTACGAGGCGCCGCGCACGCCCGCCGAGCGAACGCTCGCCGAGATCTGGTCGCGCGTGCTGCGGATCGAGCAGGTCGGCGTGACGGACGACTTCTACGAACTCGGTGGCGACTCGCTGCTCAGCATCCAGATCGTGTCGCAGGCGGCGCGCGCCGGTCTGCGCATCTCGCTGACGCAGGTGCTCCGCAATCCCACCGTCGCTGGACAGGCGCTGGCGGCGGCCGTCATCGACGCGGCGACCGCGCGCACGGCGTCGAGCGATACGCCGGCGCACGGCGAGGTGGCGCTCACGCCGGTGCAGCGCTGGTTCGCCGAGCTCGATACGCCGGACCCAGATCACTGGAACCAGGCGTTCCTGTTCACCGTGCCGGCGTCGCTCGATCACGCTCGGCTCGACACGGCGCTGAGTGCCGTGTCGGATCATCATGATGCGCTCCGCCTGCGCTTCGGACACGACGAGCGCGGCACGTGGCGCCAGTGGTACGCCGCTGATGCGACGCGCTCGGTCGCTCTCACGCACGTCGACGTCACCGCGACGACCGACGACGGAATCGCCAGCGCGATCTCCACGGCGTGCGAGCATGCGCAGCCGTCGCTCGACCTCGAGCACGGGCCGATCGGTCGGGTGGTGCACTTCGATCTCGGGGCGGCGCGCGACGGGCGCCTGCTCGTCGCGCTGCACCATTTCGTGGTGGATGGCGTGTCGTGGCGGCTGCTGCGCGAAGATCTCGAGAGCGCATACGACCAGCTCGAGCGGGGCGAGTCGATCACGCTTCCGGCGCGCACGAGCAGCTTCGCCGCCTGGAGCGCACAGCTTGCCGTGCTCGCCAACTCGGAGTCGCTCGTCGATGAGACGGCATACTGGACGGCCGAGACGGCGAACGGCACCCTGGCGCTACCGTGCGATCGACCGGACGGCGCGAACCAGGAGGGCCAGGTGAGCGTGGCCGAGGCCACGCTCACGGCCGACGAGACTCGCGATCTCCTGCAGCGCGTCCCCGTCGCGTACGGCACGCAGATCAACGATGTGCTGCTCGCCGCGCTCGGCGGCGCGCTGGGCGATTGGATGAATGCAGGTGCGGGCCACGTGTTGGTGGACCTCGAAGGACATGGTCGCGAGGATGTCGGCGGTGGGCTCGATCTGTCGCGCACGGTGGGGTGGTTCACGAGCGTGTTTCCCATGCGGCTCGCGCTCACGGCGAACGCCTCGCCGCGCGATAGGTTGATCGGCGCGAAGGAGCATCTGCGTGGAATGCCCGGTCGCGGTCTCGGCTACGGGTTGCTGCGCTACCTGCGAGACGAGCCGGCGCTGTCGGGGGGACAGCAGGCGGAGCTGATGTTCAACTACCTCGGCCAGTTCGATCAGGTCGTCGCCGGCTCGCGGTTGTTCGGCTTCGCGCGGGAGGCCTCGGGCGCGTGGCGCAGTGCGGAGTCCAAGCGCCGCCATCGGTTGGAGATCGTCGCGCTCGTGCAGGAAGGACGGCTCACCGTTCGCTTCGGCTATGCGCGTACCGTGCACGACGCGGCGACGATCGAGCGGCTGGCGGAGTTGTACGCGAGCGCGCTGCGCGGCTGCATCGCCCATTGCCTCGCGCCGGACGCCGGCGGCTACACGCCGTCCGACTTTCCGCTCGCGGGACTGGATCAGCGCGCGCTCGACCGCGTGCTCGCCGGCGAGCGCGAAGTGCAGGACGTGTATCCGCTCACGCCGATCCAGCGGATGTTCCTCGACGCCGCCGGCGGAGCGACCGATCCGGGGCTCCAGCAGTACCGGTTCGAGCTCGAGGGCGCGATCGACGCGGCCGCGTTGCGTGACGCGTGGCGCGCGGTGATTCGCCGACACGACGTGCTGCGGACGCGATTCGTCGCGTCGGGCGGCGCGCCGCTCCAGATCGTGATGCGGCGAGCCGAGCTCGCGTGGCGCGAGGAGGATTGGCGCGGTGAGGCCGACGTCGCCGGCCGGCTGGACGCGTTCCTGCGAGACGATCGCGCGGCTGGCATCGACGTGGCGCGCGCGCCGTTGATGCGCGTCGCTCTCGTGCGCACGGGCGACACGCGGTGGACGCTGATCTGGACGCAGCATCATCTCCTGCTCGACCGGTGGTCGTGGCCGATCGTGCTGCGCGAGGTGGGCGCGTGCTACGCCGCCGCGCTGCGCGGCGAGCCGACAGCGCTTCCGGCCGCGGCACCGTTCCGCGACTACGTCGCGTGGCTGGCGACGCGACCCGACGACGAGGCGGAGCGCTTCTGGCGAAGCGAGCTCGCCGACATGGGCGAGCCACTTCGGCTGCTCGGCGCGACGGGCGGCGCGCCGGGCGAGCTGGCGTTGGACGAGAGCGTCGTTGCGCTGTCGGACGTCGAAACGGCGGCGCTGCGGCGAGTCGCGCGTGAGAGCGGTCTGGCACTCAACGTCCTCGTCGAAGGGGCGTGGGCGATCGCGCTCGCGCATCTCGGCGCGCGCGACGACGTGACGTTCGGGCTCGCGGTGGACGGGCGCGGCGCCGACGCGCCCAGAGCGACCGAGATCGTCGGCGTCTTGATCAACAACGTGCCC
>JBDTOD010000288.1:0-2856 GCA_039933415.1 bacterium
GACAGGTGATCGACGTCTTCACCGCCGCCGGCCTCCCGAAGCCGGACATCAGCATTCTCTCCGATCAGTTTCTCGCCGACGTGCGAGGGCTCAAGTACAAGAACGTCGCTGCGGAGCTGCTCACGCGGTTGCTCAAGGACGAACTCCGCACGAGGTCCAAGCACAACCTCGTGCAGTCGGAGTTCTTCAGCGAGAAGCTCAGGAAGACACTCAACGCCTACCACAACCGCGCCATCGCGACACAGGAAGTGATCGACGAGTTGATCAAGCTCGCGAAGGAGATCGACGCGGCCGGAAAGCGCGGTGAGCAGCTCGGACTGACGGACGACGAGATGGCGTTCTACGATGCCCTGTCGGTCAACGCGTCGGCCGTGGCGGTCATGGGAGACAACAAGCTCAAGCTGATCGCGGCGGAGCTCATCAGCCAGGTGCGGAAGAGCGTGACGATCGACTGGACGCTTCGGGAGACGGCTCGCGCGAAGATACGGGTCATGGTGAGGCGCATCCTGAACAAATATGGGTACCCGCCGGACCTGCAGGATGAGGCGGTGAAGACGGTACTGCAGCAGGCGGAGCTACTGTGTGCGGACTGGGTGCCCGCGTGAGGCTCCATGTTGAGCGAAGAGGAAAGTTGCCTGTATCGAGTCTTAGCACTATATTGCGGGTGAGAATATGTATCAAGTATTGCACGTAAAAGCACCCCTGATATAGTCATACCGATGCGGTCCGATTCGGAACGGGCTTCGATTGCCAAGATCGCGAGCGCCGCAGCGGGCGGGATAATTACGCTCGAGCGGGCCGCGGAGATTCTCGGGACGTCCCGGCTCAATGCGTCGCGACGCATGAGCGCGCTCGTGAACGGCGGCTGGCTCAGTCGAGTGCGCCGTGGGATTTACTCCGTACGACCCCTCGATGCAGCGCCCGGCACCCCGATCGCCGAAGAGGACCCTTGGGTAGTCGCTGCCCGCGTCTTTGCGCCGTGCTATATCGGCGGGTGGACTGCTGCAGGCCATTGGCATTTCACTGAGCAGCTCTTTCGCGCGACGATGGTCGTGACGCGGCGGCGGCTACGACGAGCAGACGTCACGATCGGCGGAAGTGTCTTTCATGTTGTGCGCGACAGCAACGAGCGCATTCATGGACTAACACCCGTATGGCGA
The DNA here is from genome assembly GCA_039933415.1 of bacterium. Taxonomy (GTDB): domain Bacteria; phylum Gemmatimonadota; class Gemmatimonadetes; order Gemmatimonadales; family Gemmatimonadaceae; genus AG11. The sequence goes on from JBDTOD010000288.1 coordinate 1,161, forward strand.
AGCAATTCGCGGGTGTTGGTATCCAGTATCGAGCGCACGATACTTGACGCGTGCGCCCACCCCGCTTGGGTCGGGGGCGGTGGTCAGCTGATAGCGATTTTTCGGGCAGCCGTAAACGATGGTCTTACGACCACGGACAAAATATTGGCCGCCGCCCGAGAAGCGCCTTCCGGCGCGGCGTTGGGGCGCCTTGCAGTTCTCGTGGATCGCTATTGGCCATCTGCGACTGACGTCGCCACGTATGTCGCGGAACATCGCGGGACCGGCTATGTGCGCTTCGATCCCGCTGTGAACGAGAACGGATCCTTGAATACCCGGTGGGGGGTCTGGCTGAACGTCGCGTTCGAGACGGACACGACGTGATCTCCAAGGCTGACATCCTTACGCGCGCCCGTGAATGGCAACTCACGCCCGAGGTTGTCGAGAAGGACTAGGGCTTGCACTGCTTTTGCTGACCGTTGATCGCGAGGCGCCACGGTATGCCACGCGGATCTTCGGTCGGGATTTCGCGGTGCTCTCCCGTCCGGAGCGATTGCCGACCGTGCTGACGGCGCTCCTGCGGGATCTCGTGCGCGGCTGACGGGACTTGTCCGGCCACCCCATGCCCGATATCATGATAGCATGGGTACCAATATAAAAAATGCGGCGCGCGTGATGGATGCGGCCCGACACCTCGTGCGCGCGCTCGCCGGCTCGGCGCGGGCGACGCACACTCGCACCGGGATCAGCGGAGCGCAGCTCTTCATCCTTCGCCAGCTCGCCGATGCCGACGACGCGCTCAGCGTCAACGAGCTCGCGGAGTTGACGCTGACGCACCAGAGCACGGTGTCCGGGGTCGTGACCCGGCTCGTCGAGCGGCGCCTGGTCACGCGCACGCCGTCGATCGAGGACGCGCGCCGCGCCTCCATTGCGCTCACCGCACGCGGACGCGCGCTGGTCGATGCCGCACCACCCACCGTGCAGACGCAACTCGTGAGCGGACTCGCGCGCTTGACGCCCTCGCAACGCTCGACCCTCGCCGAGACGCTCGAGGCATGGCTCGACGCCGCGGGGCTCGGCGGCGAGCTCGCGCCACTCTTCTTCGAAAGCGACACGGACGAGCGCGTCGACACGGTGCGTGCACGATGAACGACCGTTCCGACGAAGCGTTGCCCGTGTCGATCGGCCTCGCGCTCGACTACGACGCGTTCGTCACGTCAGAGCATCTCGTGCCGGACGATTACCTCCCGGTGGACCGGCGCACGGTGTTCATCTGCGGACTGGCCGTGCTCATCGCCGCCGCCGCCGGCGTCGTTGCCCGCCTGCTCGTGATGCTCATTGGCCTGATCACGAACCTCGCATTCTTCCATCGCGTGAGCACGGCGTTCTCGTCGCCGGCCGACGCGCACGTTGGCGCCTGGGTGCTCGTGATTCCGGTGGTGGGTGCACTGATCGTTGGCGTGATGGCGCGATTCGGCTCGGCTGCCATTCGCGGGCACGGCATCCCCGAGGTCATGGAAAAAGTGCTCCGTGGTGAGAGTCGAATTCCCGCGCGGGTGATGTTCCTCAAACCATTGTCCGCCGCAGTGGCGATCGGCACCGGCGGTCCGTTCGGGGCAGAGGGACCCATCATTGCCACGGGGGGCGCGATTGGTTCGATGTTGGGGCAGTACGTCCACGTGAGCTCGGACGAACGCAAGACACTGCTCGCTGCCGG
>JBDTOD010000289.1:0-2815 GCA_039933415.1 bacterium
GTGTCGCCGACGATGCCGACGTTCACCTCGCGGCCGTCGATGTAGCGCTGGACGATCACCTCGTCCCACCGCTCGTGCATCGACGACACGCGCTCGGCCAGCGCGCGCGCGGTGCGGACCACCGAGCGCTGCTCGACGCCGACCGATGCATCCTCGGCGGCCGGCTTGCAGATCGCCGGAAAGCCGACGGCGGGGATCGGATCGCCGCGCCGCACGATCGCGAAGCGCGGAATCGGCAGACGGCAGCGATCGAGAATCGCGTTGACGACGTGCTTGCGCAGGCAGAGTGAGGTCGTCCACGACGAGCTGCCGGTGAACGGAATCCCGAGCACCTCGAGCGCCGAGATGACGGTGGGCTCGAGCTCGGCCACGCCGTCGATGCCTTCGCAGAGATTGAAGACGACATCGGCCTTGAGCCGGCGCGTGCGCTCGATCCAGCGTCCGTCCGTGTTCACGGGAACGCGGACGACCTTGTTGCCCTCGGCAGCGAGCACCGCTTCCACGGCCTCGACGGTCTCGAGGATGAGCAGATCGGGCGTCTTGCCGAGCGCCGAAGCGCCGTCAAATAGGAGTGCGATTTTCATTTACGTCCCCGCCTCGTGGTGGGCGACGCGCGAAATCCGGAGCGAAGCTTCGCGCGATCAGCCCAACGCCGCTGTGCGTCGTACTCGACGCGCAGCCTTTCCCGACAGGGTGATCCCCTGTCGCTCCGCGGCAAAACGCAGGGAGCGCTGGATGAGCTCATCGTAGCTCAAGCCGGCTGCCCGCGCCGCTTTGGGAAAGCACGAGTTGTCCTCGGGATTGGGAAGGATTCCCGGAAGGGGATTCACTTCCACCACGTTCGGCACGCCGGCGGCATCGAGACGAACATCGATGCGCGACCAATCACGGCAGCCGAGAACCTGGTAGGCGGAGAGCACGACCTCTTCGATCCTGCTCCGCAGCACCTCATCGATCCTCGCAGGGCACTCAAAAATCTCCAACGGGTGACTCCGGTCGTCCCAGAGCCACTTGGCTTCGAAGCCGTACACCGGCAGCGCGCCCGGCGGCAGAGCCTCGAAGTTCATCCCGACGATCGGCAGCACGTGCGAGCCGTCGCCGTTACCCATCACCGCGCAGGTGAACTCACGGCCGGGAAGATATTCCTCCACGAGCACGGGCTGCGCGTACCGCTCGAGGAGGAACGCAGTCTGTGCCTGCGCTTCAGCCACCGTGCGGCAATAATTGTCTTCCGTGATTCCCTTGGACGAGCCCTCGTGCACCGGCTTCACGAAGAGCGGCAGGCGAAGGCGCGTGCTGCCGCTCTTCGTCTTGCGCGTGGTGAGGCGGTCGAGCATCGCGGGGATCTCGGCGGCGTTCCGGATGAGCGCGAAGGGCGCCGTCGGTACACCGTGGTACGCCAGAAACTCTTTCGCGCGCGCCTTGTCGAGGCACAGCGAGAGGGAGAACGGATCGGATCCCGAGTAGGGGATGCCGAAGAATTCGCAAATTGCGGGAACGTGGGCTTCGCGATTCACGCCGCCAAGCCCTTCCGCGATGTTGTAGACGATGTCCGGCTGAGTCGCCCGGAGGCGCTCGGGGAAATCGGCGTTCGCTTCGAGTCGGACTACTTCGCCGAGGGCGCTGAGCGCATGCTCGACGGCATTGATGGTTTCCGCGCTGTCCCACTCCGCGAACTCATCGTCGACCTCGGCCGCGGCGACGCCGCCGGCCCGCGAGGGAGCGATGCCCGCCTCGCTCGCCCAATCGGTATGGGAGATACTGGGAGGCTCTTCGTCGGGACGCGCATCCTCGGCGCCGTCCTCGAGACGAAGAGCTGGTACTTCAGGCTTCTGATTGAAAGCGAACCCGATTCGTGTCATCCGATCCTGCTTGAGGTCAGACAATTCCGGTCGCACACTCGCCGCCACCCATCCCGTGCGCGCTGCTCTTTCATATGACGCGCATCTCGCTCGAATCGTTCACATCTCATTGCTCTAACCAGAAGCAAGTGTGAGGCCGACATCGAAGGTGCGAGCAAAATAAGAGTCGATGAAATGCAGCGCAATGATTTTTTGTTCGCGCGCGGACTTTATTTCAGACTTTGTGAAAGCCGACTCTCGCTGCTTCGCGCCGATCGTCGCCGGTGTAGATCTCGAAGTCGGAAAAAAATCCGGGCGCCTCCGCCGTGAGCAGCCGCAGCGTCGCGACGGCCAGCCGGCGAATCTCGAGCTCGGCGCCCTCGCTCGACCGCAGCTCGAGCATCGTCCGCCACGCCCGGGCGTTCGCCGTCACCACGATCTTCGTCTCGGTGGAGTTCGGCAGCACGCCGCGCGCGGCCTCGCGCGCCATCTTCCGCCGGTGGACCTTGTCCGCCACCCACGCGTAGCGCTCCATCAGCTGCTCGACGAGCGCGACGTAGCTCGCCAGCGCGCCGTCGACCTGGGTGCGCCACGCGCTCTCCAGCGCCTCGTCGCCCGCCACCGCCGGCGGCACGACGAAGCTCGCGTCCTTCTCGTCGACGTAGCGCTGCGACAGCTGGGAGTAGGCGAACCCCGCCCGGTGGCGCACCAGCTCGTGCGTGAGCGAGCGGCTGACGCCCTCGAAGAGCAGCGAGTAGCTCGCGTGCTCGAGCACGCTCCCGTGTCCCTGCTTCTTGATGTTCTCCAGGTAGTCCCGCGTCGTGCGCCCTGCGGGATTCTTCTGGCTCATGTAGCAGAGTCGTCCCGCAAACTCGGCGAGCTGCTCGCCGGCGGTGCTCTCACCGATCCAGGCGACGCCGAGGTGCTCGGGGGTGGTGAAGGTCGGCTTCGCGAGAAGGGTGATGCGCGGCTCG
>JBDTOD010000290.1:0-2812 GCA_039933415.1 bacterium
CAGAGCCCGGGGTCAGAGCCCAATTCCGGGGCTACCGACTCGCCCTGAGCGTTCTCCGCAGCTCGGCGAGCCAGTTCACCACGACGATGGTCTCGGAGCCGCGGCTCGCCGTCGGCCCGAGCACGAGCAGACGTCCATCGGGGGTGACGTCGAAGTTCGTGTGCGGCATGCCTCCGTCAAAGTCATCGGCAAGGAGCCGAGTGCGTGACGTCACCGCCACGAGGCCACCGGTTGTCGCGAGCTGGGCCGAGATGATCTGGCGGGAGCCTCGATAGAAGAGCCGGCGAGAATCGTGCGACCAGACGGGCTCTTTCCCCCCGTCCTCCGAGATCTGTACAGGCGCCCCCGGACCGGGAAAGGCGCGCACGTACACTTCCTCGCGCCCCGATGCGCTCGACACGTACGCCAACCATCGGCCGTCGCGTGCAACGGTTGGCATGTAGTCGTTGGCGTGATCGACGATCAGGCGGCGTGCGCTGCCAGGCACGCGCGCCTCGGACGTCCAGATCTCCCAACCCTCGCCAGCTTCGCGCTGAAACACGAGCGTGTGACCGTTCGGCGCGAACTCTCCGTAGAAGAGGCCGCCGAGCTCGATCACCTTCTCTGGAGGCGACGCGCCGTCGACCGACTGCGACCAGAAGGCGGCATGGCCGCTGCGACTCGACTGGAACAGGACACTCCGTCCGTCGGGGCTCCACGTGGGAAGCGCGGCATTGCCGGAGGATGTGAGCCGCGTGGAGGTGTGCGACGCGACGTCGTACATCCAGATGTCGCTTCCCTCGGGCGACTGGTCCGCCATGAGGACGCGCGTGCCATCGGGAGAGAACCGGGGATTCATGAACGTTCCCTGCGCGTGCCCGAGCAGCGGCTGGATCGAGCTGTCCGCAGCGGCGATCAAGGGCGTGTTCATCGCATTGCGGCGCGTGTAGACGAGCGTGCCATCGCTCCCGAGTGCCGCGCCGTCGATGAGACCGTCGCTCTCGCGGAGTACGGGGACCGGCGTTCCACTCGTCGTGCGCGCGACGGGATCGTAGCGGACCGCGTTGATGGTGCCGCCGTCGAGCGCGGTGTAGAGTAGCCAACCGTCGACGAACGTGATCGCGACGCGGCCCGGAAGGCGAAGGAGCGTGTGCGGCGCCGGGGTCGTCGCACTCGTGTCCATCGAGGCGACGGCGAGCTCTCCCATCACTGGCGCGGGCCCGCCGCGACGATGCTGCGTCGTGAAGATCACCGAACGGCCGTCCGGCATCACCATCGGTGCAACGTGTGAGAGCTCCCCCTTCAGCGAGTCCGCCTGCGTGAGCTGACGCAGCGCTCCGCCGTCGGCGGGAAGCCAGGTCAATCCGGAGCTTCCGTACGCATCGAGCACGATGCGGCCGTTCGACGACCAGCGCGCATGACTGAAACGAAAGGCCGGACCCACCAACTCAGATGGGCCACCCTCGAAGGGCACCTTCTTCAGCTTGTCGTCGATCGTGAAGTATCCGATCCAGCGCCCGTCCGGGGACATCAACGCCGTGACGGCGTCGTCCACCCCCGGCAGGGCGCGCGCCTCGAGCTGATCGAAGCCGCGCACGAAGAGCTGTCTCCCGGTCTGCGCCGAGCCAGCGTACACGAGATACCGCCCGTCCGGCGTGATGGTCGGGGTGCCGTTCACGGGCGCGGTGGTCAGCGCGCCGACGACGAACCGCGTCGTTCGTTGGGGCGTAGCGTCGCTCCCGCGTGAAAAGAGCCATCCGGCGACGGCGCACCCAACCACCGCGATCCCGCCAAGGGCGACGACGAGCGGATCGCGCAGCCGTGCTCTCGGTGGGGCGATCGTCGCGGGCGCGAGCGCGCGCGTCGCCGCGACCACGCGGCCGGACGCACCTTCTGCGAGCGCTCCAGCAAAATCGCGCGCCGTGGCGAAGCGATCGGCGGGCAGCTTTGCGAGCGCTCGCTCTAGTGCCGACTCCACCGGCAACGAGACACTCGGGCGCAGCACGCGCACGGGGAGCGCGGTCTCCGAGATCACCTTGCGCATGACGGTCTGCACTGAGCCGCCGGTGTGGGGAGGGTCGCCGGCGAGCATCTCGTACAGCACGCAGGCGAGCGAATACACATCGCTGCGCGCGTCGAGCGCTCGGTCGCCCGCCGCCTGCTCTGGGCTCATGTACGACGGCGTGCCCAGTGGGACACCCGCTTCGGTGAGACGCTCGGCACCCGCGGTGGACAGGGCGAGTGCGATGCCGAAATCGGCGACGAGGGGCTCGCCCTCCTGGAGCAGAATATTCTCCGGCTTGAGATCGCGATGGACGACACCGCGACGGTGTGCGTAGTCGAGCGCACCAGCGATCAACATCGCAATGCGGACCGCTTCGTCCACGGGGAGCTGGTGCTCTCGCCGCAGGCGCACGCGAAGCGACTCGCCTTCGACGAACGGCATGACGTAGTACAGCAACCCCTCTGCCTCCCCCGAGTCGAACAAGGGGAGCAGGTTGGGATGCTGCAAGCTCGCCGTCACGGCGATCTCCGCGAGAAATCGATCCGCGCCGAGCATCGCACCGAGCTCCGGATTGAGCAGCTTGATGGCGACTCGCCGGTTGTGCCGCCGGTCGAGCGCGAGGTAGACGCGCGCCATCCCGCCGCGCCCCACCTCACGTTCGACGACGTATCGCTCGGTGAGCGAGGCACGCAGGGTGGCCTCGAGCAGTGGTTCGGCGAAGCGCGCCGCCGGCGTGGCGAGGAAGCTCGGCGAGTCGGACGCACTGTCGCACGAGCGCACGAGCGCTTCCACCTCGGCGCGAAGTCTGGCGTCGCCGGCGCACGCTTC
>JBDTOD010000291.1:0-2796 GCA_039933415.1 bacterium
GCGAGCTGGCCGAGCTGCGCGCGAGCGGCGTGCATTGGCTGGACGTCGCGGGGCGCAGCCGCAGCGTCGGCGGGTCGCCGCTGACGGAGGAGCTCGCGTCGTTCATCGCTCGTTACGGGATCCGGCTGCCGCGCGACGGCTGATCGGCAGCATCTGCCTCGCGTCTGCTCCAGAGCAGCGCGATCACGCCGGGGGCGACCTCGAGGATGGTTCGCCAGAGTCGCACGATGATCGAGAGCACGAGGGCTTCCGCCTGCGTGGCCACGAAGAGCTGCGGCGCGAGCACGACCATCGCCCCTTCCGCCGCACCGATGCCTGCCGGCGCCGGATTGAGGAGGCCCGTGAGGTACGACAGAGTGTACAGCGCGATGCAGCCAGAGAGCGGGCGCGCGTCTCCCGGCAGAATCGCCTTCGCCATCACCCAGAACGCGACACCGTAGGCCAGCCAGGCGACGGTGGTGGACAGCGCGGCAACGAGCACCGCGTCGGCGCCGAAGCGGGGCAGCGCGATCTCACGTCCCGTGAGGCGGCTCGCCAGCGCCCCGAACTTGGGGACGATGAGCGGCGCGAGGGCGAGCGCGACGACACCGACCGCGACGATGAGCCACCCGCGTGCGCCGAACCGCTCGCGGAGCACGGGAAAGGCGAAAACGCACGCGACGGCGAGTCCGGTGAACAGGTTCACCACCGTGACGAGCATCGCCGCGCCCGTCGAGACCGCGATTGGCACGCCGCGCCGGCGGGTCATCTCCGTCATGGCGCCGAGCTGCCAGAAGGCCCCTGGCAGCCAGCGGGCGAGGTTGGAGGCGAACCAGATGCGCAGCGCGTCGCTGCGCTCCAGCACTCCACCGAGCGACGCGAGCACTCGCCGCCAGCTCTCCACCAGCATGAAGTACGTCAGCAGGACGAGAGCCGACGCGGCAGCGACCAGCCCCCAGCGAGGGTGCACACGATCGGCGACCGCGAGGACGGCGGGGAGTTGTCCGCGAAGCGCCCATAGCGCCGCGCCGACGAGGGCGAGCACGAAGGCCCAGCGCAGTATCCGCAGGAGGGGTCGCGGAATCGTCAAGACGGGTTGGTGGTACGTGCCGGCACGGGCGGAGCGACCGCGCCAGGCTGCTACTCGTTGCGGAGCTTCAACTCGTCGAGCTGCCGGCGCAGCTCGCGCACTTCGGCGCGCTGTCCGGCGATCTGCTCACCGAGCAGGCCGGTGGCGAAGAAGACGCTGCCGAGCAGGAGACACGTTTCGACGAGCGTGAGCAATGGACGATAGCCCACACCGCCGATCACGCGATAGAGAATGGCAACGATGCCCGTCACGAATCCGAGCACGAACAGTCCCGCGCCGAGCATGCCGAAGAGCAGCAGCGGCTTCTTGCCGAACCGCAGCTCGAACCAGACGGACACCATGTCGAGCACGCCGATCGGGATGCGAGACAACCCGAACTTCGACTTGCCCGCGTGCCGAGGATACAGTGGCACCGGGATCTCCGAGACGCTGTATCCCTGCGCCGCGGCGATGACGATCATGTAGCGATGCCAGTCGGGGCGGACCGGCAGGGCGTCCATGATCTCTCGACGATACGCCTTGACCGAGTTGAGATCCTTGACGGGCACGTCAAACAGGGTGCGACTGAGCTTGTTGTAGATGTTGGAGACGAATGCCTTCTCGTACTTCCCCTCCTTGAACCCGGTGACCATGTCGGACTGGTCGGCGAGGATGGGCGCGACGAGTCGCGGGATGTCCTCCGGCTTGAACTGGAGGTCCGCTGGATAGAACACCAGCACGGGCCCGGTCGAGCTCAGATATCCGGTGCGCAGCGCGTCGGCGATGCCACGCTTGGCACGATGGCGCACGGGTCGGAGAAAGTCGTACGTCGCGGCGAGCTCCTGGAGCACGCGCCAGCTGTCGTCCACCGATCCATCGTCGATCACGACCACCTCGTACCGCACCTCCGGCGTCTTCTCGAACGCTTCGGCCGCGAGCTGCATGAACAGCGGAAGGTTCTCCGCTTCATCCTTCGCCGGCACGAGCACGGACACGTCCACGCGCCGGTCAACGGCGTTGGAGAACGGCGTCGTCGCCGGCGCGGGAACGTCCGTCATCATGCGCGCTTGCGCGTCATACCCGCTTGCGCATGCGCGCTGAGAGCACCCCGAGCTGATCGCGATACTTGGCCACGGTGCGCCGGGCGATCTGGACGCCGCTCTCCTTCAGGATGTTGACGATGGCCTGATCGGTGAGCGGGTGCTTCGGATTCTCCTCCGAGACGAGCTTCTGGATCTGCGCCTTGATGCCGCGCGCGGACACGTCCTCTCCGGCGGTGGTCGAGAGTCCGGAGGAGAAGAAAAACTTGAGCGGCAGCACGCCGCGCGGCGTCTGGACGAACTTTTCATTCGTCACGCGACTGACGGTGCTCTCGTGCATGCTGATGACTTCGGCCACTTCGCGCAGCGTGAGTGGCTTGAGGAACTGGACGCCCTTCTCGAAGAACTCGCGTTGCCGCTCGACGATGTAGTTCATGACCTTGAGCATCGTCTGGCGACGCTGCTCGATCGCCTGGATCATCCAGTTGGCCGAGTTCAACTTGTTGGAGATGAACTCCTTGTTCTCGCCGTCGAACTTCTTCTTGTCGCGCGCGATCTCCTGATAGGCCTTGCTCAGCTTGAGGCGCGGCAGGTTCGCGTCGTTGAGAAAGACGTGATACTTGCCGTCGATCTTGTCGACGATGAGGTCGGGAATGATGTAGTTGTCGCTGGCGTCGCTGTAGACGAGGCCGGGCTTGGGATCGAGCT
>JBDTOD010000292.1:0-2795 GCA_039933415.1 bacterium
GCGAAGAACTCGCAACAGATGCACGAACCGACAGCGAGAGACGCGGAATCACCATTGGGATTCTGGTCGTCGCGTTGCTCTGCCTCTCGCTCTTCTTCGTGTGGCGCCGCTATGGCGTGGCCGGAGCGGGCAATACTCCGACAGCGGCGACGGCGCGGTAGCAGATCTCCGTTCGTTATCCGTGCCGTTCTCCGTTTTTGCCCGTATCTCCAGCTGTCAATGGCATGTGTTCCAGCGCCATTCACCTTCTCGGCGCACCACAGGCACTTACAATTGAAATACGGACAAGAACGGAATGAACGGACACGAACGGAGAGGGCCGCTGCGAGTGCTGTTAGTTGTACCCGCTCAGGCGCGCGGGGGTGCGACGACGGGCTTCGCGGTGAGGATCAGGCGGTCCGGCGCGGGGCCGACGTAGCGAATGGGCCAGCACGTCGTGAGCGTGAGCTCCGGCGTCGCTGAGGGGAAGAGCGACGGCTCGTAGCGCCCGACGATCTTCCGGGCCGTGATCACCCAGGTGGTGCGCGCCGTTCGGGTCTCCGTGATCACCGTGTCACCGATTACGACGCGACCCAGCGAGTGGAAGTGCCGGTCGCGATGCGCGGAGATGACCGCGTTCCCCGGCTCGCCAGGCGACGCGGTGCCGGGAAAGTGCCCCGGGCCCGCATCGAGCTCGTCATCGCCCACGCCTTCGGCAATCACCTCGTCGAGCTTCACCGCGGGTATCATAACGCGTCCCACCAGCTCGCCGGTGACGTACGTCGTGTGTGCAGGCGCCGACGCCAGCGACGCAGAGCCACTCACGCGGTGCGCCTCCAGCGCCGACCACGCCGCCCGAGCACCATCGCGCTCGATCGCGCCGCTCGCGTATCGATAGCCGACGTAGAGCAGCACCGCCGCGCCGGCCGCCACGAGCACGGCGCCGAGCGTGCGCCGCACGCTAATCGCGACGAAAGTGCATCGCCGCTGCCGGCGGTTTCTTCGCGGGCGGGGCGGGCGCGGGCGCATCGCCCTTGAGCCCCGTGCTGTCGTGCACCTCGACGGTGCCGATGGATGCCGCGGAGTCCGCCCGGATGCGCGCGTTGCGATTGAGGATGACGGAGTCCTTCAACACCGCAGGCTTCACGGAATCGGGCTTCATCGCCTTCGCGAGCGACGCGCTGTCGGCGGCAGGGATGGAGACGCCAGCCGCAGAGTCGACCCACTTCTTCATGTCGGTGACGCGCGCCGCGAGCGCGACGGTTGCGCGACGCACGGAATCCTGCCTCATGGTGGTGTCGACTTTCGCTTTCGCCTGCGGGGGGATGATCGAGGCGGTGAACTGTGCGCTCGCGATGGCCGGAATCGTCAGCGCCGCGAGGGCGCAAGTGAGCAGCGAAAGGTGTGTCAGACGCACGACGAGCCTCCGGTCAAACGGACTGTGGAAGCCACCTGGAAAGGCAGGATTAATGCCGCGATCCAGGTGGCTCGCTCACCATCACGCGTCCGGAAACTCGTCCGCCTTCGAGGTCTTGACGAGTTCGCGCTCCTTGGATGTCTTGTCGTACATCGCAAGAACCTTGATCGTTTCGCCCGCATAGCAATCGAAGGTCTTGGTGGCGCCCTTGATGACCTCGATCTGATGTCCATCCTCAAAGCGAAGAACGACGTTCGGATAATCCTTGTTCTCGTACTGCTTCCTGAGCTTTTTCGGAGGAGTCGGCATCAACCGTCGGATTGGGGTGGGCGCTGCAGGGTGAAGATACCGCGTATTGGAGCCGCACTCAAGAGAAAGCCGTCCGCTACCGTACGCAGTAGGCCCTTTCCTTGCACTCCTCAATGTCGAAGTTCTAACCCGCCCCTCCTATTCAAGGATCATATGGCCAAGCTCTCATTCGCAGTTGCGGCACTAGTAGCGCTTTCCCTGGCCGGCACGCGCGTTCAGGCTCAGGAGGAGCAGCAGCTCGCCACGCTCGACCAGCCAGCGGTTGCGCAGGACGCGCCGCTCGTTGCGCAGGACGCGCCCGCAGTCGCAACCGATGTTCCGGTAGTCGCGCAGGAGGCGCCCGCGATCGCACCGGTCGACGCGCAACTGATCGTCGCGGACGCAACGCCGACGATCGCGCAGGATTCTCCGGTCGCAGCTCAGGACGCAGCACCGACGGGCCCGAGCATGGATGCCTCCACGCTGTCCCCGCGCGTCAGGCTCCACGCCTCCGAGACCACGAATGCCATGCGCCGTCCATCGCGCGGAAGTGGCGTCGGCCTCATGATCTTCGGCGGTGCGGCGCTCATCACGGGACTCATCATCGGTAACAACGCCGGCACGGTCATCGCCGTCGGCGGCGCGCTCGTCGGGCTCTATGGACTATACGTCTACCTCGGTCGTCCTACAGGTATGGAGCAGGGGAGCCGCATCGGACTCGGCTACAAGCTGAACACGAACTGACCGTCCGGCGGCACCGGCCGCTCGCTCCGATGATACTCAGCCCAGCCCACGCGCCTCTCGAGGCACGTGGGCTGAGCTTTCGGGAACAGGAGGAAGAGTGTGACCGTGTCGTGGCTCGCTCCGCATCGAACGGCCCTGGTCCTCGGTGGTGGAGGGCTGAAGGGCTTTGCGCACATCGGCGTCATGCGCGCGCTCGAGGAGCGTGGAATAGTGCCGGCGCGATACGCGGGGACGAGCATCGGCGCGCTCATCGCGGCCGCACGCGTTGGCGGAATCCCGCTCGACGAGATGGAGCGGCGCGCGATCTCCGTTTCGAAGCGCGATCTCTTCCGGCTGAATCGCGTCGGGATGCTCATGGACCGCTCGC
>JBDTOD010000293.1:0-2749 GCA_039933415.1 bacterium
CCTCCGCACAGGAGTACCACGACCGCCGTACTATGTACAACACGAAAACGCTCTAATGGCCGCGTGTTGAACCCGGCGGACGCGATGGCGGTGAACCATCGTCGCGTAACGGAATTCGTGTGGGGCTCCCAGAGGCCAGGGCCGCAGCAGCTCGCGGTCGCAATTCTGCTCGCCGCCGGACTCACCGTCCAAGAGACGCTGAAATGGTCCGTCGCGTTCAAGGAACAGTTCATCGCGCCGCTACAGCATGATGCTCCGTTCCGCCTCGACCTCGACGTCATGTCGTGGGTGGCCTCCCGTTGGGCCGCCCGGGACATCGCTCTTCTTCACGCGCGTCTACGCGGAATCGGTCTTCCTGCTGACGAGTGTGCTCGCGGTCAGCCGCGCGTACGACCGACGCTGGTGGCGAGCCGGCCTGTGGGGCGCGCTCGCGACGCTGGCACGACCGAACGGAATCCTCATCGGGCTGCCGCTCATGCTGCTGGCGCTGGGAGGGCGACCCGCGGCCCGCGTGCTCGCGAGCCGATGCTGCGCGGCGACAATTAAATCTGCCGCCGTGTTGCCTCAACAGGGGATGTTACCCGATTGCCTCATTGAAATCGTACCCGGCGTGGGGGTGAGCCGCGCTCTCGATCGAGCCGTAGGTCCTTCGATGACACGGTCGTGCGCACAACCTCGAAAGACCTGACGATCCTTCGAGCGGGCGGGCTCGACGGGGCCCCGCGGAGGGCGCGCAGCGCCCGAACGAGGGGTGGCGAGCCCGCCCGCTCGAAGACGACGTCATCGTGCGGGAGCAGCGATCGTCGGGTGTTCTTCGTGGTGACCAAGGTCCGCGAGGGGCTCGGCGAATACCAATCGACGAGCCGCCAGGGTGCGCCATTCCTTCACGCGTCGCTGCAGGGTGCGGACTTGACCAGCGATGAACGTCCCAGGTTGTTCTCGACGCAGTCGCGCGAACAGTTCTTTGGCCGTGCGATCGGGTTCCGACTCAAGCCAGGTCACGACGCGTGGCCACTCGACGGCAAAGGGATCCGGACGCGTGCGCCAGTGGCGCGGCGGCTTGGGTCCTTTGCGATGCGTCGGGCGCACTTCCCCCGCTCGCCACGCGTGCGCCAGACTGTTGAGAAAGCGATCGAGATCCGCGTCGCGATGCGGAAGCACCTGGACGGATTCGCCGGCGGCGAGCCCGGCCAGGTGATGTTGAACCGTGTGCGCGGCGTCAATAACTTCTGCCGGTAGCGACTACTATTTCTGCCGGCGAAGGGTTAGCAAAGGAGCCACGCCCACCGCCGGGCGTGCTCGGTTGTTGTCGTCGGCCGGTCGGTGGCCGGAGCGGACGTCAGCGTCGGAGCGCCGACAGGCGCGGAGGCGCCAGCAGAGAAGCCCGGAGTCGGGGTGCGCGTGATCCATGCTCCTGCAGGCGCCCGGTGTCATGGTGCGGCCACGGCGGGCTGACGGCTCGCTTTGCTGCGGCGCGTGGCCTGCTCGGTGCGGAAGCTGGTGACATCAAACTCCAGTAGCACCGAGTGATGAATCAACCGATCGATCGCCGCCGCCGTCGCCATCTGATCCCGAAAGATCCGATCCCACTGCGAGAAGATCAGATTGCTGGTGATGAAGACGGAGCGGCGCTCGTAGCGTTCGGCGAGGAGCGTGAAGAGAATCTCGGCCTCCTCGGGGCTCTGCTGGACGTACCCGACGTCGTCCAGGATGAGCACCGCGAAGTGATCGAGCTTCCGTAAGGCGCGCGGCAGCTCGAGATCGCGCTTCGCCGCCAGGAGCTCCTGCACCAAGCTGTAGGTCGGCATGAAGAGGACGGCGTGGCCGCGGTCGACGAGCGCGTGGCCGACGGCGCAGATCGCGTGACTCTTGCCGACGCCAGGCAGGCCGAACGCCAAGACATTGGTGGCGTCGTCGAGGACGTCGCCCTCGGCGATCTCGTGGAGGCGTCGGATCAACGCCGGCGGCAAGCGGCCCTCGTCCAGGGTGTCGAACGTTTTGCCCGGCGGCAACTTGGAGGCGCGACGCAAGCGCGTGATGCGGCGCTCATGCCGCTCCTGCGCTTCGAGCTCGAGGACCTCGAGCAGCAGTGGCAAGGCCGCCTGCTGCTCCGCCTGATGGAAACGCGACACCATCTCGCGGGCCGCGGCGGTGAGCGCAAAGCGCGTGAGGAGGCTGGTGATCTGATCGCCGATGGCGGTCGTGGCCCGACGGCTCATGCCGCCGCTCCGGCGCGGAGCGCATCATAGACCGTGAGGTCCGGTGCCGGAATGTGAATCACCGGGACCGTCAGCGCGGGCGGTGCCACCTGCGATTGGACGGTGACGTAATCGAAGCCCCCGACGTGGTCGAGGACGGCCACGAGCACGGCGGCCACACGCGCTTCGCCGTCGGTGGCGGCGAGGTGCAAGATCCGCAGGTACTCGACATCGGCACGCTCCCCATGCGTCCGCACCAGCGCGTCGTACGCGCGGCGGAACGTGATCGAGGGATAGAGGTCCTCGCGATACCGGTAGCGCGCAAACGCGCCAGGTTTCCGGACCAGCCAGCCGATCACATGGCGATAGTCGATGGCGTGCGCGTCTTCCTTGCGCAGACGCGGCATCGTCTGGACGACCTGATCGCGGTAGCACCTCGACGACATTGGGATGGACGCGGGCTTCGACGGTGTGCCCGATCAATTGCGCGGGGACCGAGTAGGTGCGATGGGACACGCGAATCGTGCTCCACCGACGCACGACCGGGTAGT
>JBDTOD010000294.1:0-2727 GCA_039933415.1 bacterium
GATCGTTCAACGTGCTGGTGCTCGATGAGCCCACGAACGATCTCGACATCGAGACACTCGATTTGCTCGAGGAGCTGTTGCTCGAGTATGCGGGGACGCTGCTCGTCGTCAGCCACGATCGCGAATTTCTCGATCATGTGGTGACGAGCACGCTCGTGCTCGAAGGGAAGGGGCGCGTGGGTGAATACGTCGGCGGCTACTCGGACTGGGTACGGCAGCGCGTCGCGGCCGTGGATTCCGCGAAGCGCGCGGCGCCCGCGCAGGCGAGCGTATCGAAGTCGGCGAGCGCTCCAGTGGTCCGCGGCGAGAAGAAGCGTCGCATCACGTTCAAGGAGACGACGGAGCTCGCGTCGCTTCCCGAGGCGATCGATGCGCTCGAGCGCGAGCGCGAATCGATCTTCGCGTCGCTCGCCGAGCCCGCACTGCTGCGTGACGGCGCGGCGACGACCGCGGCCAAGGCGCGCGTCATCGCGATCGACACTGAGATCGCGCGGCGGCTCGCGCGCTGGGAGGAGCTGGAGACGATCGCTGTGGAGAGCTGACTTCCTACGGCGCGCGCTCCATCCGGATCACGAGCGTGTAGTCGCCGTTCAAATAGCTGATCGTGGCGGGCGGCGTGTTGGTCAGATTCGTATGATCCCAGAAACGCACCTCGATCTTGTTCTGCCCCGAGGCCAGCGCCGCCTCGATCTTCTCGCGGCTCAGCACCACCACCAGGTCCCGCCACATGCCGACGAGCCCCACGTATTTCGCTGCGTCACTCTCTACTTCGAGACCGATCGGCCGGTCGCGATCCATGTGCTCGAGGTGCACGAGGTAGCTCGAGGCGGTCAGCCAGACTTTCACCCCGGGCTGCACCGACAGCTGTGACGACGCGATGGCAGCTTTCACCGTGGGAAGGCTGGTCGATTTCGTCCCGGGGCCGGTGAGGTAACGATACCATGCGCACAACAGCTCACCGCACAGCTGATAGGGCTCCGGGATGACGCGCGCGCGCGTGTAATCGGGCTCGTCGACTTCGACGAGAAGCGGATGCAGCAGCAAGTCCTGCTTTCCGCCGACGATCTCGCCTTCCCACAATACGAACTGTGGGGCGCCGAGCGGCGCCTGCGGCGCGGGCTGCGACCAGACGGGCGAGATCACGTCGCCCTGGTGGATGCCGCCCCATCCCGATGCGGTACCCGCCTTCACCCGCTGTGGCGGCGGCCAGTTGCTGATGTCGCCGTGCACAGCGCTCACTTGCACCGGAGAGATGTCGATGCGCGAACCGTTTGGTCGATCCAGGCGCTCCGCAAATGCCGCGACGTACACCTCGTCGAACTTTCCATCGCCCGACAGTGGCTGATCCACCGTCTCGGCCGCGACGCGAAATGACTCGGCAACGAAGCGATAGCGTCGTTGCACGACGTCGACGGTCACCGACGCCGCTGGGCCTGACCGCGTGGGTGCGGCACTTCCTGCCCCGGCGTAGACGGCTGTCACCTGCCACGTGCCGATTCCAAGAGGCACGCCCGCTCTCCTCACGTGCGTGCTGTCAGCGCGAATCGATGACATGGTCGGCAGAGCGGCGACCAAATAGTACGCGGCGCCCATCACGGGCTCCCAGCTGATGCTCACCGTGTCGCGCCCGATCTGCTCGGCCAGGATGATCTTCGGCGCCGGCGGATCCGTGTAGGTGTACGCCACTTCCGTCGTTCCGCGCCGTCCGTCGGCGTAAACCGCGGTCACTCTGTAGATCCATGTGCCGGCGAGCACCCGCGTATCGTGCCATTCGCGGACCGTGAGCGATGGCGACTGTCCCGCAATCGTGGCCGGATTCGATTGGAGGACGCGGTCGACGATGTAGCTCACCGGCGCTGCCGTGCTGTACGTGGATGGTGCGTACCAGGTGACGACTGCCTCCGCTGCGCCGTTGCTGACGTTGATCGAGTTCGGCGCCGGTCCTGGCGCCGCGTTGGCCGGCGGCGTCGCGATCCCCGACGGAGGCGTCGGTCCGGGCGCTGCAGGTGCGGCCGCCACTGGACGCGCGCTCGGCGGCACCGTGCTTCCCGGAAGCGCAGTCATCGTCGGCGGCAGCATGGTTCCGATAGGAACGGGAGCCGGCGCGACGGCGACCGGCGCTACGGGCTGCGCGTCGCATCCTTTCGGATTCAACGTGCCGTACGACTTAATGATGGGGATTTGCGTCGTCGAGCGAAATGCGAGCCCGGGCACGCGCAGCTTGTCCGCGAGCAAACGCGCGGGATACGTCGCGGTGATCGTCACTGACGAGCCGATGGTGGCGGTCTGGCACGCGCACACAGACCACGCGCTCGAGCCGCTGTAGAGTCCCACCGCGGACCTTGTCTGCTCGCCGGTGGCGCTCCAGTCGAAATCCGCGAGACCGACCAGCATCCCCCCTGGCTTCCGCGCTTTGTCCTTTCCCGTTTCGTCGGTGAGTTCGATGTAGACGAGCTGACAGCTTCCGATGGGGACCGCCTTCGCGCTGGGGCGTATCTCGACCGTCCACGGCATCTTGAGCTCGCCCGTGCTCTCGACGGTAGTCGGCGCCTGCGCGCGAGCGGCGACGGAGGGGAAGAGCTGAACACAGAGGGCGAGGACGAACGCGGGCGAGCGACGCATGGAGACTCCGGTTGCTCGGTGTCGAACGCGTGGCGACGGGCCGCCACCACCAAACGAGAAACGCGCGAACGGCCGTCGATTCTCGCATCAACCGAAACGCGGATC
>JBDTOD010000295.1:0-2711 GCA_039933415.1 bacterium
GAAGGAGCTCGATGTGCCGGCGGTAACGGTGAAGGCACCGAAGACGGTGATGTAGGCGCCGCCGGCGCGACGCTCGCGCGCAACGCGTTGAGAATGACCGCGACGTCGATCACTTCCTGAAGCAGCGCACCCTCGGTCGGCGCGATGTGGCCGAGGGCCGCCACCACCATAGCGCCGCCACTGAGAGCGAGTCCCACCCACACGCTCTGCCGCGCGATCATCATGGTTCGACGGCTGATGCGGATCGCGTCACCGACGCGTCCGAGCTCGTCCACCAGGATCACGATGTCGGCCGCTTCGGACGCGACTCCGCCGCCGTGTCCCGCGAGCGCAATCCCTACCGCGGCGGCAGTCAGTGCGGGAGCGTCGTTTGTCCCATCGCCCACCATCAACACGGTGCCCCCCGCGGCGGCCAGCGCGCGCACCGCGGCAACCTTGTCCTCCGGCAGCAGATCGCCACGCGCCTCGGTAATCCCAGCCAGCTCGGCCATCGCACGCACGTTCCCCTCGTGATCGCCGGAGAGGAGAATGCGACGCGCAATTCCGAGCGACGCGAGCTCCGCGAGAATGACGCCCACGCCGGGCCTGAGCGCGTCGGCATATCGAATCGCGCCGGCGAATACGCCATCGACGGCGACATATGCCACGAGCCCGTCGAGTAACGGCAGCGTGGGAGTCTCGCTCGATTCGACGCTCAGCCTTTCCATCGTGAACGAGTGGGAGCCCACCGCGACACGGGTTGCCCCGACCATTCCCGACACCCCGCGCCCGGGAGTTTCTGCAGCGTCGCTCACCGGCTGCAGCGTGATTCCCTCCTGAATGGCCGCTTCCATTAGTGTGCGGGCCATGAGGTGTCCCGAGGCTTGCTCCACGGATGCTGCGAGTCGAAGAATGTCGCCTCGAGCGAACGGTGGCACGGGGAGCACCTCGCTCACTTGCGGCTTTCCGATCGTGATCGTTCCGGTCTTGTCGAACACACCAACATCGGCACGTGACAGTCGCTCGAGCGCACCACCATCTCTGATAATGATTTGCCGGCGCGCGGCGCGATTGATTCCGCCCATGAAGGCGATCGGTGCCGCGAGAATCAGCGGGCACGGTGTCGCCACGACGAGCACCGCCAACGCCCGATTCCAATCGCGCGCGAGCGCAGCTGCGCACGCAGCGATGACGAGCGTGAGCGGCGTAAACCACACCGCGTATCGATCGGCGAGTCGTTGGAAGGGGGCCTTCGTTTCCTGCGCCGTGCGCACGAGCTCCACGATCCGTGCGTACTGACTCGCCGCCGCCGCCGCCGTCGCTCGCAGCACGAACATCCGGTCGCCGTTGACGCTGCCGCTCATCACCGACGCCCCCGGGGTGATCCCCACCGCGAGCGGCTCTCCCGTGAGGCGCGAGACATCCAGATCCGCGTTCCCCTCGATGACGACGCCGTCGCACGGAACCAGCTCACCGGGCCGCACGACCACGACATCGTCGACCAGCACGTCGCTCGCAGACAGATCCAGCTCCGCCCCGCCGCGACGCACGTGCGCGTGCTGCGGACGGTCGAGCTCCAGCATGCGGAGCGCTTCCGAGGCGCGCCCTTGGGCGTAGCGCTCGAGCGCCTCGCCGCCGGTGACCATTACGACCACGATCGCTCCGGCCAACGGCTGATGCATCACCGCGGCGCCAATGATCGCGAGCGCCGCGACCAGATCCGATGCCCATCGCCCAGCGAACGCCCCGCGAGCGGTACGAACGACGACGACGCTACCCGTCGCGACGAGCGTCGCGAGCCAGACACGATCGGCCCACACGCGGTCGCCGAACCAGAAAGATGCGCCAACTCCGATTCCGGCCAGTGCCACCCACGTCAGCGGCGAGAGGCTGCGGATGACTGCGACGAATACGGATTTGGACCCGCCCGGCGCGGGCGTTACGACACCGCGCGCGCGATGAGAAATGCGGCACCTGCGGCGAGGGCGCCGATGAGCACCGTCTGCAGTGCACCGCGAAGCTGAGGTGCGCCCGTGAAGCGCGATTTGACGTATCCGAAAATGAAGAGCGCTACCATGGTGACCCCGGCCGAAACCTTCAGCCCTTCCTGAACGCTCGCCGAAAAAAAGTACGGGGAGAGCGGCACCATCCCGCCCACCGCGTACGCCACCGCGATGGTCAGCGCGCTGCGTAGCGCGCGCTTGGGATCTGGAGCCTCGAGGCCGAGCTCGAATCGCATCATGAAATCGCGCCAAGCCTCGGGACGCGTGCGCAACGAGGCGACTACCTGATTGGTCTCGGCCGCGGAAAGGCCGTATGCACGAAACACATCGGCGACCTCGGCGGCCTCCGCGTCGGGCACGTCGATGATCTCCCGCTCCTCGCGCGCCAGCTCGCTCGCGTAGTGCTCGGCGTCGCTCCTGGCCGCGAGGTAGCCGCCGAGCCCCATCGCGATCGAGCCTGCCGCAACTTCCGCGAGCCCGGCAGTGATCACGACGTGTGCGGCGGTAACCGCCCCGGAGAGGCCGGCGGCCAGCGCGAACGGAACCGTGAGCCCGTCCGACATCCCGATGACGACATCGCGGACGGTGTCACCTGCCGTGAAGTGCTTTTCGATGTGCGGCGTGGCGGGCATGGCGATGATCCCGGCGACTACTCCGG
Source organism: bacterium (assembly GCA_039933415.1). Classification (GTDB taxonomy): domain Bacteria; phylum Gemmatimonadota; class Gemmatimonadetes; order Gemmatimonadales; family Gemmatimonadaceae; genus AG11. The sequence goes on from JBDTOD010000295.1 coordinate 2,641, forward strand.
CCCTCGCATCGTATCCCGCGCCGGGGCCACCACGCCTGCGGGCAACCCCGCCGGCGCCGTGGGCAGCTCGA
>JBDTOD010000296.1:0-2635 GCA_039933415.1 bacterium
TCCTGGAGAAACCGTTCACGCCGAATGCGCTGCTGCGAAAAGTCCGTCAGGTGCTCGAGACGTCGCCGGCCGAATGCGCGCTTTCCACCGCGCCCTGACGATGCGGCGCCCGCTGTCGAGCGCCCGCCTCGCTCATGGCGGCATCTCCTTCGCCAAGTGCGTCGCGCTCGGCGTCGTCATGCTGGCGAGCGTCGGCGCACGCTCCTCGGCCCAGACGCTCCAGTTTCGGCAGCTCACCCCGGACAACGGGCTCTCCAGCTCTCTCGTGGGGTCGATCATCCAGGACAGCCGGGGATTCATCTGGCTGGGAACCAAGAAGGGAGTGAATCGCTACGACGGAAACACCGTCGTCGTCTACCGGCATCGCGCGGGAGACTCCACGAGCGTGATCGACAACGAGGCGACGACGCTCTATGAAGACGCGCACAAGACAGTCTGGGTCGGCACGCCGCTGGGGTTGAGTCGCTACGTGCGCGATCGCGATGCCTTCCACAGCTACGAAGTCGTGCCGGGCGATACCGTCGCCGTGAGCGCGATCCTGGAAGCGCAGGGGACACTCTGGCTCGGCACGAGGCGCGGTCTGTACACGTTCGATCGCACGACCGGCAAGGCGGTGCCGTACTCGAGCGAGCTGTCGCGCGTCGACGTGCGCGGCCTGTTCGAGGACCGCGACCATCATCTCTGGCTCGGCACCAAGGGCGGCGGCGCACGCGAGATCGATCTGCGCACCGGCCGCGTGAAGGTGTGGATGGCGGGCAAGGATGTTCGACAGTTCGTCGAGGATGCCGAGGGAGCACTCTATGTCGCGGTCATGGATGGCGGCCTGGCGAAGATCGATCGGACCAGCGGGTCGGTGACCCGCTACGTGCACGACGACGACGATCCGAACAGCCTCACGATCGACGCCGTGCATTCGCTCCTGCTCGATGGGACGCGCGGTCTCTGGGTGGGCACGGAGAACGGTGGTCTCGACTACTTCGACTTCGTCACGCGTCGTTTCCGGCACAATCGGTTCGATCCGAACAAGCCATCGGGTCTGAACAGCAACTCCATCTGGGCGCTGTTCGCCGACCCGAGCGGAACGCTCTGGGTCGGCACCTACGCGGGTGGGGTGAACATCTCTCGACAGAACGGCGACGCGATTCGGCGGTATCGGTTCGTCGTCGGCGATCCAACGAGCCTGAGCTTCAACTCCGTCATGGCGTTTCTCGAGGACTCGGGCGGCATCATCTGGGTTGCGACGGACGGTGGTGGGCTCAACCGATTCGATCGCGCCACCGGCACCTTCCGGCGCTACACGTCGCAGACGAGCAATCTGAACTCGGATGCGGTGCTCTCACTGACCGAGGACAAGCTCGGGAAGATCTGGCTCGCCACGTGGGGAGGCGGCGTCAGCCGGTTCGATCCGCTGACGGGCCGATTCACCGCGTTCACGCCGAAGAACAGTGGAATGGCCGACAACCAGGCTTTCTCGATCTTCGCCGATCGCGCCGGGAGTGTATGGGTCGGCACCCTCACACACGGATTGCAGCGCGTCGATCCGGCGACCGGTGTCTTCTCGACGCCCATCCCGCTCGGCAATGGATTGGAGAGCGAGGTTCGCGTCATCATGGAGCTGAGCGACGGGGTCCTGCTCGTGGGGACGACGGCGAACATGACGAGCATGGGCGGCGGCATGATCGAGTTCGATCCGCGCACGGGCACGAAGCGCTCGTACACGGCGGGCAGGGACGGCATCAGCGGCAACGTCGTGAACTCGATCGTCGAAGGACCATCCGGCATCGTCTGGATCGGCACGTCGAACGGACTCGATCGGCTGGATCGCCGCACCGGCAAGATCGACCACTTCACGGACGCCGATGGGCTGCCTGGCGCGACGGTCAATGCCATCGTGCTCGACGCGTCGCGCGGCGTGTGGGTGAGCGGCGATCAGGGCATCGCCCGGTTCGATCCCACCGCGAGACGGAGCAAGCGGTACACCGTCGCCGACGGTCTCCAGGGGAGTGAATTCAACTTCACGGCGTCATACCGCACGCGTGACGACGCGATCCTGTTCGGCGGAAGTCAGGGATTCAACGTCATCGAGCCGGAGAGAATCGCTGAAAACGGGCACGTTCCGCCCATCGTCTTCACCGGCTTCCAGCTCGCGAACAAGCCGGTGACGATCGGTGCACCGGGCTCGCCGCTCGCCAGGCACATCACGGAAGCCAGGTCGATCACGGTGCGCTACGATCAGTCGTTCACGATCGAGTTCGCGGCGCTCGACTTCGTCGCGCCCGACAAGAACCGGTATGCGTACAAGCTCGATGGGCTCGACCGGGACTGGAACGAGAGCGGCACGAAGCACGCGGCCTCGTACACCAGCCTTCCGCCAGGGAGCTACACCTTTCGCGCGAAGGGCACGAACAACGACGGTCTCTGGAACGAGACGGGCGCGGCGATCGAGATCATCGTCACGCCTCCCTTCTGGGGGACGTGGTGGTTCCGTGCGCTCTTCGCACTGATCGTCATCGGCATCGTTGCGGCCATCGTTCGCATCGCTCAGGTGCGGCATCGGACCCTTCAGGTACTTCACGAGCGCGATCGCGAAAGCCAGCAGTACCTCGAGCGGAACGTGCTGGACATCCTGGGGGCG
>JBDTOD010000297.1:0-2594 GCA_039933415.1 bacterium
CGATGGCGGTGGGGCTGCCTTACTACGCGCATCTGTTGGGCCAGGCGGCCGGGTTCGTTGCAGCCGATCGGGATCAACAGCTGATCACACCCCTGATCGCAAGGGACAGCCTCAGACGCGCCGCAGAAAAGGTGCAGCTTACGATCGCGACGAGCTATCGCGAGGCATGCGACTGCGCTGGCGTGGCAACAGTCGTTTCGCTCGCTTCGATCTCGCCGGATCACTTTGGCTACGTTGATGCCACCGGCTTCTCAGACGCCGGGACGCTCGACCGGCTCTGCGATAGACGAGTGCTGGCGCGCGAACCAGGAACGACGCGGTACCGATTTAGGAACCCCCTCTGTCACCACCGACCTCGTAGGGCACCACTTCCACCGAGATCACCGGGGGCCAGGGGGACCACCCCGCTCGAGAAGTGGCGGCGCATCGGCGGCGTCCGGATAATTTACGGAGCGATGGAAAGAGTGAGGGCCCAGGTCGCCACCTGAGCCCTCGGTACCAGCAGCGACGGATGGACGAGCCAGTACGAGACGTACTGTCCTCGTGCCTGAGGTCGCTGTCCAGTTCTCGACCATCCACGCCGGATGGACGAGCTCGATGTCTTCGCGTTGACCTGCGCCGGCTGCGCCGCGCCCTTCGTGGTCTGCCGACCCGACTACCGTGGGCAGAGCTACTGCGGCGACGAGTGCCGCGAGTACGGACGGGCGGCGATCCGGAGGCTCGCCAGTGCCAAGCACCAGCGGAGTGACGAAGGCCGCCGCGATCACGCCGTGCACCAATCTGAGTTGGTCGCGCGCAAGCACGCGGAGTCACGGGCGATGACTGATGTGCGTCGCGAAGAAGTTGCGCCTCGTGCTGAATGCTCTGCGCCCGACACCTCGCTGCTGCTCGTGACGACCACGAGCACGGTCGTGATCGCCGGCGAGGACACAGATGCAATACACGGTGGTCATCATCCCGTCGCCGACGAGGACGCGCGTGCTCTTGACCCAGGGCGGCGACGAGCTGCTGCGCGCGGTCTTGCCACCGCCCTCGTCGGTGCATCACGAGCGCTCGGTGATCGCGTTCCTGCAAGGCCTCTCGCTGTGGCTCGACGCGAAGCTCCGCGTTGTGTTGTCTGTGGACGAGCGGGCAGCCGGGTTCTGCCTCGCCCTTACCGACGAGATGGGCCTTGGCATGCGCTCGGTGTACTTCGACGTCGAGGTTCATGACCCCCGCGCGCGACGACGCGGTCGGCGCATTCGCGGTATCGGCGACTTCACCGACCTGCGCCAACTCTACCTGCGTCGGCTCGGCCCCGACGAAAACTGACGATGGCCAAGCTGCCCACGCTCCTGACCACACTCGCCGAGCAGGACACCCGGCTGGCCGAGGTGCTCCGGCTCTCGCTCGTCGAGGGCCTGCCGATCCGCGCGATCTCGAGGCGTCTCGCGCTATCGCGCAAGACCGTGCGCCGGATGCTCGCGCGTGGTCCGGCGCGCACCGCGGCTCCGTCGGCGCCGCGCCCGTCGTTGCTCGATGCATACGAGCCGGAGATCCGGCGGCTGCTCGATGACACGCCCGAGTTGACAGCGCCCGCGATCCTCGAGCGACTGCGCCCGCTCGGCTACACGGGCGGCGTCTCGATCTTGCGCGACCGCGTGAGCAAGCTGCGCCCGCGCGCGCCCAAGGAAGCGTTCCTGACGCTCGACTTCAAGCCGGGGGAAGCGTTCCAGGTCGACTGGGCGGACTTCGGGTTCGCGCTGCCGGGCTGTCCTCGGCGCGTGTCCGCGTTCGTGATGGTCGCGTGCTACTCGCGCTACCTCTACCTCGAGTTCGCGCTGAGCCAGGCGATGGGCACGTTCCTGCGCTGCATGGAGCGCGGGCTCCAGTTCTTCGGCGGCGTCGCCGAGGCCGACATCTTCGACAACATGAAGACGGTCGTGCTCTCGCACACGCCGCACGCGACCGTGTTCAATCCGCGGTTCCTCGAATACGCGCGCACCCGCGGGTTCGCGGCGATCGCCTGCAATCCTCGTCGAGGAAACGAGAAGGGACGGGTCGAGCGTCCGATCGGCTTCGTGCGCTCGCGGTTCTGGCCCGGCCGCAGGTTCGTCGACCTCCTCGACCTCAATGCGCAGGCCGCGCGCTGGCGTGACGATATCGCCAATCACCGCGTGCACGACGTCACCGGCAAGGTCCCGGCGCTCGTGTTCCGCAACGAGGAGCGGCCGCGGCTCCGCCCGATCCCCGATACGCAGTTCAATGTCGACGACCTCGACACGCAGCAGGTGACCAAGATGTTCCGCGTCGGGTTCGACCGCAATCGCTACAGCGTGCCGTGGCGGCTCGAGAGCCAGACCGTGCTCGTCCGCGCCGACGACGACACCGTCCGCGCGTTCCTCGGCGACAAGCGGGTCGCGATCCACCGCCGTTCGTGGAAGACCGGCGAGGATATCGAGCACCCCTCGCATCGCGAGGGGCTGCTCAAGCAGAAGCCACGCGCCGCGGCCAGCGCGCTGCCGCACGGACTCGCCGGTCTCGCGGAGACTGGCGTCACGTACTTCAAGATCTTCGCCGCCGGTGGCCGCTCCGTCCACCGCGAGACCGTCCGG
>JBDTOD010000298.1:0-2594 GCA_039933415.1 bacterium
GGAGATGGTTGGTCGCCATGAGGCGAACCGTCTCGGGCTTCAGGATGCGCACGCCTCCGAGTTGGCCGCCGCCGAGCAGCATGCGCGCGAGGCGCATGTAGTCGTCGAGCGTGGAGGTGAAGCCGAACGAGCCCGGCTCGAGCGGCCAGATCTTCGTGTTGAACGCCTTCGCCGTCGAGTCGGGCGCCCGAGTGAGCTCGCCGTTCGCGCCGCGTTGATACATCGCGGCGAAGCGTCCGCGGTCGCGCTCCGGGACGAAGTATCGCGTCTCGCGCATGCCGAGCGGGTCGAGCACGTGCGTGCGCACGTAGCGCCCGAACGGCTCACCGGACAGGCGCTCCACGAGTGCGGCCTGCACGTTGACCGAGATGTCGTACGACCACTTTGTGCCCGGCTCGAAGGAGAGCGGCACACTGGCGAGCCGCCGCGAGAACACGGAGATCGTGTTGTTGCGGTTCATCGGATCGGCGGTGCGAAAGAGCTGGCCGACGCCCGGGTCGCCGGCATTGGTCGCGAACCCCGCGGTATGCCGCGTGATGTCGCGGATGGTGGGCGCGCGATCGGGCGCGACGAACTGCGGCGCGCCGTTCGCGTCCTTTCCGGCGTACACCTTCACATCGCTGAACTCCGGGAGGTACTTCGCGAGCGGCTCGTCGAGCTGGAACTTGCCCTGCTCGAAGAGCTGCATCAGCGCGACGCCGGTGATCGGCTTGGTCATGGAGAAGATTTGCGCGATGGCGTCGCGCCGCATCGGACGACCGGCCTCCCGGTCAGCCATTCCGTACGCGCCGAAATACACTTCGCGCCCCTTCTCCCACACCAGCGCGCTCGCGCCAGACGCGCGTCCCGACGCGACGAAGGCGTTGAGCGTGGAGTCGATGCGCGCCTTCGCGGTCGCGTTGACGAGCGGGGATCCTGCTGTAGGCGTGCTCGTCGTGCCGGCGCTAGCGCAGGCCTGCGCCAGCATGAGGACCAGCACCGCGCCGATCGATCGTCTCATCTCGTTCCTCCCCGTGATCGTTGATGATACTGGTCTCGCGAAAATCTCCGTCACGGACGGCCACCGCGCCATGAGCGCCTGGCGGTCATCGCGCGCTCCTCCCACATTCCGCGACCAGGCCGGTCTCTCGCCGCCCTTCCCCTGCGATCTCCACCGCCGCTCTCTCGCCGGCGGACGGCTCTGTTCCCAAGGATCACCGTGCTCCGCGCCTGCCTGCTCATCGCGTCGCTCAGTTTCTCCGCCGTCGCGCTCGACGCACAATCGACGACGGTGCTCAAGGCCGCGCGACTGATCGACGGCAACGGCGGCGCGATCGTGCGCAACGGAGTCATCGTCATCACCGGCGACAAGATCGTCGCCGTGGGCGCGCAGGGCGACGTCGCGATCCCCGCCGGTGGGCGCTCAATCGACCTCGGCGACGCGACGCTGCTGCCCGGGTTCATCGACGCGCACGTGCACCTCATCGGCCGTCCGCTCGCCGACTTGAAGCGCGATGATGCTGTCGTGCGCGACTTTTCCGGCTACGCCGCGATCATGGGCGTGGCGAACGCGCAGAAGACGCTCATGGCAGGCTTCACGACGGTGCGAGTGGTCGGCTCGCCAAACTTCGATGACATGGCGCTGCGACAGGCCGTTTCAGAAGGCTCGGCGATCGGTCCGCGCATGCAGAATGCGGGTCACAACATCGGCATCACGGGCGGGCACTGCGACCGCAATGGCTTCAGCCCGGGTGTCGTCGATGGCGACTATCGCACGGGCGTGGCGGACGGCGCCGACGAGGCACGCAAGGCAGTGCGCTATCAGGTGAAGTACGGAGCCGACGTGATCAAGATCTGCGCGACCGGGGGCGTACTCTCCGAGGGCGATGCCGTTGGCGCCACACAGTACACGCTCGACGAGATGAAGGCGATCGTCGACGAAGCGACGAAGCTTGGGCGCAAGGTTGCCGCCCATGCGCATGGCACCGAGGGGATCAAGCTGGCGGTGCGCGCCGGCGTGGCGTCCATCGAGCACGGCTCCTTCCTGGACGACGAGGGCGCGCGGATGATGGCGCAGCACGGCACGTATCTCGTCCCGACGATCAGCGCGGCCGAGTACGTCGAGGGCGCGGCAAAGAGCGGACGACTCACCGGATTGCGGGCCGAGAAGGCACTCGCCGCGGCGCAGGCCATGCGCAACAGCGTCCGACTGGCCGCAAGGAACCACGTGCTCATCGCGCTCGGCACCGACGCGGGCGTCGGCAACCACGGCGCCAACGGCCACGAGTTCACGCTCCTCGTGACGTGGGGTGGGCTCACGCCCATGCAGTCCATCTCGGCCGGCACCCTCAGCGCCGCGAAGCTACTCGGCTGGGAAAAGCAGACCGGTACGCTCGCACCCGGCAAGTGGGCGGACATCGTGGCGGTGCCTGGAGATCCGACGGCCGACATCACGGTGATGGAGCGGCCGAGCTTCGTGATGAAGGGCGGCGTGATCTACAAGGAGCGGGGCGCGCCGATCAGCTAACGCGCCGGTCCCTAGCGCACCCTCACCGGCACCGTCGCGAGCAGCGCACCCGCAGCCGACGAGACCGTGATCCGCAGCTCGCCCGCCT
>JBDTOD010000299.1:0-2589 GCA_039933415.1 bacterium
CGTGTAGTAGAAGCAGAGCGCGATCTGCGTGATGAACACGCCCTCGACGAAGCGATGCCCGAACGCGAATGCCACGAGCGCGATGTTCTGGATGAACACCCCCTTCACCTCGAGCATCGACAGCTCGGCAAAGCGCAGGTCGCGCTCGAGCGCCACCTTGCACGACGTCTGGATCGGCGTGACGAGCAGCGCCGCGATCGAGACCACCAGCCACCCGCTCCACTCCTTCGGCAGCACCCCGAACAGATTCGACGCGTTCGGGATCACGATCACGAGCGCGAGGATCGCGATGAGCAACAGCGTGCGCAGCCCGGCCACCGCCGCCATCATCTCGGGAGTCGGGTCGTCGCGCCGCCGGATCATCGCGAGCTCGAAGCCGAGCTCCGTGATGAACTGCACCGTCGACAGCGCACCGCGCACCACGGCGAAGATGCCCAGCTCCGCGGGAAGCACGAGCGCGATGAGCGCGAAGTTGGTGCTCGCGCTGATGACGCGCAGCAGAAGCCCGCGCACGAGCAGAACGTTCGCGCCGCGGATACTCCGCTTGAGGAGGTCCGCGTGCTCTGCGTCCTCCAGCTCGGCCCCTGTCAGGCCATCGCCAAGGGCGGGTTGTGGATCATTCATGGGTGCGCGAGGCCTCGTCGACCAGCTCCCGCACGTGGGGAGCTAGCCAGCGGAGATCACATTGCCCCTCTACCGCGGACCACGACGGGCACCGTGATGAGGAGAATGCGCAGATCCTCTGTGAGCGACCAGTTGTCGATGTACTTCAGGTCGAGCGCGATCCAGTCCGTGAACGTCAGCGAGCTGCGCCCACTCACCTGCCAGAGCCCCGTCATCCCCGGAAGCACGCTGAAGCGGCGCATCAGCGTCGCCTCGGAGAAGCGGCTGACGTCGCGCACCGACATCGGGCGCGGCCCAACCAGCGACATGTGGCCGAGGAGGACGTTGAAGAGCTGCGGCAGCTCGTCGACCGATGCTTCGCGGAGGAAGCCCCCGATCTTCGTGAGACGCGGATCCTTCTTGATCTTGAAGATCGGTCCGGCCGCCTCGTTCAGATGCTCGATGTCCTTCATCCGCTGCTCCGCATCCACCACCATCGTGCGGAACTTGTACATCGGGAAGCGACGGCGGTTGAAGCCGTAGCGCGGCTGGATGAAGAACACCGGGCCCGGGCTCGTCATCTTCACCGCGATCGCCGTGACGAGGAGTACGGGCGAGAGCAGGATCACCGCGATCGTCGCACCCACGAGGTCGATGCCGCGCTTGACCATGAGGCGCGAGTCATCCGCACGCGTGGGGAGCGTGACCACCGCCATCGACTCCGCCTGCTCGAAGCGCGGCCGCGCGAGCCCATGCTCGAACACATCGGCGAGATACGTCGCCTGCACGCCCATGCGCTCGCAGATGCGCAGCGCGCGCTGCACGCCCGCGTACTGCGACTTGATCGGCAGCGCGATGAGCACTTCGTCGATCGGCTCGTTCACCAGCAGGCTCTCGAGCTCCGCGATCCCTCCGAGCATGCGGATCGGCGTGCCGTTCATCGGCACGGGATCCGAGTCCACGAAGCCGAGGCAGACGTACTGCGGCTGGTCGCCGAGACACATCTCGCGGTACGCACGCCGCGCACGCGGACCCGAGCCCACGATCACGAGGTTGCGCACGCCGCCCGTCGTCCCACGCTCGGTGAGCATGTGGCCGGCGCGGCGGACGATCAGCGTGTTCACCACGACGCCGACGAAGAAGAGCGCGGTGGTGTCGTAGCGGAAGGCCTGGCTGACGCTCGTGACCGGGAAGATCAGCGCGACGAGCGCGCCGAGCAGACACGCGCCGATGACGCGCAGCGTCTCCTCCTCCCAGCTCATGATGCGCCGCGCGTCGTAGAGCCCGAACGAGCGGAAGAGCGCGACCCAGCAGTACGAGAGCACCGCGATCAGCATCACGTTCTTGACCGAGATCCGCATCTTCAGGAACTCGGCGAGCCCCATCACCTGGTTCTCGGCGAGATTCATCAGCACGAACGCCGCGATCAGCGTCGCGACCGCAACGAACGCGTCGACCGCCGGATTCGCTCCGTGGCGCGGCGCCGCCGCGCGCGAGTACGAGCCACGGGCCGGCGCGCGCGCGGCGCGCGGACGCCCGTTGCCGAACGGCGTCCAGCCGTCTGCCCAGTCCGAAGAAGAACGCTTCTGATGCTCCTGCGCGGTAGCCACGACCTAGAACCGTGATTGATTGTAGTCGGCGATGTGCTGCCGTCCTTCCGTTCCTTCGTTCATTCGCCCCGCTTCGAGTCCGACGTCGCGGCGTACTGCTCGCCGTACGCCTTGAGCGCCGGCACGCCGTAGTAGCGATACGCGCCGTCGTACGAGGAGTAGCTCTTGGGCTCGATGTCGTTCAGGATCGTTCCGAACAGCGGCGCGCGCACCAGCCGCAGCTGCTCGGCCGCATACGTGATCGCCGCCTTCGCCGTGACCCCCGAGCGCGCGACCAGCACGACGCCCTGGGTGACGCCGCTTAGAATTGCGGCATCGGCCACGACGTTGAGCGGCGGCGAGTCGATGATGATGATGTCGTACTCGCGCTCCGCCT
>JBDTOD010000300.1:0-2583 GCA_039933415.1 bacterium
CCCTGGCGGATCCGAACGTGGTCAATTCGCTGAAGGAGATGTACGAGGCGCAGGAGTCATGACTGTTCAACTACCACTTCCTGTAGGCGGGAGGTGGTTGGCGGGTAGCGGGACGTCGTAGCGGGTAGCGTATCTCGGGACCTGCGGTCAGTGTTTGGGGTCAGTGTCGTTCAAAGACGATGTGGGCAGCGTGCGAATGTCGGTCTGCCGCACTCCTGCTCACCCGTACTTCAGCGGCCCTGCCCGACCGGCATCTGGCCGGTCACGGTGTATCCCCCCAACGGCACCTTCTCGATCACCACCAGCATCGCGTCGCGGAGCCAGTCCTCGTCCGGAGCGGCGACGTCGAGCTGGAGCAGCTGGTACGTCGTGCTCGGTGTCGGTACTACCTGCATCGATTGTCCACCATGCCGGTCGCCGCGGTTGAGTGAGACCACCTCGCCGCGACGTTCATTGTACAGCGCATAGTCGACCAGCGATCCCGCGCCCTGCGTGTCTCCGATCACCGGAACGACGTCGGCGATCGCAACCTCGGCGAGCGTGAGACGTCCCTCGCCCCGTGCGTTGCTCCACTTCTCGATCCGGACGCGTCGGCCGTTCCGAGCGACCGTCGACCCCTGCACGAGCGGGATCGTTGCGGCGATGCGTGGCTGAAACACGTCCACGCGGCCCTCCACCTCGATGCTCGTTGCCTCCGCTCGGAATTTGCGAGCGTTCTCGCGCGAGAGCTGCAGACCGACGTAAGCGGACAGCCGTGGCATGCCGGGATCCCCGAGCCAGCGCACTTCCGAAGGGAACGGCGGCCGGATCGATCCGTTGTCGTGGGTGCCTCTCGAACCCTGAATGGCCACGGGAAAGCGCTGAGATGAACCATCCCGCAGCCGTACGGTCCTGGACGTGGGCGTGAACGTCAGGTGATGAGCAAAGTCCGCCGGAGTCAGGGCCGCGAACAGCAAAATCTCGTCGTGTTGCAGCCAGTCGCCGGCGTTCGAGGTCGGCGTCAGCCTGAGCGCCATTCGCGGAACGCTCGCGGGTGCCTCGATGAGGCGCGCATCTCCAGTAGAGCGCGTCGTCAGCGACATCAGCGAGAGCGCGGTCACAGCGAAACCGGCGAGCCAGCTTCTCGCGCGCACATCACGCGATCGGTAGAGCCAGACGAGCAGTCCAATTCCGCCGAGCATGCTGACCGGCGCGACGAATGATCTCGCGAGGCGGAGATCGAAGTCGGCCCACACCTGCAGGGTGAGCACGAGCACCACGATGCCGCCCACGATTCCAAACAGTGCCACCAGGAAGCTCTTCAGATCGCGGGTGAGCGCCCCCACGACCATGGCGATGAGGAGCCACAGCCCGAGCTCGACCGTCGGCTCCGTCAGCAGGGCTGGTACCTGTCGGAGTGTCGCTCCATTCGCCGACCACACCATGAGCTGGCCGATCAGCGGCAGCAGCAGCACGATCGACATGGCCGAGGCGAGCTTTGCGGCGAACATGGCACTCGAGTGGAACGGCCGGCTCGCCCAGAACGCATCCGGCCTGGTCGGCGAGTCAGCCTGCACCAGCGACGCGACAGCGATCATCCCACTCAATACCACCAGGTAGGGCAGCATCTGCAGCGGCCCGTTCGACGTGCCGAGCCGCGTCGTCACCGAGAACGTCGCCACCACGGCGACGAACGCGGCGTAGCCCAGGAGCACCCGTCGATCCTCGACGAGATCCTTCCACATCACGTGCCGAACCTGCCCGAACCAGGTCACGACGTCACCTCCTCGAGTCGCGCACGTTCGCTCGGCCGATGCTTCGCCAACGCCACGAACACTTCGCGAAGCGTGGCGTCGCGCACGTCGATTCGCGCCGAGCCGGGAAAGGCAGCGCGCAGCGCCACCTCCGCCGGCACCGAGTCACGATGATCGAGCACGAAGCTGAGTCGTGGACCGGATCGCTCGACACTCATCCATTCGCCTGGCGTTGGATCCGATCCGACTGCGTCGCCGGAGAGTAGAACGTCGACGCGCCTGAACCGCGATCGCAGCTCGTCCATCGGCAACGCTGTGCGCATCGAGCCATGCTGGAGGAACGCGACCCAGTCGGCGAGCATCTCCAGCTCTCCGATGTCGTGGGAGCAGAGCAGCACGGTCCATCCTTCATCGCCGGACGTATCCAGCAGCCCGCGCACGAGGTCGTCCTTCACCTGCGCATCCATTCCGGTGAACGGCTCGTCCATCAACAGCAGCCGCGGTCTCGGCGCCAGGGCGCACAGCAGCGCCGCCTTCATCCGCTGGCCCCGTGACATCGCGCCGAGCCGTTGACGTGGGTCGAGCTCGAACCGTGCTCTCAGCCTCGCGGCGAGCGCTCGGTCCCACCGTGGGTAGAGCGGCATGAGGTACGCCTCGAGCTCCGCCAGCCGCATGCGATCGGGCAGCGATTGCCCTTCGGCGATGTATCCGATCGATTGCCGCTGGGCGAGCGTCAGTGCGGACACGTCGGTACCGAGCAAACGGACGTGCCGGGAGTGCGCTTTCCGCAGACCGGTGAGAATCTGAAGCAGTGTCGTCTTTCCCGAGCCGTTCGGGCCAAGGAGCGCGA
>JBDTOD010000301.1:0-2578 GCA_039933415.1 bacterium
CGGTGAAGGTCGGCGCGCGCGTGACTGCGAATCCCCTGCTCTGCTGCGAGCCGCGGGGAATCGCGCCGCGATGCGCGCCATGCGAGAGCGGGCATCACTCGCGGTGCGCGCACTTCACCGACGGCGCGATCGCGCCGGGGATGCTGATCGGCACCACGCGCGGGCTCGGCGGGAGCTGGGGGGAGGAATTCGTGGCGCACGAGGAGCAGCTCGTGGCGATCCCAGAAGGCGTGAGCGATGAGAGCGCGGTGCTCATCGAGCCGTTTGCGTGCTCGGTGCATGCAGTGCGAGCTAATCTCCCCGAGGCAGGCGAGCGGGTGCTGGTGATCGGAGCGGGTTCGATCGGACTGCTGACGATTGCGGCGTTGCGCGCGCTCGCGCCGGCGGCGCGCGTCACGGCGCTCGCGCGCTACGATGCGCAGCGCGCGCACGCGACGCGGCTCGGCGCCGCCGAGATCGTGCCGGCGCGCGGCGACTACACGAAGGCGCTCGCGGATGCGGGTGGCACGCGGTTATTGAAACCCATCATCGGGAAGATGGTCGGCGTCGGCGGCTTCGACCGGACGTTTGTGTGCATCGGCGGCGCGCGCGGGATGGACGACGCGATGCGCGTCACACGCGCGGGGGGGACGATCGTGCTGCTGGGGAACTCGAGCACGATGAACGGGCTGGACTGGACGCCGCTCTGGCTCAAGGAGCTCACCGTGCGCGGCTCGCTGTGCTACGGGAGCCCGATGCACGCGAGTGCGGAGCAAGGGGCCTTCGCGACGGCGGCGACGCTCATCGCGAGCGGAGCGGCGCCGCTCGCGCCGCTGCTCACCCATACTTTCCCGCTCGACGAGTATGCAAAGGCAATCGCCACCGCCTCGAACAAGGGCGGTGGCGAGAGCATCAAGGTGGCATTCCGATATTGAGCGGGCGCCGTGTACGCACGGCAGTCCCTCTATGGCAGCGTGATCGTGTTGTTGGTTCCGAGCGAGACCGAGCCGTTTCGAGCGAGTGCGCGGCCGGTCAGATTCGCATTGTCCACCAACGTAATGCTCGTGAGGGCAATGACGTTTCCCTGCCACTGCGAGCTGGTACCGAGCGTCGCCGATGATCCCACGACCCAATACACGTTGTGGGCCTTGGCACCGTTGATCAGCACGACGTTCCCGGCGGTGATCAAGGTGCTCTGCGCCTGGAACACGAACGTCGCCGATGTATCGTTTCCTGCATCCAACGTGAGCGTTCCCGTGACGCCGATGCCCGACGAGGAGCAGTAGACGCCCGCGGCCTTCGTCGTCGCTCCGAGGTCCGTGGTGATGACATTCGCGCCCGGACACGGGAGCCCCATCAGCGAATCGTAGGCGGCCGTAAGATCGTTCTGCGAAGCGAGCGCAATCGCATCGGCGAGGTGTCGCACACCAGTGATGACGCACGGCGGGAATCCGGTCACCGTACTTCCCGGACTGATGGCGATGTTGGCGTTGATCGTTCCTCCGGTCACGCAGGTAAATGCCTGACCGGCCATGATCCCATTCGCGGACGCGCTCCTCAAGGGGCCGGGCGCGAGAAGGGTGGCGTCGTCCGTGACGATGACCGTCGCCTCGCCGAAAACCGCTCCGCTCGCCGCCTTCACCGTATTGGTGAAAGTGCCGGTATCGGTTCCGGCGGTGAACATCCCCGTAGACGCATTGATCGTCCCGCCGCCGTGATTGACGGACCAGTCGGCCGTAAGGGCCAGTGGAGCGCCGAGGTCGTTGCTCCCCGTTGCGGTGAAAGGTCGCGTTACACCCACGCCAACGATTTGAGGGTTTGGCGTGACGACGATCGAGGTGAGGCCGATGGGTCCGTTCGCATCTCGCGACCCACAGGCGCCAGCGGCGCCGACAGCAATGATCATCGCAGCCAATGTCCACAGGGTGCGAGGGCGTACCGTAAGAACGTGCACCATCTTTATCACATGGTAAGAGAATAGGCGCCACGATTTTGGCGTCAAGTTGCTGCCCTTCTCACGATACACTGATGCGAGCCAATCTCGCATGCCTTCGCGCGGAAATGCTCCGTCTCACTCGACGCGCACCGCTTAAGCGAGCATGGCCACTCCGCTACCCTCGAAGCTCTCCATTGCAACAAAACTATGTTGATCGATGGGGAGTGCTCTCAGGTCGAGCTAACTCCCTTCATCGGCGTATCGCTGGTATCGCTCGGAAAGTTTGTCCGGGACGAGGCTCGGCCGCACGTCGTAGCCGACGACCCTCGAGTGGCCCTCCACTCGATTCGCGCGTTCCGACGAGCCGAGCCGCGCCACACTCCCGACGCGGAGCTCCCGACGCGCGTATACACGCTCGCCTCAGTCGCAAACCGCTTCGCGGCGTAGGCCTCGCAGATCGCCGCAGCCGAATCAAGCGACAGCTGCCCGAAGGGACTGTTGCCTCCCCCCTTCCACGCTTTCATCTTGCGAGATACCCGGCCCGGAGCCCCACAATGTCCACCTTCGTCAGTCTGCGGCGATCGCTCGCTGCCGCCGCCGCGTTGGCGGTTTGCGCGACGGCCGCCGCCGCGCAGGATCCATCGCCCGCGAACGTCCCCAACG
>JBDTOD010000302.1:0-2550 GCA_039933415.1 bacterium
GTCGCATCGTCGACTTCGCGATCTCGCATCCGGCGGTTCGCGGCATCAACTTTCAACCCGCGTTCCACGCCGGACGGCATCCCCATCATGATCCGATGCAGCGGATCACCATTCCCGACATCCTGCGGCTCGTCGAGGCACAGACCGCCGGGCGATTTGTGGTGAGTGACTTCATTCCCGTGCCGTGTTGCTTCCCGACCTGCAACGCCGTGACCTACGCCTTCGTCGATGGCGACCGCGTGGTCCCGCTACCCCGGATCGTCAACGTGTACGAGTATCTGGACTACATCACGAACCGCGTCGTCCCCGACTTCAGCATCGAGATTCGGGGCGCGCTCGAGGGGCTCTGGTCGTCGTCATCGGTGGCCGGATCGCAGAAATCGCTCGACCAGCTGTCGCTGTCCTGTCAGGCGTGCGGCCTGCCGGACGCCGTGACCATCGGCGACGTGGCCGACCACATGCTGATGATCATGGCGCAGGACTTCATGGACCCGTGGACGTTCAATCAGAAGAACCTGATGAAGTGCTGCAAGGAGTTCTTGTTGCCGGGAGGCAAGCAGATTCCGTTCTGCGCGTACAACACGGTGGGCTATCGGGAGCAAGCGCGCGCGCAGCTCGAGGCCATGGAGCCGGCCAGGCGGCAGGCTCGAGCGGAGGGTCGCCGGTTCGAGCCGGTGCCGGTGTCCTTCGCATTCGGCGAGCCCAAGCCATGAGCCCGGATGCACAAGCCGGTGAGGCGTTGGATCCCGCGGCGGCGGCACACGTCAAACAGTGCTGCGCGCGTTTGTACGAGAGCGAGATCGTCGTCCGACTGTTGGGCGACTCGTTTCATCCTGGGGGTGCGGCGCTGACGGAACGGGTCGGCCAGCTGCTCGCGCTCACACCAGACAGCCGGGTGCTCGACGCGGCGTCAGGGAAGGGGGCGAGTGCGATTCTGCTCGCGCAACGGTTTGGCTGCGCGGTCGTCGGCGTTGATTTGAGCTCGCAGAATGTGGCGCATGCCACCAGCGAGGCGGATCGCCTGGGACTCACCGACCGGGTGACCTTCAAGGTAGGCGACGCCGAGCAACTCCCGCTGGATGACGCCTCAATGGACGCCCTCATCTGCGAGTGCGCCTTCTGCACCTTTCCGGACAAGCGAGCCGCGGCCCATGAATTTGCCCGGGTGGTGAGACCGGGAGGGCGCGTCGGCTTGAGCGATATCACCCGTGCCTCTGGTCCCGACGGAGAGCTCGCCGATCTCATGGCGTGGGTCGCGTGTCTCGCTGATGCGTGTCCCGCGGACGCGTACGCAGCCCGGCTAGCTGAGGCTGGTTTTATCGACGCAGCCGTGGAGAATCACGACTCCGTGCTCCTCGAGATGATTCGTCACATCGGGAGCCGTCTGTTCGCGGTGGATGTACTCCGGGGTCTCAAGAAGATCGATCTCGAGGGGATTGATTTCGATGCGGCGAGGCGGATGACACGGCAGGCGCTCGTCGCGGTCGAGGGGCATCGGCTTGGCTACGCGGTTGTGCGTGCCACGAAGCCCGAGATGGGCGACACGGGCGAACACCGCATGACGGTTGAGCACGTGGAATGGCAAACGTGAACGCGACATTGATTTGTCCACACTGCGGGCGTGAAGAGAACGTGGTCATGCCGACGGATCGCTGCATCGTAGTCTTCGAGTGTCCAGGCTGTGCCAGGACGCTGCGTCAAAAAGCGCGCGACTGTTGCGTGTGTTGCCACTCTCGTCGGAGGCATGAGCGCTCTGCGCGACGCTGTTCAGCATCGGGATTCCGAAGTCCAGCGTCCTCTCCTATGAAACGCGGATCAAGGCGGGCAAGTTCGTCGTCATCGCCCATGGCACACGCGACGAGGTGGAGAGGGGCCGAACGGTCTCAAGCGAACCACGCATGACGAGGGGAAGCGCACAGCTGCTGCGCGTGATGCGGCGTGACTTTAAAGCCTTCGGAGGGTCAAGAGAATCGGCATCGGAGGTGGAGCTCGGGAAAAACGCGGAAAGGAAGACTTGGGCGGAGACGCCGCGTGTGCCTGAACTAAACTGACTTGGATCAGCGAGCGCCAGCATGGAACCCACTGCCAGCCTATCCAACGTCGGCGTAGTCGTCGCGGTACGTGGCAGTGTCGTGGATGTTCGGTTCGATGAGCATTTGCCGCCGATCTACTCCTTGCTGCGCGCCGGGGATGAAGGGCGAATCATCATCGAAGTGCTAGCGCAACGCGATGCGCACCACGTCCGTGGGATTGCCCTGACGCCCACGCAGGGCCTCGCGCGGGGCATGGCGGTGGAGAACTCGGGAGGGCCGATGCGAGCCCCCGTGGGTAAGGGAATCCTCTCGCGGATGCTCGATGTCTTTGGCAACGCCATCGATCGAGAGGCGGCGTTGTGCGACGTCCAATGGCGTTCCGTGCATCGGGCTCCTCCGCCGCTCGCACGACGTTCCACCAAGTCGGAAATCTTCGAAACGGGCATCAAGGTCATCGACGTGCTCGTGCCGCTCGAGCGCGGCGGCAAGGCGGGCCTGTTCGGCGGAGCGGGTGTGG
>JBDTOD010000303.1:0-2527 GCA_039933415.1 bacterium
CTCCGCGTGACAACTGCGGCGATAGGAGCATAGCCAAGAGGTGAAGTAGCGTCTTACGGTGCAACGATCCCGGCGCGCCGCATGATGCTCTGGTAGTGCGCCTCGTTCCGGTGTGACGCGAGCACCGGATCCCACACGCCGAGTAACGTCGCCCACGCCGAGCGGACTCCGAGACCGCGCTCGAGCCAGCGGTACATGCCGGTGGTATCGCCGAGTGCAGCGGGGATCTGGGCGACCATCTCGGGAGGGATGTAGGTCGCGGGCCAGTGCGCGTCGATCTCGTTCAGCAGCGCAAGTGCCGCATCGCGCCGGCCGGTGCGAGCGTACAGGACTCCGAGCCCGGGCGCTCGATGCCGCAGGATGACCTCGGCCGCTTTGAATGTGCTTTCCGCGAGGGCGAACTGGCCGAGCTTCATCTGTGCGAAGGCGAGAAACGAATCCCCGTACTCGAAGTCGCCGGTCTTAAGTACGGACGCGTCGTGGTATTTCACAGCGGAGTCCGGGTGGTCGCTCCACGCGAGGTGAAGCATCCGCTGCAGCGCCAGGAACCTATACAGCGGATCGCTCTGCAGACCGCGATCGATCGACTTCATGGCCTTCGTGCGATCTCCTTGCGAGATCCACACATACGCGTCGGCCATCCAGGCATCGGGATCGTTGGCATTGATGGCGAGTGCGTGATCGACCTCACGCCGAGCGCGCGGCCAATCCCATTCGAACTGCGTGTTGAGAGTCGCGGCCGCGCTCCAGGTCTCGGCGAGCGTGCTGTCGAGCTGGAGAGCCCGGCGCACGGCGACGGCGGCGTTGGGCTGAGCCTCCGTCGGCGGGAGATAACCGTCGGACAACCATCCCCATGTGATGGCGATGCCGGTGTACGCCCGAGCGAATTGCGGATCCGCCGCGAGGGCGAGCGCATACTCGTCGAGAGATGCGTTGAGCCCCTCCCGCGTGCCCTTGCTGGCTTGAAATCTTCCCTTGAGATAGTGGTCGTATGCCGCGATGCTCTTCGTGGCGTCGACATGCGGCGGCGCGGCGGCAATGTGAAAGTGCGCGAGGATCGAATCGACGATGTCGCGCTGGACGGCGAAGATGTCGCTGGTCTGCCGATCGGTATTGAACGTCCACAACACCCCGTCGGTGTTCGCGTTCGCCAGCTCGGCGCTCACGTGCAGCTTGTCGCCGAGTCGGCGAATGTTGCCGGTGAGCACCGTACCGACGCCGAGCGCCGCACCGACGGCACGCGCAGATTGGCGGGTGCCCTTGAACGTGAACACGGAGTTGCGTCCGGAAACGCGAAGCCCCGTCCTCGCGAGACGGCTGATCAACTCGTCGGTGAGGCCGTCGGAGAAGTACTCCTGCGTCGAGTCACGCCCGTCGTTCTCGAAGGGGAGCACCGCGACGGAGCGATCCTCCGTCGCTGCCACGCTTCCGGACGGCCGCATCGACAGCCACGCAGCGGCGGCGACCATCAGGATGACGACTCCCGTCGCGGCGAGCCATCTCGCCTTCGCCGGCGCCGGCTTCATCGGAGTTTCGCCCGCGCCTGACAGTTGGACGGCATCGAGCGCGCGCAACACGACCTGGGCTGATTCCGGTCGGTCGGCGGGATCCTTCTCCAGACACCGCATCACGAGTGTCGCGAGCGCGGCGGGAACGTCGGGTCGCTTCGACGCGAGCGGAGTGGGGAGCTCGGTGAGATGTGCCGCGAACAGTTGGGACGGAAGGCGGGCGGCGAACGGCGCGGCGCCGGTGAGCATCTCGTACGCCATGCAGCCGAACGAATACAGGTCAGCGCGATGATCGACGATCGGGTCCGCGCTCGCCTGTTCCGGCGCCATGTACGCCGGCGTACCGAGCGCGATGCCCACGGACGTCAGACCACTCCCGGTCGCGCCAGTCGCCGCGGTGAGTGCCTTGGCGATGCCGAAATCCGAGACGACGGCCGATTCGTCGGACAGCAGCACATTCTCGGGCTTGATGTCTCGATGGACGATGCCATGCCGGTGCGCGAAGGCGAGCGCCACGGCGACGTCGCGCAATATCCGCGTCGCCTCGGGAATCGGCAGTGCGCTCCCTGTGGACAGTCGGGTGCGCAGCGTGTCGCCGCTCACATACGGCATGATGAAGTACGGCGTTCCGTCGAACTCACCCGCGCTCAACAGCGGAACGATGTGCGGATGCTGGAGCTTGGCCGCCGTGGCAATCTCGAGCTTGAATCGCTCGAGACTGAGGTGGGCTCGGTCGCGCGGGAGCACCTTGACCACGACCTGCCGATTGAAAGCCAGCTCGGTGGCGAGGAACACCTGCGACATGCCGCCGCCACCGAGCTCACGCTCGATGTGGTAGGCGGTTCCGAGTGCCACACGCAGCGGCGCGGTGGACTCGTCAGTCAGAGGTACTCTTCGGCATTCCGCATCCAGTCCCGTGATGATTCGGTGCAATCATCGCCGGGCGTGGTAGTCCTTGCAAGGCCGCGGGTTCGGAGCCCAGTCTGCGCGACAGATGGGCCAAGGTGAAGGGCGCCTAG
>JBDTOD010000304.1:0-2526 GCA_039933415.1 bacterium
TCGCGCTCCTTGGCCCGAACGGCTCGGGAAAGACGACACTGCTTCAGATTCTCACACGGCTGCGCCGGGCGCACGCTGGCCACCTGCGACTGCTGGGCGCGGACGTATCGGCGCTGTCCATCGCACAGAGGCAGTCCATCGGGTACATCGCGGAGGGACAACCCCTTCCAGGTCGGATGCGGTTGGGGGAGCTCGAGGCGTACCTCGCACCACTCTACCCGAGGTGGGATCGCGCGCTTGCCGCGAGGTTGCGGAGTCGGTTCGACCTCGATTCGTCACAGCGGCTCGGAGCCATGTCACGAGGCCGGCGGATGAAGGCGGCGCTGCTCTCTGCTCTGGCGCCGAGACCGCGACTGCTCTTGATGGACGAACCGTTCACCGGGATGGATGCGCAGGTGAAGGACGATCTCGTGCGCGGTCTCCTCGACACGTCCGGCTCCGAAGGTTGGACCGTGCTGCTCTGCTCGCACGACATCGGTGAGCTCGAGCTGCTCGCCGACTGGGTCGGATTCCTCCAGGCCGGCTCGATGCGTATCTCGATGCCGATGGACGAGCTGCGATCTCGCTTCAAGCGCGTCGAGGTCATACTCGGCAGCGACATCGATGGACCCAAACAGGTGCCAGGCGATTGGATGAGTATCGAGCGGTCCGGCCCTCGACTCAGCTTCGTGCTCGACCATCGTGACTCGATGCCGGCGGACGTAGCGGTGCAGGCTGCCTTTCCCGGGTCGGCGCGAATCGAAGTGCGCGACGCCACTCTTCGTGAGGTGTTCGTGGCGTTGGCGAAGCATCGTCCGAGCGATCACCCGCGACTTATGGAGGTGGCGTCGTGACGTGGCTCGGGCAGGTTCGACACGTGATGCGGAAGGATCTCATAGAGGACCGACAGCTGCTTCTGGGGTACGCGGCGTTCGTCGCGGTGGTGGGCGTGTCTTCAGCCACGACGCGGCTCGGAACATCCAACGGGCCGTTGCAGATGCTGCCCTACCTTGTCGTGCTGAGCGGTATGATCGCCGTCGCATCGCTGGTACAGACCGACTCTCCGACGCAGGCGGACGCATTCTGGGCGAGCCGGCCATTCCACTCGTCCGCGATGTTCGCGGCGAAGATTGCCTCGGCACTCTTGATCGTGCTGCTGCTGCTTTGACCGGGCAGCTCATCGTGTCGTCGATCAACGGTGTGACGCTCACGCATCTACCCGCCGTGCTCTCGGAACCGGCGATAGAGCTCTGGCTTTGGTTGGTCATCGCGATGGTCGTCGGGGCGCTGACACGCGATCTGAAGAGCTTTCTGGTCGCGCTGTTCGGAGTCGTCGGCGGTATGGTGGTACTTCTGCTCATCTTCCGAATCTGGCACGTCATCGATCTCAGGCCCACGAGATCCTGGGGCACACCACTCAGCGTGGTCGGCGGAATCGCCCTGCTCGCCTGGCTCTACCGATCGCGAGATGTGCGAACGAGAAGCTGGCTCGCGGGTTTCGCGGTAATTGCGTTGTCGCTCGCGTCCCTGACCGCGCGATCCAGCGGAGACGCGCGTCTTGTCGAGGCCCCTGCGAGCATTCCGCGAGCGTCGCTCGGACTTGAGCCGACATGGGCGAGTGGATCCTGGGTGCAAGGCGAAGAGATTCTGTTGGCGGCGAGGCTGACTCCGACTGATTTTGCGCATCACCTGACGTTCACGCCCACGTCGAGGACCGTTCACCTCGGGGACGGGTCATCGGAGCGCTTTCCGGGATGGAGAGGCACCCATGACGTCACCTCGATTCGGCCGCCCGTTCCGCCGGGCGTCCGCTGGCTGGGTGACCCTGGCATGGCGCGGCCTTTTCTGCCCGTCGCGCTGCAGCTCTCGCGCGAACAGGCTCGTCGCTTCAGAACCGAGGCGACGAGCATCGAGGTGGAGGGCCGCATCGGCGTATTCCAACCGCGCATCGCCGCCACCATGCCACTTCTCCAAGGGGCCACGATAGCTCGAGATGGGCGGCGCGTGCGGATCGAGAGGTGGACGCACGCGCTGGGCGAAGGACGGCTGACGCTCGCCCGCGTCGCCATCGTCGAGGTCGTTCCCCTATTGGCAGAATCGGAGAGCGCGGGATCGCTGACCGACTACGCACTCTTCAACCAACGTCGTGGTGAGGTGCTATCGCTCAGCCGTCGCGACCGGCATGGCGGACAGTCGATGCAGGTTCTACCGACACCCAACTCAACCTACGAGCTGCTTCAGCTCGACGTGGGTGCACCGGACGAGGACTGGCTTCGCGACGCGATGTTGATCGTGATCGAAAAGGTGCCGATGGGTGGTTACACCGTAAGGGCCGAGATGCCGGTTGGACAGAGCCGCTGAACGACGCGGTTGACGATGATACGAAGTTCCGCGCGCCGCATCACGTTCAACGAGGAGGACCCCTCGAATGACGGGCTCTGACCCCGGGCTCTGACCCCGGGCTCTGACCCCGTCCGGTTGTCCTTCAACCTTCCTGCGCCTCGTACATCTCCTTCAGCGAATTGACCACGTTCGGATCCGCCAGGG